>JALWKB010000185.1 GCA_026996805.1 Saprospiraceae bacterium | reverse complement strand
CGACTACGTCGATATCTTCCAAATGCTGAGGTTGGGGCTTCTTCGTCTTGCCGTACAACGAAACAACGGGCAATCCAGTACGCCCATCGCGACCACTGCGCACCACTTCCCCCGCATCGGCTTGGCCGCGCAGGCCGTGCTCAGGGGTAAAAAGGCGCACCACCCGCACACCTCGTGCCAACAGCGTATCAATGAGGTGTGTGCCCTTCACCAACGAACTGTGGTTGACAACGAGGCCCACGCGCTTCCCCTCCAGGAGTGGAATGTACATATCCATGCGTTCCGCTCCCACCACCACATGTCCTACTATCTCTTGCGACACACAGGCATGAACAAAAGTCAATAGCCCAAAGACGCACCATTTCATGCGTTGAATAAAAAGACGCCATTCCAGCATGATCTTCTACGGTTTTATACCCTATCAACGATATATATGGCGAAAGTACGATACAGATCCATAATGACCTCATGCCTTCATACTAACCCATGTGCTCTGTCGTTGCTTTTTTAAAACAAATTAGCTTACCGATGAATACCTTACGCGTGTCCTCCATTACCCATTGGTCATGGCTCTATTTTATCGCATTTGCTGCAATTGCTGCCTTTGGTCAAAATACGCATGAAATCGCCATTGAGTGGAAGGAGGTGGAGGTTATGCAAGGCCTCGAAATGCCCTATGGGGAGTACTCTATTGGCTCCTTTGGCAAGCTGCCTGTCGTACACAAGCGCATTGCCCTACCCCATCGTGCTGAAGTGCACCTACACTGGACAAAACAAAACTGGAAACCGATAGAAAACGCACCCGCTACAGAGCTCTTCGAGGGATTGGGGGATACGCTGATGTGGAACGCTTCCGTCTGGAAGGCGCGGGATCAGTGGTATGTAGAACTGGAGCTCGTCCCATTGAAGCGCATAGGAGACCAACTCTATAAATTGGAAAGGGCAAGCTTTACCACAAGGATACGCCCTGCTACCGCTCGCGTCGAATGGCGTGGTGATACAGTGACGCGCTCGGTATTGGCCGATGGAAAAGTGTATAAAATAGGTGTAAAGAAATACGGCATTCACGTCATCGATGCGGAACTGTTGAATGCGTTGGGTATAGACCTGTCCCAGCTCAATCCCCGTCAGTTTCATCTTTATGGCCAGCGAGGGGGGCCACTTCCCGAAACAGTGGGTGCATCAGAAATGTATGATTTGCGAGAAATCCCCCTTTACTTCGAAGGGCTCGATGATGGACGTTGGGATCCGGAAGATCGAATCTACTTTTATGCTGAGGGGCCACATCGCTGGTATTACGATACCAACACCAGGAGCTGGATGGTCACTGCCAACATCTACGACACTGCTCAGTACTATTTTATAAAAATCGATCCTACGCGAGAAAGTAGGCGCATACGGAGCACCGCCATGCCCCCAACAGTGGCCTATCGCTCTACGTCGTATGATGCGTATCAGCGGTACGAAGAAGATCACATCAATGTACTGGGAGCTGCTCCTTCCTACGAAGGGGGGGGTAAAATTTGGGTCAATGATGTGTTCGACAATGTACGCAGTCGAAACTATTCGCAATATTTCGATACGAAGCATTTTGTCAAGAATGAACCCATTCGCTTACAGCTGCACTTTGTGGCGCGCTCAAGCAGTACCAACAGCCTCATCATTCGCCTCGGCGATAACCAAATGTACAAGCCCTGTCCTACGATCAACCCGCGCATTTACGAGGCAACTTATGCGCGCAGTCTCTTTGTCGATGAAACGCTTTATGCAGACGATTTCAATATCGAGCTCGAATATCCCGCATCGGGTAGTGTGAGCGTCGGATGGCTCGATTGGATTGCGATTTCCTACAGAAAAGAGTATGACCTAAAGGGCGAAGCTCAAATTCTGGTCTTCGATGGGCGTAGTCTCGACGAGCCGAGCGTGGGATATTCAGTAAAAAATGTACCTCAAGGTGCAATGGTATGGGATGTCACCAATCCCTTTGATGCCTCGGTAATCGAATACGAACGAGAGGGGCAGACCATCGAAGTGCAATACGAACACAGTGGCAAGCCGTGGCTCCACGTCATTTTTAATCCTTTAGTGGAGCTCTATCGTCCCTTTGCAGTGGGCAAGGTCGACAATCAGAATCTCCATGGGATGGCCGACCTCGACTACCTCATCATCTGTTTTGAAGCCACCGAAAAGGCAGCACAAAAGTTGTTGCAACATCGGATAAAAACTCAAGGACTGAAAGGAGCCGTAGTGCGGGTAGAAAAGATATACAACGAATTTTCGTCTGGCCGTCAAGATCCGACGGCGCTACGCGATTTTATCAAAATGCTGTACGATCGATCGACCGACTTTCGGTATGTCTTACTCTTCGGCGACGGCTCCTACGACTATCGCGGCATCGAAAAAGACATTCCCCATGAGAGCTTTATACCCGTCTACGAAACCGATGAATCGTTTGATCCCATCCTGACCTATCCATCGGATGACTACTTTGGCTTGCTCGACGTCGGAGAGGGAAGGCATATTAAGGGACTGCTCGACATTGCGGTGGGGCGACTGCCGGCGCGCAATGCAGAAGAAGCCGAGCTCATCGTCGACCGCATCATCCACTATGAAACATCGGTCAAAACCCATGGAGAATGGAAAAACCGTGTGCTTCTCATTGCCGACGATGAAGACAACAACGCCCATTTCAACGACATTGAAAAATTGGCGGATAGCATACAGCGCTGGGATTCGGTGTACAACATCGAAAAAGTCTACCTCGATGCCTACGAGCAACTGGTCACACCGGGCGGAGAGCGGTATCCCCAGGTGACCGAAGACATCTACAAAAAGATCTATCAAGGGGTATTTTTCATGACGTATTTGGGGCATGGAGGGCCGCTGGGATTGGCTCAGGAACGAATCCTCCAAATACCCGACATATTGAAATGGAATAACCCCAACCGATTGCCCCTCTTTATCACAGCTACGTGTTCGTTTACGCCGTTTGATGTGGCGGAATTTCGCTCAGCAGGTGAAGTGCTCATCTTCCACCCCGTAGGAGGAGTCAGTGTACTACTCTCTACGGTGCGCCTGGTCTATGCCACCCAAAACTACAACCTCACCAATAAAATCGTCAAGGCATTGACGCAAGATTTCAGCAAAAAAGACCCCATTATCGGCGATGTATTCATGACGGCCAAAGTACAAATGGGAGCCAACGACAACAACTCAAAAAAGTTTTTCCTCTTCGGTGATCCAGCGATGCGCTTGAGCGTGCCGAAGTATCGCGTGCACATCGACAAGATTAGCGGTGTTAGCACTACGGAATATGTCGACACTCTCGGTGCTTTGGATTCCGTGCGCTTTGACGGCGTGATCAAAGACGGCTGGGGTAAGGTCGTCACCGATTTTAATGGAAAGCTCTACGTCACGCTCTTCGACAAGCCCGTTGTACTCACCACTAAAGGCAATGATGGCGGCCGACCAGCGAAGTTCTCCCTGCAAAAAAACATCCTGCACAAATCGATTGTGTCTGTCAAAGCGGGCAAGTTTTCCTTTACAGCTACATTGCCCTTAGACATCATCTACGAAGTCGGTAAGGGAAAGCTGAGCCTCTACGCGACCGACGGATATGATGACGAGGCGCGTGGGGCCTTTATGAACATACGCATCGGCAAAGCCCGAGGAGGAAGTGTCCAAGATGATCTTCCTCCGAGCATTGCGCTCTACATCAACGACCGAAGCTTCGTCGATGGAGATATTTGCAATCCCGATCCCGTGTTGATCGTCGATTTGGCCGATGACACAGGTATCAATTTCAGCGGCACCAGTATTGGACACGACATTATTGCCGTATTGGATGGCCAATCGACCTACATTTTAAACGAGTTTTTCATACCCGCCGTCGATACACCCAATAAGGGAACTATCTACTATCCTCTGTCCAACCTCACCCCCGGCACGCATACCATACTGGTTCGGGCGTGGGATATCGCCAACAACGCCTCTGAAGCCACTCTTACCTTTCGCGTGGTCGACGATGCCCTCCTACAGGTCGAAGATATCCAAATTCGTCCCAACCCGTTAAATGGTTCACCTGTTGTATTCTTCAAACACAATCAGCCTTCGGGCAATATGCGAGTTCAGATCGATCTCTTCTCTACAAAGGGGGAGTTGCTTCATAGGGGTGTTGTCGACTGGTATGTATCGGGATCAAGCGTACGAATCCCACTTGCTCAATTTTCCACAGGTCGAGTGCTGATGAGCCTCCCTCAAGGAATGTATCTCTATCGCCTCCGCGTCGAATATCCTCTCAAGAGTGGAGATACCTTGCTCTATATTTCAGATATGCAAAAGCTCATGCGATTATGACACTATTTAGATGACATTCGCAAAATGATTTTATCGTAGGCCAGACCAACAAAATTCACCCTTGAAGGTATAATAAATGCGGTGTGTGGTGTGTTAAAAAAGCATTAAAAACAAAACGAAAATTTCACATGATGCGGAAGTATATCGTTGCAGCATTCCTCAGTCAGGTGCTTTTCCTATCTGGAATTTATGCCCAGCAATGGAATCCGGCACGCGGTTGTATAGTCGATCCCAATACAGACGAATGCCTCATCAACGCGGTATTGACAGCTGTGCCGTATTTGCGCATTACCCCCGATGCGCGTACAGGAGGAATGGGCAACACGGGTGTAGCCCTATCCCCTGATCCCAATATGATTCACTACAATGCCTCTTCGCTGGCCTTTTATCCAAGCAATTTTGGATTTGCCTTTACCTACACGCCCTGGTTGCGCGCCCTTGGCATCAACGATATCTACTTGCTCTACCTCAGTGGTGTATATAAAGTCGACAAGCTCTCAACCGTAGGGGCTGCAGTGCGTTTTTTCAACCTCGGCGAGATCGAATTTGTCGACGAAAACGGCCAGTCGATCGGATTGGGCAATCCGCGAGAGTTTGACATTTCCCTCAGCTACGCGCGTAAACTATCCGATAAGTTTTCCTCCTCGCTCTCGACACGCTACATATACTCCAACCTCGCTAACGGCCAGATCGTCAACGGCAACCCCGTCAAAATCGGTCATTCCGTAGCGATTGACCTCGGCATGACGTATAAGACTGATATTCCCATCGGCGGACGCAATCACAACTTCACTGTGGGTATGGCAGCAACGAATATCGGCTCAAAAATCTCTTACATACGCGGTACCGCAGATTTTATCCCTTCCAATCTCTCTTTAGGCGTAGCCCTCGATTACAATCTCGATGCATACAATATCTTGACCATCACTATCGACTTAAACAAATACCTCGTCCCGACACCTCAGCGCGACATCAACGATCCCGACTACGATAAGGATCAAAACGGCATACCCGACTTCCGAGAAAAGCCCCTCTTTAGCGGTATTTTTGGCTCTTTTGCCGATGCACCAGGTGGGGCATCGGAAGAGCTTCAGGAAGTGATGCTCTCCACGGGCTTGGAGTACTGGTACAATGGTATCTTTGCCGTACGCTTGGGGTACTTCTACGAACATCCCCTCAAGGGCGGAAGGCAGTTTCTCACATGGGGGCTCGGTGTGCGCTATTCCGATTACAATCTCAACTTTTCGTACCTGGTGCCCACCGGCTTGTACCACAGCCCATTGGCAAATACCCTCCGCTTCGGATTTGTCTATAACACTCCAAACACCACCGATGGCAAAAAGAGTGGCCAATAAGGCTACGCTTTAGTCTCCAGCTTTGCCCAGCTGCATTTTATCTCTAAGGTCGCTGGGAAGAGCGTTGCGGTGGAGGGTAATCGATATAGTCTTTGCTTTAAAGTACGCCTCCGACATGTAGAGATATCCCCTGTACGGCCCTCTTTCGCCCCAGGAGTTTTTGACCAAGAAGTAGTTCGTACCTCGTTGATCTTCGACCAATCCCACGATATGCATGAGGTGATCGTCGGTCGTTTGGAGTGTCTCAAAGAGGTGTTGTCGCAAGCGCTGTGAAACGCGCACTTCAGCACTTGGTCGTGACCATGCGATCGAGTCATTGGGAGTAGCAGGCAGAATAGCCAAACCCTTGTCGGCATTAAATCCGGGCTCACTGACATCGCCATCCCAGATGAGCGTGTAGCCCTCTTTCAACGCGGCTTTAGCAACTTCGACTAAATCCTCCAGAGGCAAATTGAAATATCGCCCACTCGACCAATTGTCGGGCACTTCCAAGACAAAATAGCTGTAAAACGGATGATGGGTAAATGAGCTCAAATGCACATAATCTGCACCACGCAAGCCCAACATCTCCTTCCACTGAAGCGGAGTTGTCCAGAGCGAATCGCTCCGCCCGTCAACGTCCCCCACACGATAATGAAGGGGCAATCGAAACGCCTTGGGCGGCGGATCGAGATAGGCGTCTAAGATTCCACGTACAGCATCGAGGTAATAGCCCTTAAGACGCGCGGATCGTACGACACCACTGACGGCTCCACTTAAGGTATGAAATAGTGCATTGTGGTCGTATCCAGAATCACCGGGTCTCAGTCCTGAATACGCATATTCGGGCAGAAGACCCTTTTGGTCGAGCACTCGCAAAGCATCGTGTGCCAAAGAGCCTTCGCCAAACTGCGTCTTACCCTGCCTCAACACATAATTGCGCGCTTTGTCGAAATAAGTGTGATAGACAAAGTACATTTCCGAAAGGTCTACAGCAATACCGTGTATGCGATAGATCTCCGATTCGAGAAAGGAAGCAGTGGCAAAACTCCAGCAAGTGCCCGTACGCCCCTGATGCTCCATCTGATGGAGCTTCGTATAGGGATCGATCGCTACCTCCTTAAAAATATACTGAGCATGGAGCACCATCGGCAGGCACCACAAAATACACCATGTGCGAAAGAGTCCCATCATATCGCTTTTTATCCGTAAAGGTAACCAATGTTTAGAGCTGTGAAAATACCTCCCGCATCGTACTCAGCTTTAAGGAATATGCGCTATGTTTGCTACCTTCGCACAAAACTAAGCGTATGAGCACGGGTTTGCTACGAGGTAAGCGGGGCATCATCTTTGGAGCACTCGACGAACAATCCATAGCATGGAAGGTGGCTGAGCGATGCGTAGAAGAAGGTGCAAGGCTGACATTGAGCAATACGCCAGCAGCCATTCGATTTGGTAAAATCACTCAATTGGGAGAAAAACTCCAGGCGGAAATCATACCAGCCGACGCCACCAAAATCGATGATCTCGAGCAAGTCTTTACCAAATCCGTAGAGCTGCTCGATGGCCCGATCGATTTTTTGCTGCACTCCATCGGCATGTCTGTCAACATGCGCAAAAATCGCAGCTATACGGAGTTGAACTACGAATGGATGCTCAAAACACTCGACATTTCCGCCCTGTCATTCCACAAGATGATGGCTACGGGCATGCGGCTGGATGCCTTCAACGAAGGAGCATCGATACTTGCCTTGAGCTATATCGCTGCCCAGCGCGTCTTTCCCGATTACAGCGAGATGGCAGAGGCCAAAGCCTTACTGGAGTCCATTGCCCGCAGCTTTGGATACCACCTTGGGAAGTGGAAAAGAATACGCGTCAACACCATCAGCCAGTCGCCTACCAAAACGACGGCGGGCAGTGGCGTCAAGGGGTTTGACCTATTCTTTGACTACGCCGACAAAATGGCTCCCCTCGGCAATGCTCCCGCTGAAGCCTGCGCTGATCTATGCGTGGTAATGTTTTCCGACCTGACGCGTTATATCACCATGCAAAACATCTACCACGACGGGGGCTTTTCCTCCATGGGGCTCAACCCCGATGTGCTCGCACTCTTTAAGGGTCATGACGCATAGACCACAGGGACATTTTATCGTCTTCGAAGGCATCGACGGAAGCGGCAAGACGTATCAGCTGCACCGAACAGCTCAATACTTGCATCAACGCGGCATTGGAGACCTACATCTTACCGAAGAACCGACCAATAACCCCATAGGCAAGCTCATTCGCGAGCAATACTTATCTAAAAATACCCACATCGACGCCCACACGCTCGCCTACCTCTTCGCCGCCGACCGAATGGACCACATTGTCCATCCCATCTACGGTATGAAAAAGCTCAAGGCCGAGGGCAAGACCATCTTGTGCAGTAGATACGTGTTTTCAAGCCTCGCTTACCAGAGCGCAAGCCTCCCAATGGAATGGATCTACCAGCTCAATACGCCTATGCTTGAGCTATTTCCTCCCGACTTGGTGATATTCTTCCGTATCGATCCACACATTGCGTTCACCCGTCTTCAACAACGCGCCACCCAACGCGAAGTGTTTGAAGATCGTACTTTTATCGAGCAGCTGCATGAGCGCTACGAGCGCGCCATTTCACTATACGCCAGCAGCTATCCGCTGGCCATTATTGATGCTGCACAATCTGTGGATGAGGTCCACCAACAAATCGTCAAGGCCGTAGAAGCACTACTATTTCACGAAGAGACAAACAAATGCAAATGAATAGGAAGCGAGCAATTGGAATTGTACTTATTGTGATGTTAGCTGGAGCCACATTGCATGCCCAGCCGAGTAAAATGGAGCTCCTCGGCCATTGGGAAGACACGACGATAGAGATTTCCACACGACACGGCCTGCGATTTAACGAGGTATGGGGACTTTGGGTCAATGGACGTGAATACGCCGTCATTGGCAGTAGTTGGGGCACCCATTTTATCGACATCACCCAGCCCAACCAACCAAAGGAAGTAGCGCGAATCAAAGGTGCCGAAACGCGCATCATCCATCGCGACTATCACGATTACCAATGCTATCTCTACGCTGTGTGTGATCAGGGTCGGAGTACCCTGCAAATCATGGACATTTCTGTCTTGCCAGATACGCCTATCGTCGTCTATGATTCGCCAGAACTCATCATGCGCAGTCACAACATATTTATCGACACGGCGTACGGCATTCTCTATGCACTTGCTACGCGCGACAGCAGCAACGCAGCCTATGCGATGGGCGTCTTCGACCTGCGGCAGGATCCGACTCAGCCGGTGTTAATAGGGCATTACAACCAATTTGGTGATCTACATATCAACCACGTACACGACGCCTACGTGCGCGATGGAATTGCCTACCTTCATTGCGGTTACGACGGTTTTGCCATCGTAGATTTCAGAGATCCCTACCAGCCACAAGCCATAGCTACCCTGCAACCTTCGGATTATCCCTTTTCAGGATACAACCACAGTGGCTGGCTTAGCGACGACGGCCAATACTACTTCATGATCGACGAAACCCACGGCACGCCCATTAAGGTCTTGGATTTGAAAAATCCCTCCTTACCGACGGTCGTCGCTCTCATCAAAGCCAACGATACGGTCGATGTGAGCATCGCACACAATGCGATGGTACGCGGCCACTACCTCTTTATCTCACATTATTACGACGGACTACAAATTTTCGATATCAGCAACCCTCGTGAGCCCGTACACAGGTGGTATTACCCCACTTCACACATACCGCACGCGCGTGGCTATGCCGGAGCCTGGGGTGTCTATGCCCAATTGCCCTCCGGCGTGATCCTGGTCTCCGATATGCAAAATGGCCTATTTGTCTTTCGCGGAGTACCCGACGATACAGCCAAAGGCGTCTACTCCTGCCAACCAAAAACTACCTCGACGAAGACACCTACGAATTCAAACACCCCAATCGTGCGTGCCTACTATGTCAAGGGCGCGATCTACGTCGCAGCTGACCCGTCGGATGCACTGCTGGCCAATGCACCAACCCAATGGGTCCTTTACAACATCGATGGAAGTGTAGCCAGAAGTGGTAAAACGCAGTTGCACAACGGCCGTGCATCAATCCCCGTCACCTTCAAGAGAAAAGGCATTTATCTAATTGATCTACGATTTCATACAGGACAAAGACACACGCAAAAAATCGCCATATACTGAGATTTTCAATTACCACACACGCTATTGAGCGAATGCGTATGAAATGGTTGGCGCGGCGTTGGATGACGAGGATTGCGTGGACAGCCGTCCTCAATGTCGTCTTTGCGACCTCCACACCCTGTCGAGGCCAATTTGTCCCTGCTAAGCCCCCTGGCGATACAGTGAAAAAACCAACACCTATTCAGCGGGATTTCTTTAGCGATACCTTTGACATACACAGGATAAAATACGCGTTATACGAAGTCAACGGTGACGGCGTAATGCGCGTCGACCTATCGAAGCCGATAGCTAATCCCTGGCGCTATCGGTATGAGGAGCGCGATCCACCGTACTGGGGCAACGGCAATCTGCTCTCCCCTATCCTATCAGTGATGTACTCCGATAGGAAACACACGCTATTACCACAATTGCGCCCCATCCCTTGGGAATCGTACTTTTACCCAGTACGTCCGGTGCTGTTTGCGAAAAGCAGTGTACCCGTCGTCATTGCTACGGCCCATCAGGGGACTTATCCGGCAAATGGAGCCACATCGATTCAGCAATACAGCTTTTTGGATTTGGAGCTCGCCCGTACATTTCGCGATTCGACGCATCTCTACCTCCAATACCGCCGCGGAATCGATGCCGGGCTTATCCCAAACAACCGCAGTGCATTGACCTCTTTTAAACCCACCATTTTATGGACCACTACGCGACTGCGACTCGCCGCTGTCTATCAATACGACGAGCTCATCCATCAAGAAAGCGGAGGGATCAGCGATACGACCCTGTGGGCAAATGCATCCTTCCAAAATCGGCAGCTCTTACCCACCCGCCTCAGCGATGCACAGCAGCTGTGGAAACGCTATCACCTCGGCCTCCTCGGTTACGTACAGTGGCGTTCGGATCAACCACTTTTCATTCACTTCGACATCGGATACACGAAAAAAACACACAAATTCCACGATTTCCAGGTCGACACCAATTTCTACCCTCCGCCGCTGGTCGAAGACCCCAGAGGAATATTGAGGTATTGGAAAGCTAGCGAACTAAATGGAACGACTTATGTGCGATACATCGGAAGGAATTGGAGCGCAAAAGTCGGTATGATCAGCCAATACATCGACCTGCGGCAAAATGATTCTCAGAGGATGCTTAGCGGCACTGGGCCCTTCATGGACTTTCAATGGTCTGTCAATTCGAGCTCCACACTGAGCACCCGCTGGCGCTGGATGCGCTACCGCTCCAATCGCTATAGCTTCGACTTGCAGTATGCAAAACGTTGGCAAAAAGAGCATCGCTTCCATGCGTTTTTACACCGCGGCAGATACGCCTGGTCGCCCACCGATGCATGGGTGATGAACTTTTCCACCGTGCTTCGCGACACACTCGATGCTACCCAACAAATCCAATATGCCGGCATAGACTATGCCTACCGAGATCTTACCAATCTCACCGTGCGGTACTTGATGCTATCGCAAGTGCCTTGGTATATATCTGAAGATTTCACACTATCACACACCGACAAGAAAATACATGCCATCGAATGCAAGTGGGCTCTGCAAGGCACATTCTTCAACCGATGGACTATTTACAACGCCTTCACCTATACTTGGAGTGTCGATTATACACCGCTGGTCGTACCCGCTTGGGCAAATTATTTAGAACTTAGCTACCGGATGCCCTTGCGTCGGAAAGAGTCCTATCAACACTTCGGCGTAGCAACCCAGATGATCGCCGGAAGGACTTTCCCCCTGCACTACCATCCCTTTTACCAGGCCTATGCGGCTAAGGACTATATACAGTATAAAATCTTTGGCCGTTGGGACTTGCTGTACTACATATACGTTCCACAATTTACGCTCTTCTTTCGCTTGGACAACGTCGGAGATCTCCTCCTACAACCGAAATACGTAGAGCTGGTACGTGGAATGCCCTATCCCGATTGGCATCTGCGCATCGGCATCCAATGGGTAT
>JALWKB010000184.1 GCA_026996805.1 Saprospiraceae bacterium | reverse complement strand
TAGCACACGCTGCTCTCCTCACAACAGCCCTCATCTACGGGGCCAATTACCTCATCGCCAAAAACGTCATGACGGGACAATACCTCAATCCCGACGCCTTCATCTGGCTACGCGTCAGCTTTGCTCTCCTCATGTTTTGGATCATCCCGTGGAAATACGACAGACCTCAACAGCTGTCCCGGCGCGATGTGCCCTACTTGGCTCTATGTGCACTCTTTGGCGTAGCCCTCAACCAGTTACTTTTCTTCAAAGGGCTAAAACTCAGCTCTCCCATCAACGCATCCATCATGATGATCAGCGCACCCATTATGGTACTGGTCTTTTCGCTGTGGATCTTGCGCACCCCTGTGCGATGGTATCAGGTCGTCGGCATCGGCATGGGAGCTATCGGCGCCGCCGTGCTCATCCTCTCCCAAGGCCAGCTGAGCTGGGGCAACCGCCAAGCCGTCGGAAGCCTCCTCGTACTGCTCAACGCCAGCTCCTACGCCCTCTACCTCGTGCTGGTCAAACGCCTCATGCGCCGCTACAACCCCCTCTATCTCCTCCAATGGCTCTTCCTCTTCGGATGGATCTTCGTCCAATTCGTCGCCTGGGACGACTTACTCGCTGTCCGATGGAGCACCCTGCCCGTCTCCGCAATTCTTTCCATCGCCTATGTTCTTTTCTTCACCACCTTTGTCGCTTACCTCTTCAACATATGGGCCCTCAAACACCTCCACCCAGCCGTCGCGGGAGCTTACATCTACCTCCAGCCGCCCTTTGCCACCTTCTTCTCAATGGTCTTTGCGGGCGAACAACTCAAGACCTACCAAATCATCGCCGCACTTTGCATCGGCGTGGGAGTCTACCTTACCAGCAAGAAATGATGTATTTTCGCCTGACAAAACGCTTAGCTATGCAGTCTATTTTTAGGTATAAAATGGTCGGTGCCCTGTTGGCGGGGTATCTGCTGACCTGCCCCTTCGCAGCTTCTACTCAAGATACGACCTTTGTCCTGCGCGACGTCACCATCTACACCGGCACAGGTGAGAGCTATCCTCGCGGCACTATTGCATGGCGGGGAAAGACCATCGTCTATGTCGGCCCTGCCGAGCGCGCTCCGCAATGGACAGAGCCTGTACAATTCATCTCCTACGGCAAGGACGCGCGTGTCTATCCCGCACTCATCGCCCCCAACACCTACCTCGGATTGCGCGAATACGAACAAGTGCGCGCTACCAATGACTATCGCGAACTCGGCGAAATCAACCCCCACATCCGATCCCTCATCGCCTACAATGCCGAATCCGAGGTCATACCGACCGTCCGATCCAACGGCGTGCTCTACGCACAAGTCGTCCCCGCAGGAGGGCTCGTCTCCGGCATGTCCAGCGTCTTTGCCCTCACAGGGCACAACTGGGAAGAGGCGGTCGTAGCTGCCGACAACGGCCTCCATGTGCGCTGGCCTTCGCAGGTATCACGCCCCCTCTGGTGGTCGGCCGATCCCACACCCAAACCCAACAAAAAATACGACCAACAGCGACGCAAAATCGTCGACTTCTTCCAACAAGCCAACGCGTGGTGCCAGCTCCCTAAAAGCCAACGCACCCAAAACACGCCGTACCTGGCCTTTTGCAACTTCCGCACGCGCGGTGGCAAGCTCTTCATCCACGCTAACCGCGCACCCGAAATCAAAGACGCCCTCCAAAGCCTCGCCTTCCTCAACATGCCCATGGTCATCGTCGGAGGAAAAGATGCTTGGATGATAGCTGATCTTTTAAAAGAACACAATGTCAGCGTCGTCTACCTACACACCCACAGCTTGCCCGAAATGCCCGAAGATCCCCTCCGCCTACCATTTCATACCCCTAAGATACTCGACAGTCTCGACATCGACTTTTGCCTCGGCTTGCAAGGATTCTGGGAGCAACGCAACCTCCCCTTCATAGCAGGTCAAGCCATAGCCGACGGCCTGGACTACGACAAAGCTCTGCGCGCCGTCACTTCCAACACCGCGCGCATACTCGGCATCGACCATTTCACGGGTAGCCTCAAAAAAGACCTCTCCGCAGATTTCATCATCACCAGCGGCGACCTCTTCGACATGAAGAACTCTACCGTCATCGGGGCCTACCTCCGTGGAAAACCCGTCTCCCTCGACGACAAACACAAACAACTGTGGCGCACATATCTCAAAAAATACGGACTCAATTAATGAGCCCCAGATGACCGATGAAAGCATCTCCCACTCCTGACCGATCCAACAGCGCAGAGATTCGTATGTTTGCACGCATTGCTCAAACGCACCAACGATCGAAAAGATGAAACGTGGTATCTTCGGCTATGTAATCCTCACCGTGGTACTGTGCCTTGCCCAGTGTGCTCATGACGACAGCCTCTCCAAGCAATCCCTTCAGAGGGATTTTGCACGCCTCAAGGCCTATTACATACCCGTCGAATATTTCGTCATCACCGAACGCCCGGGCCTTGCCAATCGCGCGTACGATCGCTTCCGCCCCGTGTTGGACAGCTTCTTAGAAAAGTACGCCTCCCGCATGAAAAGCGATAGCCTGTGGAAAGTACACTTCGTGCGCATCCACTCGCTAGCCGATGCCGCTCAACGCGACCTTCGCGACAAACGCCTCGAAGTAGCCGGCGTCAAAAGCCTCAACATCATCGAAGGACTGCTCAACGAACTGCTCAACCACGAAAATATCCCACCGCTCCTCCCCGATCAATACAAACTCCTCTTCAACAACGCTCAATCCTTTCACGCCATCTTTACCACGCCCGTGCCTGATGACAAAAAACTGCAAGTCCTCAACTCGTTGGGCAACACCTTTGCCCTGCTGCGCCAACAAATACAG
>JALWKB010000183.1 GCA_026996805.1 Saprospiraceae bacterium | reverse complement strand
TCGTCGAAGCCAAATCTTCGAAGTGAAGGGCCAGTAGTGCGACTTCCTGAGGGGGCAGGAGGCTGAGCTCGAGCTGTATTTCCGTTACGAGCATCAAGGTGCCTTCAGAGCCGCACACCAGCTTTGCGAGATTAAACGGCGGACCTCCTTCTGTAAAAGGGTGCATTTGGAGCAACACGTCTAAAGCATAACCCGTATTGCGGCGGTGCAGCTGTGGGGGCGGATAGCTGCGCCGGATTTCTTCTTGAATCCCCTCATCGGAGAGGATAGAGCAAATATCGCGGTATATCTGTCCCTCCAAATTGTCGAGCTTGCACTTCTGGGCGAGCTCTTCTTCGGAGAGTGGTCCAAACTCAACGGGACTGCCGTCGGATAAGAAGCCCCGCACGACGCGCACCCAATCGCGCGTAGTGCCGTATTTGATCGAAGAGGAACCACAGGAATTGTTGCCGACCATGCCGCCGATAACGCAGCGATTGGAAGTGGAGGTATTGGGACCAAAAAAGAGACCGTAGGGACGCAAGTATTCGTTGAGCACATCGCGAATCACGCCGGGCTGTACCCACACAGTGCGCGCCGCTTCGTCAAGGGCGAGGATTTTATTCCAATAGGCCGACATATCGACGATGACGCCGTCGCCCGTCGTCTGTCCAGCCAGTGAGGTGCCAGCGCCACGCGGAGTGATTGCCAAGCCCAAACGCCCGCATACCTCAATGATGTGTCGTATATCGGCTTCGGTCTTGGGATAACACACTGCCCGAGGAATGGATTGATACACCGAGCTATCGGTGGCGTAGAGATATCGCATGGCCTTGTCGACAAAGACCTCGCCCTCCATTCCCTCCGCCAAAAGGCGATATAATCGCCGCGCTTCGCGCGCTTTGCTTGCCCCCCTAATCGGCATACAGCAAGGATTTGTCCATCAAAGATGCGCATATTTTATAAAAATAAGTGGGGTAGATGGGGCGTTGTGTACCATAATGATTGTCACCACGCCGTCATACACAGCGATGATGCCCATGCTCAGCCTCTGCTGGTGGATGAAGGGTGTACTCTGGCTCCTGCTGCTCGGCGGGCAAGCAGGCATGGCTCAACTCGTTGGGCACAGTGACGAAGAGCCCCACAAGGTGGATACCATCGTGCGCAAGGACCGCGTGGGATACATCGTCACCGCCATCGTACAGGGCGAGGATACCATTATACTCTCCTCTCTTCCTGAAGTAAAGGTGGTGCGCAAACGCATATTTCACAACTGGGCGGACTACCAGAAGTACTACCGCTACATGCGGTACGCCAAAACGGTCTATCCCTACGCTGTGGAGTCCATGCGCCTGTATCGCCAAATACAGCGCGAAACCGCCCATATGTCCCGACGTGAACGCCGTCGCTACATCAACCGGCTCAATAAGGCTCTGAAAAAGGAGTACAAAGAACCGCTAAAAAACCTCACACGCACGCAGGGATATATCCTCATTAAGATGATTGAACGAGAGCTGGGCATTCCCTTCTATCAGCTCATTCGCGAGACGCGCGGTTGGTGGACCGCTACCTATTATCAAAATATCGGGAAGATCTACGGCTACAATTTAAAACGGGGATACGTGCCCGGTGAGGACCCCATTCTCGACATTGTGTTAGACGATTTTGACATCATGAAATCGTTGGAGGAGCTCGAAGGTCAGCAGTGCGATGAGTGATTCGACGGATCAAAAGGTGATGTACTCCTGCCCGCCAGAGGGCGTTGTGGGCTGGCGTAGCCCATCGAACATTGCCTTGATCAAGTACTGGGGTAAGCAACCGCAACGCGAACAACTACCCGCAAATCCCTCCCTGAGCTTTACCCTCCACCATGCTTACACGGATATGTGGCTCTACTGGACGAGGCGTACGCATAGGGATGATCCTATCGAGTTGCAACTGTACTTCGAAGGACGTCCAGCGGACGACTTTCGAAAGCGCATCTACGATTTTATGCTCCGTCTCTTACCCGAAATGCCCTTTCTTGGCGAATACGCCATCACGATACGCACGCGCAATTCCTTTCCGCACTCTGCAGGCATCGCCTCTTCCGCATCGGCCATGAGTGCGTTGGCCCTGTGCTTGGTGGAGTGGAAATACCGATGTCATGGCTTAAGCTTTGACCTACACCAGCACTATCGTGAAGTATCTGATATCGCACGGCGTGCAAGTGGCAGCGCCTGTAGGAGCATCGTGCCTCAGGTTGCCCTCTGGGGAGCACATCCCGATGTGGAAGAAGCATCCGATAGCTATGCGATACCCTTACCCAAAACCTATCGCGATTTTGCAGAGCAGTGGAGAGACCTCATACTCATCGTCGATAAAAGCCCAAAATCGATTTCCAGCAGCCAAGGACACGCCTTGATGGAGGGACATCCCTACGCAACTACGCGCTATCAGCAGGCCAAAAAACATTTGAGTGTGCTGCTAAAAGCAATGAAAGACGGCGACATAGAGACTTTTGGACGTATTGTCGAAGCGGAGGCCCTTACCCTACATGCCCTGATGATGTGCTCGCCAACGCCGTACATGCTGCTAAAACCCCAGACGATCGATGTCATCAATGCCATCCAAAACTGGCGTAGGACACGTGATTTGCCCATGTATTTCACGCTCGATGCAGGACCTAATGTGCATTTGCTCTATCCTCAGACGTATGAGGCGGAAATCTGGACCTTTATAGCCACTGCACTGCCATCCTTTTATTACCATCCATCGCGATACTTGGCAGACGAAGTGGGCAATGGTCCACACCCCTTGGAGCCCACGATGCCTGACAGTTAGAATTTTTTGTGCAAATGCCTATCCCTGAAGTAGTAAAATACCATTTTATCCTCCTCCAAAGGCAAGAGAGCTATCTCGTAGCGAAAGGTGTACCGAGCTTGGGAGCTCGATACATAGCACTCCCAGTGTAGCGGCCCGATGGTGTAGCATTCTTCACGCAATTGGTACAAGAGCTGCCGCGCTTGATGGCTCGTCGATGGCTGGTAAATGGCCTTCTGAAGAAGCATCTTCCTATCGTAGTAGAAGATATATATGCCACTGTGCGCGCTATTCGTATCGCGCACAGTTACCGCGAAGATGTCATCTGCAGGATACCACAGGCGTAAAAACTCGATCTCTTTGTCGATATCCAGCACCAAATCTCCCAATTCAGGCCCGGGCCAATAAAGATGGTACTGGGCCCACGACCTTGTAAAAGACCCCAAGAGCACAGCAAACATCGATATGGTGACGATGTGTTTCATCGTCGACGGCATTTAATGACGTGAGTTGTCTGACCCAAACGCATTGCGGTAGATGGTGCTGAGGCGCAAGCATTCGAAGGTCTCGTCGTCGTAAAACAGCAATAGTTTGCGTATTCGTCCCTCTTGTGTGTGGATGACGGCATAATTTGCATTGTGGTTGAGGTTTTCGTTTTTATACCCAAACAAGATATGGTAGTGCGTGCTGTCGCGCAGGTAATCCCACAATTCGACTTTTCTATCGGCGATGAGGATATTTACGAAATCGGTGTCCATCTTTGCAATGTGCGGTATGAAATAGAAGAAGTGGTGAAGGGAATCGTAAAAGTAGGCCATGCGATCGTGGGCAATACACAGTATGGGTTTGCCAACGAGGTATTCCCCTTCGTGGATCAAGGCACTATCGAGCACAACCGTATCCGCAGCAAGGATCTTTTTGGCTAAGTCCAAAGAGTATCGGTACACTGCTCTACTGTCGACGTAATAGTAGGCATATGCCGGAGTGGTTTGCGCTCGCATGGAGAGGACGGTACTCGCTATTGCGACGCATACGAGTACCAGGTGCCACATGTGAGGCGAAACAAAGGTCGAAGGTTGTAGATATGACGATCGAGGCTTCATTTATCGGCGTGGATTGGGAAGGCTCTTGCGCGCACGTGCACCGAGTTGTTTGAGCTTTTCGATGCGGTCGACGATGTTGCCCTTGCCTTCCTTTAATTTCTTTTTCACATCTGTCAGCGTGACGTTGACACTTCCGAGTTGGCGATCGAGCTTGTGGATATCCTCGATGAGACCCACAAACTTGTCGTAGAGTTTGCCCGCTTCATCGGCGATCTGTTGGGCGTATTTCTGCTGTTTGTCGTAGCGCCAGATGGTCTCTATGGTGCGTAGTGAGGCCAATAGCGTCGAAGGGGTGACGATGACGATTTGCTTTTGAAAGGCCTTCTGGTAGAGCAAAGGGTCCTTGCGCAGCGCGACGGCCAGGGCAGGCTCGATGGGCATAAACATCAAAGTCAACTCGGGACTACCTTCGAGGAGATGATGGTACTGACGTTGTTGTAAAGTAGCTATGTGCTGCTCGATACTGCGCACGTGCTCTTGTAAATAGCGCTCTCGTTGGCTTTCGTCGTCGGCGTTGGCGTATCGCTCGTAAGCGGTGAGCGAGACCTTGGCATCGATGATGATGAAGCGATTTTGCGGCAAATACACGATCACATCGGGAACGTAGCTCTTTCCGTTGGAGTCGTGCAGCTTGGGATAGAGCTCGTATTCTGTGCCTTGTTGAAGCCCCGAGCTCTCTAAGATGCGCTTGAGGAGCATCTCACCCCAGATGCCTTGTGCTTTCGTATCTGCCTTTAAGGCATTGGTGAGGCGCTTGGCCTCATCGCTCATGGCCTGACTGTTTTGGATGACGAGGTGGATGTGCTCTTTGAGCTCTGCATGGCGCAAATTGGTGTCTTCAATAAACTTGTCGATGCGGGCCTTGAATTTTTCGATCGATTCCTTAAAGGGTTCGATGGTGGTCTGAATTTCGCGCCTGCCCGTCTTGGTGAGGTACGTGGCTTGGTCAGCGAGAAATTTTTGCGTAAAATGTTCGAGTTGTAGCTTTAATTGGTCGGCCATGGTCTTGTATTGATTCTGTGCTTCTCGCTGGGCAACAAGGCGTGCCTTGTACTGATGCAGCGCCGTGGAGGTTTCCTCGAGCTTGGTGCGAAGGTCTTCTTTGTGTTGTTCGAGCTGTTGGAGCTTTTGGCGGAGGATGCGGACGCGTTGGGAGGATCGATACCACTCAATGGCGAACAGGATAACGACAAAGCAGAGGATGAGTATGGCGACAATGGACCAATCCATCGGGGAGGTGACATTTGACGAATAAAGATACGCAATGTGCAGCCAATGCGGAGAGCAGCGGTCTGCCGCGGTTAGTGGCAGAGGACATCCAACATATTATGGAAATCATTAAAGGGTAGATCAGGAATTTTTAGGTGTTTATAGGTTAGTAAAAAAAATAATATTTATCTTTGCAGTGTTCAAAGCATTATCAATTACGATTATTTATATATGATGTGCTTTGGACGGAAGCCTCTACGAAGGTAGGGGAGGCAGGTATTGACAAGGATATGTTGATATCGGGCAGCGGGCGTTCGCATATTGCTTATACCTTTAAGAATCAGGGTGTAAAATATATGCGAAAATTGTAATTTTTTTGTGTAAAATTGTGGGTGAAAGTGGGAGGGTGTGTACCTTTGTGGTGAAAAGATGACCTGAGAGGCGATGTCGAAGTATCAATTGCTGGGGGATTATGCCTGTAGGCTCGACACCAAGGGTCGGTTGAAGTTGCCGGCCGATTTGTTGAGGCAATTGATGCGCGGTAATGTACATCGCTTTGTGCTCAAGAAGAGTCCTGACGGGTGCTTGGTGTTGTATCCCGAGGACGTATGGCAGGAAAAGACTAAGTGTATTGAAGGGTTGAATCCATTGATTAAGGAAGAGCGGGCATTGAAGCGGGCTTTTTATCGAGGTGCTCGGTATGTGCGGTTGGATGAAGCCGGCAGGATATTGATACCGCCGGCGTTGTTGGAGTTTGCGGGCATTGAGCGGTCGGTGGTGGTCTTAGCGATGGGGGATGAGGTGGAGATTTGGGACGAAGCGGCCTACCGAGCATCGGAAGCTGAGGATCAGAGGGTGCAGGAAGAAGTGCCGAGGCGGATATGGAGTAGGGGGGAGCGGGGAGCTCATGATGATTGATGCGCGCGCAATGTCAAATATATGGAATACCATCGCCCGGTATTGTTGGAGGAGAGTGTGCAGTGGTTGGTGCATGATGTAGAGGGTGTGTATGTCGATTTGACGTTTGGGGGCGGTGGTCATTCCAAAAAGATCCTTGAAAAGTTGGGTGCCTCCGGTCGCTTGTTTGCGCTCGACCGCGATGAGGATGCGCATCGCGAAGCGTCTTTTGTAGACGACGAGCGTTTTACCTTTATACTGTCGGATTATCGACACTTGCGACAGTGGTTGGAGTATTACGGTGTGGAGGGTGTACACGGTGTCATAGCTGATCTGGGGGTTTCGTCGCATCAGCTCGATGTGGCCGACAGGGGATTTAGCTATCGCCTCGATGCGCCGCTCGACATGCGGATGAGCAAGGCAATCCGTCGTACGGCGAGGGATATTGTCAACAGCTATGCGGAGTCTGCTTTGGTGGAGCTCTTCAGTCGCTACGGAGAGGTGCGCAACAGTCGCCAGCTGGCGCGGTGGATAGTGCAGCAGCGGCAGCGTCGACCCTTTCATGCGATTCGGGATTTTGTCGAGCGCTTGCGTCCCGTAGTGCGAGGTAAACCCGAGCGGTATTGGGCACAGGTCTTTCAGGCCTTGCGCATCGAGGTCAATGATGAATTGAGCGCGCTCAAGCAGGTGTTGTCGGATTTGAGGGACTTGCTCTTGCCTTCGGGCCGATTGGTGGTGATTTCCTACCATTCCTTGGAGGATCGCATGGTGAAAAATCTCATCAAAACTGGCAATCCCGAAGGAATAGAGGAGCGCGATGCTTTTGGTCGGGTGCATCGCTACTTCAAGCCCTTGGTCAAAGGGGTGATACGGCCATCGATGGAGGAGATTGCCCACAATCCGCGTGCGCGAAGTGCCAAAATGCGCGTTGCCGAGCGTTTGGATCGCACGATTTCATAGAAAAAATACATCGTATAAAATCGTATGTCGTATGGATTTACTGGGAAAGTCGAAATATCAAAAGCGCCGATCGAGTTCGGATTGGGTTTATGCCAATCTGCCTTTTATCATACTCATCGGTGTATTGGGCGTTTTGTACATCGCCAACTCGCACTATGCCGAGAAGCAGTTGCGCAAGCTCGAGGAGATGAAGAAGAAGCTCGAGCTCATCAAGACGGAATACGTCGACATCCAGACGCGCATGGTGCGCAATACGACGCCGTCGGTGCTCATTGCTGAGACGGGTTTAGGCAAGCAGGTTGATCTCGGCAATCAAGTGTATCTCATCAAATAAGTCCATTGTTGATGATGAGTCCACGACGCAGCGAATTGCTCTTTCGATTGTATTTGGTGGCGTTAGCGCTACTGGTCTTTGCTGGGGTGTTGCTCTGGCGCACGGTGCATATTTCTGTGGTCGAGGGAGATTATTGGAGGCAGAAGGTCAAGCGTCTAAATCTCAAGTGGAAGGTCATCGAAGCCGATCGCGGCGACATTGTATCTGAAAGGGGGCGTTTGCTCGCCACATCGCTGCCGTTTTTTGAGGTGCGCATGGATACACGTGCCGATGGGCTCGACGATCAAACATTTTATACGCAGATAGATTCACTGGCGTGGTATTTATCGGTGTATGTGGATCCGGCGCTCAGTCCAGCGGAGCATCGGAAGCGTCTGGTGGAGGCAAGGCGTGCGGGCAATCGGTATCTGCTGATCAAAAAGCGCGTCAATTACCACATGCTCAAAGCTATGAAACGCTGGCCCATCTTTCGTCGAGGGCCTAACCGGGGGGGATTTATAGCCATCCGCCACACGGAAAGGGTGAAGCCCTATGGCGAGTTGGCTTCGCGCACCATCGGCAAGTACAAGAGCGGTGTCGTCGCTTATGGGTTGGAAGCGTCGTACAATCGATGGTTGGCAGGTCGGGACGGCAAGAGCTTGATGAAGCGCGTGCGCGGAGGGGTGTGGTTGCCCGTCGGTGAGCACAGCTATGTGGCGCCACAAAAGGGATGTGATATTCAGACGACGCTCAAGGTGGAAGTCCAAGACATTGCGCACCGTGCCCTTGTGGAGGGTATGAAGAAGAGCGGAGCGCAGCGGGGGGTGGTGGTGATCATGGAAGTGGCTACAGGTGCTATCCGCGCGATGGTCAATTTGCGCAGGGATGATCGGGGGCGATATCGAGAGACATACAACGACGCAGTGAAGACTGCCATAGAGCCCGGCTCAACGTTTAAGCTCGCCACTGTGATGGCTTTGCTCGAAAGTGGGGTAGCAGATATCGATATGCCATTAAATTTAAACGGGGGCCGCGCGGAGTTTTTTGATCGCGTCATGCGCGATGCTTCACGTCATGGATTGCGCTATGCGACTTTGGAAGATGCCTTTGTCATTTCGTCCAATGTGGGGCTGGCGCAGGCGGCTTGGAGGGTCTTTCACAAGCGGCAAAATGCCTTTGTCGAGCGATTGCGTCAATTTGGCCTGGCAGAAACCACCGGAATCGACCTGCTTGGAGAAACGCAGCCTTTTATCAAGAGGGCTTGGGATAAGAAGAGCGGATGGAGTGGTACGACTTTGCCGTGGATGGCTATAGGCTACGAGGTCAAGCTCACGCCGCTGCAGATACTCAACTTGTACAATGCCGTGGCTAACAACGGCAAATTGATGCGTCCGTACTTAGTATCGGCAGTCGTAAAAGACGGCGAAGTGATACGGCGCAATGAGCCAAGGGTGTTGCAAAAGAAGATTGCGAGCAATGCGACCTTGCGAAAGGCACAGTATTTATTGAGGCAAGTAGTCGTGCGCGGTACGGCGAAAAAACCTCTGGGCGATGCCATGTGTGCCATCAGCGCTAAGACGGGCACAGCGCAAGCCAACTACTTCAAGCCCAATGAATCGCTGCGCTACCACTCGTCGATGGTGGGATATTTTCCCTCACAAGCGCCGAAGTACAGCATGATTGTTTTGTTGATGGATATCCCTCAAGATAGCGCCTATTACGGTGCAGCAGCAGCGGGGCCGGTCTTTCGTGAAATCGTGGATCGACTCTACATGATGGATGTGGATCTCATACCAAAGGTAGAAATCGGAGGACAGCCGTTGGCGAGTGTGCAAGTGCCGGCGATGAAGGGATACGCCGAAGACTTAGAGCAGCTGTTGCAATGGATGGGCATAGAGCAAATCGAAGCATCCGCCAAAAGCGATTGGCTTGAAATACGGCCAGCGACGGGAGGAATGCGCAGTAGACCCATAGGCGTGAGCATGGGTGTGGTGCCCGATGTGCGTGGACTTGGTGCGCGCGACGCCGTCTATCTCCTCGAAAGCAACGGTTTGAAGGTCGTCTTGCGAGGAGCGGGAAAGGTGCGATACCAATCCATACCGCCAGGCACGCCTGCACACCATCAAACGATCGTGTTAACTCTGGAATAATGATTCGAAAGCCATTAAAAGAGCTGTTGCCAACGCGGGGAGTACAACAGGTCATCGGTGACACGTCTATTGAGGTGCGTGGTTTGTCCTCACACAGTGCTCATGTCGAAGAAGGGCACGTCTTCTTTGCGTTAAAGGGAATCCATCAGGACGGAAAGCGCTTTATCCCCAAAGCATTGGGGGCTGGGGCTTCTGTGATAGTATCCGACACATCGGAAGTAGAGCTTCCACCCCATGTCTGTTTGGTCGTTGTAGATGATGTGGTAGCTGTCATGGCGGAGATGGCCAGGCGATATTACGACGATCCGTCTTCGAAGATACAGCTGGTGGGCATCACTGGTACGAATGGCAAGACTTCTGTAGCTCGGTGGTGTTATGATTTATGGGGCTCGATGGGCGTGCAGGCGGGATGTATTACGACCATCGACATTCGCATAGCGGGAGAAGTGTTGCCCTCGCGATTGACTACTCCCGATTTGCTCGAGCTGTACCGATTGTTATACCACATGGTGCGTAAGGGCATTCGATACGTCAGTATGGAGGTCAGCTCTCATGCCATTGACCAACGACGAATCGAAGGCCTGCGATTTCATACAGCCGTTTTTACCAATATCTCACATGAGCATCTCGACTATCACGGTGATATGAAATCGTACATCTTCACCAAGAAGCGATTTTTCGACAAACTCGCCCAGGGTGCACATGCCCTCGTCAATATTGATGATCCGCGTGGAGAGGTCATGCTTCAAAATACAAAGGCCGAAAAATACACTTATGCCTTGAGGCGATCGGCCGATTATAAGGCCAAGGTGGTACAAGCTGATCTACGAGGTATGGAGTTGGAGATCGATCAGGCGCGGATCCATACACGGGTTACAGGTATGTACAATGCGTACAATTTGTTGGCCTGTTACGGAGTATTGAGGATTGGGGGGTTTGATCAGGAGGCAGTGTTGAGGGGTTTAAGTGCTCTACGGCCCATAGAAGGGCGCATGGAGATATTGCCACCGACATCGGAAGGAGTGACTGCTATCATTGATTATGCGCATACACCCGATGCGTTGAAAAATCTCCTCCAGCACGTGCGGAAGATGGTCAGTCCTTCGTCTAAGCTCATTGTCGTCTTCGGCTGTGGAGGGGATCGCGACCGCGATAAGCGTCCCGACATGGGATACATTGCCGCGCGGTTGGCCGACGTGGTGGTGCTTACCTCGGATAATCCTCGCAGCGAGGATCCAATAGCCATCATCAAGGAGATCGAAAAGGGCATACCAGCGGATTTGCGCAGCAAGGTGTGGATTATTGAGGATCGCGCGGAGGCGATCCGATTGAGTCACGCCCTTGCCGAAAGTGGGGATGTGGTGATCATTGCCGGCAAGGGACACGAAAAATACCAAATCATCGGAGAGGAAAAAATACCCTTTTCGGATCGGGAAGTGTGGATGCAATTGTCTTGAAAAGACATGGGATGTCAAAGATATTTTAGAGTAGGTTCTATTATCGTTCTCAGGTTGGTTTAACAGTTGCAGCAGGGCGTTATACGAAGGTATGACACCTGCTGCATACTGTTTTTTTGAGGTTAAAAACAAGATTGCACATATGCTCTATGCTTTATTTGATTGGCTTGAAACGCATTACGATATCCCGGGAGCGGGGTTGTTTCGCTATATCAGCTTTCGATCGTCGGCGGCATTGATTTTATCGCTCATCATTGCGATTGGCATTGGCGATAAGATCATACGGTACTTGCGGCGCCGACAGATTGGAGAGACGATTCGCGAGCTCGGATTGGAGGGGGAGCAGTCGAAGGCGGGTACCCCCACAATGGGTGGGATAATCATCATTGCTGCCATCGTGATACCCGTGTTGTTGTTGTGTGATTTGACCAATATGTACATACAGCTGTTGTTGTTGAGTGTGCTGTGGTTGGGGGCTATTGGGATGGTGGACGATTTCATAAAGATCTTTCACAAAAAGAAGGAGGGGTTGAAGGCAAGGGTCAAGTTGATCGGTCAAGTCACCTTGGGCACGATAGTGGGGATCATCTTGTGGTGGCACCCCCAATCGGTGGTACGCATGGATTACCAGCGGGCAGTGTCGCATGACTACCCCATCCAAAAGATCGTTGAAACGGAGGAAGCCCGATACGCTTACGTGAAGTCGACGCTGACCAACCTGCCTTTTGTCAAGGACAATGCCTTTGATTACAATCTGGTGGTGGGAGGTAATGATGGGCTTCAGTGGATCGGGTGGTTGGTCTATGTAGTGGCGATCATCTTTATTTTGACGGCGGTATCCAATGCGGCCAACTTGACCGATGGCTTGGATGGGCTCTTGGCCGGTGTAGGGGCAATCATCGGAGTGGCCTTAGGCATCTTTGCCTACGTGTCGGGCAATACCGTCATATCGGAATACCTCAAGATTCTCTACTTGCCGCATACCGCTGAGTTGGTGATATTATCGGCGGCTTTTGTGGGCGCTTGTGTGGGATTTTTGTGGTACAATTCGTACCCCGCCTCTGTGTTTATGGGCGATACGGGGAGCTTGACGATTGGAG
>JALWKB010000182.1 GCA_026996805.1 Saprospiraceae bacterium | reverse complement strand
CCATACCGCAAAGCATATTCAAAACCCTCAAAAAAACGACGCCAATCTTCAGTAACCGATGCAGGATCCGCCTTGTACTGCTCGTATTGCCACTCCACGTACGAGGGATCCGCATGAAGGATGTATTCAGTGGCCTGGGTCAACATATGCCGGGGTTTTAGTACGGGTTTGTACCTTTAATATACGAAAAATGTACCAGTACGCTCCATTGAACGACAAAGGTATGTCTTTCACATGGTATTTGATGTTAACAGTTTATTTTTTGTTTTGTTGTCTTTAATAGTAAAACGAAAACACCCAGCTTTAAGCACCCCTGCGGCACGACCCCACAGTAGAATTTTGTTCCTATTTTTGCCCAACTTATGAAGGTCATCGAATCACTTCGCGATGTCGCAATCCCCGGACGCCCCATTATCACTGTAGGAGCTTTTGACGGCATCCATCGTGGCCACCAAGCCCTCATGCATCGGCTCGTAGACCGCGCTCAAGATGCTGGCCAACCATCCGTGGCAATCACCTTCGAACCCCACCCGCGCATCGCCCTCTCCCCAACACACCCTCCGCGGTTCCTCCTCACCACTAAGGAGGAAAAAATCCGTCGCCTCCAATCCACCAGCATCGACTACCTCGTCGTCGTCCCCTTTACCCCCGCCTTTGCCCATCAATCACCCGAGGAGTACATCGAAAACTTCCTCATCCGCAACTTTCATCCATCAAAAATCATCGTAGGTTACGACCACCGCTACGGCGCCGGCCGCCGAGGGGATATCTCGTTGCTCAAAACCTACGCCGAAAGTGGCGCATTCGACGTAGAAGAGTTCCCACCTTACCGCATGGACAACACCGTAGTAAGCAGTACCAACATTCGCCAGGCGCTCCTCCGCGGCGATGTCCACACAGCCAATGCGCTCTTGGGATACCCCTATACCGTAAAAGGCACCGTCGTCGAAGGCATGCGCCTCGGCAGACGGCTCGGATTCCCCACAGCCAATATCGACATCTCCAATCCCTACAAACTCATACCAGCCGACGGCATTTACGCCGTCCGAGCCACCGTCGAAGGAGTGGAGTACACGGGCATGCTCTACATCGGCGTACGGCCCACCCTCAATGATGCACACCAGCGCGTCATTGAAATACACCTCTTCAACTTCGAAGGTGACCTCTACCAGAAGCAGATCCGCATCGAGTTTCACCATTTCATACGAGCCGACGAAAAATTCGACTCCCTCGACCAACTAAAACGCGCCATCGCCCGCGATAGAGATCAAGTCATGCACTATTTCCAACAACACCCCCCATCGCGAAAAAACACCTCCGTAGCCGTAGCCATCCTCAATTACAACGGCCTCCAGCATCTGAAGACCTTCCTCCCCACCGTCTGTGCACAGCTCGGTCGTTACCGCATCGTCGTCATCGATAACGGCTCCACCGACTCCTCCCTCGACTACCTCCGCATGCACCACCCCGAAGTTGAAATCGTACCGCTCGACAAAAACTACGGCTTCGCCGAGGGATACAACCTCGGACTCAAACACATCGATGCCGAATACTACCTCCTCCTCAACTCCGATGTCTACATCGACAGTGACATACTTAACCCCCTGCTCCAGTATCTCCAACGACATCCCGACGTCGCCGCTGTCCAACCAAAGGTGCGCTCCTACCGCCAAAAGACGCACTTCGAATACGCCGGAGCCTGCGGCGGATGGATTGATCTACTGGGGTATCCCTTCTGCAGAGGACGCTTGCTCGACACCGTCGAAGAAGATCGCGGGCAATACGACGACCCCATCGAAATTTTCTGGGCAACTGGAGCAGCAATGCTCATTCGCGCCGAGCTTTTTCATAAAATCGGTGGCTTTGACCCGTGGTTTTTTGCCCATCAAGAAGAGATCGATCTCTGCTGGCGCCTCAAGCGCGCCGGCTATGCCATCTGTGTAGAGCCCTCCACCACCATCTACCACCTCGGCGGTGGCACACTGAATTACACCAACCCCACCAAGACCCTCTTCAACTTCCGCAATAGCCTGGCCAGCTTGATAAAAAATACACCCTTGGCGGGCCTCCTCTGGAAAGCGCCCTTGCGCATAGCCCTCGACTACATAGCCCTCCTCTTCTTTGCTGCCAAGGGCGAGTTTTCCCATGCCCGAGCTGTACTCACCGCACACGCACACATCGTACACCACCTGCGCAAGCTATGGAAAAAGAGACAACAGAGTAGAAAGAACATCCACGCCCTCCGCATCGGCCCCGACCGATCCCACATCGGACGATATCACCAGTTGCTCATCATCGACTATTTCATACGTAAGCGAAAACACTTCAGCCAGCTGAGCATCCGCACCACCCCATGCCCCACCAAACGACCAAGCGCATCGTAAGGGAAACAGACCACTCAGCTGGACCATAATAGTGCCAAGGCTCCCTGCAGTAATTTCTTCCTATGTTGTTGGTATAAAATCGTTGACGAACTGCCACGGCAGACAGGCGTTAATACTGTAAAGCATCGCCACACGCAGATGGGTCAAATCAAGTTTCGCAAACTAAAGGAGTCCATACAATACACCGACGACAGCATTATCGTCGTCGACAAACCTTCGGGGATACCCTCTATCCCCGACCGCTGGCAAAACCCCGCCAATTTACTCAGCTTCCTCACGCGCATGTTTGGAAAAGTGTATCCCGTCCACCGCTTGGATAAAGACACCAGTGGAATCATGGTATATGCGCGCACCGCTGAAGCCCACCGCCAATTGAGTTTGGACTTTCAGCACCGAAGAGTGTCGAAGACCTACCTCGCCTTTGTCGAAGGGGTGCCCATGCCCCTTCGAGATATCATCGATATACCACTGCGCAAGGCCAAAGACG
>JALWKB010000181.1 GCA_026996805.1 Saprospiraceae bacterium | reverse complement strand
ATCGCTTTTTCTTGTAGTCTGCGCTATCATATATATGTAAATATTTAGGCAACATATGCTCCCAAGTTCGAGAGTCTAAAAACTCATCAATATATTTCTTATTATAAAACACATAATAATAATTCCCAGACTTAAATACGAGCAGTATCTTATTCTTAGCCAGAGCACATGGATTCTTCTCATCTACATCTTTTGGATAAATGATCCGCCCCACAATGACCTTATCCGTAACATTCGTGTCTGGATTATCAATCTTTAGGGTATCCAACTGACTGGTGTAATCGGTCTTTTTGGTATCGTTTGTACAACTTCCCAAGGAGGACAAATATCCCCAGGCAAGTAGCCCTGTGAAGATCAGTATATTCCTTGCCCCCATCACTTGAATGCCGATTTTTGAATGAGCTTATAATCTATTCCCTTTGAAAAGTCCGATCCGGGACGGTTTTTTGTACCCACCTTTTCATAATGCTTCGTAGCTCCTAATATGGTATTTATCTTCTTTGATGTCTCTTTGCTCTTACTCGAGTTATAGTAAATACCATTATTTCTGATAATATATTCAGTACATACAATAAAACATCCTGCAGTCCATTTAACTGCTTCTACTTCCTTATCACTCGAAGCCACCGGATGTATTTTCACCCCGCGCTTCGACACATCGCCCACGCTCTCACCTCTCTGTATCCAGGGCTGTACCCACTTCACTTGATGCGATTTCGTCGGTGCTAGCGTATAGACATCATCCGGCAAGCGCTTACCAGAGCCCACCTCAGTGCTTGGTTCACCTCCCGGCGTCACTACGTAGCCAGTAGCCTTCTCATCGCTCTTTCCTGATATGTGATATATGCCAAGGGTATATTTCTTGGTATTTTCAAGGTTTAATACTAATATCCTCTTCCCATATTCCCCTTCAGAAAAGGTATACGTCTTGGTTACATCTCCATCCTTCACTCGAAATACATCATCCCCTTCGACGATTTGTCGCTTCGATATCACCCACTTCCCTTCCGCATTTTTCACGATATCTATCGTGTCCAACCCCTCCACATCCACATACCGCAGCGGATTACCCATCACATACACATACCCGCTCCACCCCGCATACTCTGCCGCCAACGGATCCACACTCCAAAATCGACCCAACCCCGGACTGTACACCCGAAAACCGTAATCGTAGTGCGTCAGGGTACCAAACTCCCCACGCTCCTCCCGCTCCTTGCCATTATAACCATACCGATAATAACGCAAGTCCACATACCGACCCGGGTGCAGCTGGCCGTAGGGGTAGTAGTCAGCTGCTGCAATCTGATCTGCCTCAAAATAGCTCACTTGGTTACCTCCTCCGCCTTGGGCCAATTTTCTGTCAGAGACCACGGCCAATACATTACCCAAGTGATTGCTCAGCTCGTAGCGCTTCCTGTCCCTGCAACGGCGACGCACAGGGCCGTACATGTGGAGCATGTCCCGACCTACAGGGTCGATGCCGAGGCGGGTGGAGCCTTTGAGAGTGTCTTCTGTCTGCTTGTAAATAGGCACGGTTGTTGGGTAATGGACATACAATAATTATAAATAGAAAAAGAATTATTAATTATCTATTATTTAATTACATATCTAATCTTACAACTTCAAAACTAATATACTCACCATTCATTACTTCGTCGGGAATTAAATCAATATTATCTATCTCTATAGTAAATTCACCCAACTTAACCAAGCCGCTTGCCTTGTTAATTAGTTTACCATTAATTAGATAGGAATAATAGTTATTTGTTTTTTGAATAAAATACTCCTTTTTTGTTGCTTTTTTAATGTTTTCAGCATACAAAGCCCCTAATGGAAGCTCTATGCTTCCTTCAAATGGGTGTGAAAACACTATAAACTCAAACTTTCCATCGGTTAGAACAACTTCTGCTTCTTTAGTTTCATAATCTAGCCACTCAATTTTTTTTATACATATCATATGTTACTTATATTTAAATCCTGGAACTTTTTTAATAATCTTTTTGGCAGATTTAATATGAAATGTTGTTATGTGTTTCTTATTGCTAGTGATACCAACAAATAAATATTTTGACTTTTCACCACTGCCACTTAAATGTTTTACATATGCATTTAATTCTGGTATATAACTACCTTCTCTTATTACCAAGTTAGCATCTTTTATGTATTGCTCTAATGTATATTCATTATGGCCAAGAATTTTCTTAATATGTTCTCCATGTTTTCTATAATGCTCAATAGCTTTTTTATAATCACTAAATCCAAGATTTTTTCTTGAAAGTCTCGATAACTCTATCGCACGTCGTATCGTCTTGACATGCTTCGGTAGCTTGGCGATCTTAAATATGTCTCCAATATACGGCAAAATACCCGCATAACTGACAGCCCCATCCAAATAGTTCCCCCGTTGTAGCTCTATACTACCAGCTGCAAAATCCGCTACGCCTGTGGGATCTACTATGCCCACTATGTCCAGCGCAGCCACAACTACATCTTCGCCCTCCAAAGTGTACACCCCGCCAACATCTCCCAATATATCTCCCGCATCAACAGTGATGTCCACCAAATCCGTCTTGACGATTACCGAAGAATTGTTCTTCCCCCTGAGTATGATGTCTTCAGGCTCCAATCCCTCCACATCCACATACCTCAGCGGATTGCCCATCACATACACATACCCACTCCACCCCGCATACTCCGCCGCCTTCGGATCCACGCTCCAAAAGCGTCCCAAACCCGGACTGTACACCCGAAAGCCGTAATCGTAGTGCGTCAAGGTACCAAACTCCCCACGCTCCTCTCGCTCCTTTCCATTATATCCATAGCGATAATAACGCAAGTCCACATACCGACCCGGATGTAGCTGGCCGTAGGGGTAGTAGTCGGCAGCTGCTATCTTCTGTACCTCGAAGTAACTCACCTGATTTCCTCCTCCGCCTTGGGCAAACTTTCTGTCAGACACTACAGCCAGTACATTACCCAAGTGATTGCTCAGCTCGTAGCGCTTCCTGTCCCTGCAACGGCGACGCACCGGGCCGTACATGTGGAGCATGTCCCGACCTACGGGGTCGATGCCAAGGCGTTTTGCACCTTTCAATGTCACTTCTGTCTGCTCGAAGACCTGCACCGTGCCGTCGGGCTTGATCGTGTCGGTGTACACCGCCAACACCTCTCCGCTCAGGTCGCGCACGTAATACACGTTCCGCTCGCCGCCGTCCTTCATAAAGCGCTTCCGAACGCGCCGCAAATCCCCATCGTACACCATTTCATACATCCCGCCTCCTACCCTCTGCGTCCCCTCCACACGCTCGTACGCATTCCACGCCACCGTCAATCCACCCTGCACATCGCCTATCAAATTGCCCGTAGCATCGTAACTGTAGTTGTCTACCACCTGATCATCCACATCTTCGCCGTACACGCCGGACCCCACCGCATCCCGCACATGCCGCAATCGATTCGGGTGCGGACCCTGACCGTCGTAGTAGTACTTCAGCGAATCCATCAAGCCCATACCGCCATACCGTATCAGACTGTCTATATTGCCGTCGGCATCGTAGGTGTAGCGGCTGCGGTACGTCTCTGCCAATCCATCACGCTCCAGCACATCCCCCATCGCTCGGTAGCTCTCGCTCCGCTTCAGACGATGCAGCTGGTCGTACTGGTATGCCATGCTCCGCACTTCGCCCAACAGCTTTACGTCTGTCGTCATCCACGCGATGTTGCCGCCCAATAGGCCGTATTTGCCCGGGGTGTGTTCGAGTAGGGAGGGCGACAGGTCTACCCACGTCCCCGCATTCAGCGGCCCCAAGTCCACACCCGCGCCGATCGCCTCGTAGTCCTCGTCGTGGTATCCCAGCGTAAAGCCCATCGCATCCCTGCCCACATAGCTGTGCTCTTGCGGGCCCTGCGTGTCGTCGCCATCGCGGCCCGGCTCATGCGCATAGCTCCCCTCACCCGGCACATTCACCGATTTCAACCACCCCTGCAGCGTATACACGTAGTCCACGCCCTGCACCTTCAGCTCTCCAAGTTCCTCTCGCGCCACCGGACCGTGTGCATAGTACTCCCGACGCAGGTCCTCATCCCACAGCGAGCCCCAGCTCGTCGTGTACACGTACTCCAGCCGATTGTCCGCATCGTACAGATACCGATACCGATAGCCATCGTACTGCCCCGGCTGGTACTGCATCTGCAACACATCTCCGCTCAGCAGGTCGTAGTCGTATTCCACCTCCTTCCAGTCCAGCCGCGGCTGGTAGTGGTACAGGCGCTCCACATTTCCCTGATCGTCGTAGTCGTACGCCGTGTACACATCTCCGTAGATCGACACCGACAGCCGTCCTCGCAAGTTCCGCTGCTCGGGCACTACACTGCCCGGCATCGATATCCGCTCGCTGTAGATGTAGCGTATCACGTCTTCTACCGTTTGGCCCGCGCCCGGATAATTCGTCCGATCGTACAGGTCTTTCGTCTGCCACGTCGCTCCCACCAGCTCGCCCTTCTCCACTACCCGACCGTAGCGGTCGTACTTGTAGTAGTTGTAATCCGTGCCCGCCTGCAGCTGCTCGGCATCTTGCACAAAGCGCAGCAGCCGCCCGTAATCGTAGTAATAACGCATCTCCCCACGGTCGGGTATATGCGATTCCACCAGCTGGTCGTAGCTGTTGTAGCGGTACGTCGATATTCGATTTTGGCGGTGCGGCGGTACCGGCTGGTTGCCCGGGCGGTACTTGCCCTTCTGAAAGTACTGCGGGCCCAACACCACCACCCCGCTCGGCGGCACTGTCCGTATCAGGTTGCCCGCTCGGTCGTAGTAGTACAGCGTGTAGTGGTACATCTTCGTCGTGTACTCCACCCAAAAGTCCTCGCGCAGCCCTTCCAGGCACAGGGCCTGTTTGCGCACTCGCGGCGTCAGCTTCTCGTCGTTGACCTCGTCGTCATACCGCCGTTGTTTCTTCTGCTGGATCTTCTTCTCCACCCACGCAAGACAATCATCTTCCGTGGTGTCCACCACCCGACGGCATTCGCTAAAATCGGCGTTGTTTTCCGTTATATTTCTATAGCTCGACACTAGGTATCCCCAGTGGTAAAACAGCGTATCGCGCGACGCGTCGTAAGTGCGAAACAGCACCTTGGCATGCCACTCTTCAAATTTAAACGGGGCATCCGTGGCACTTTGACGGAATATCGGCGGAATCAGTGAATCTTTATCGATGCGATCAAACGGGATGTTCGTCGGCTTGTAGTCGATGATTTCCGTTTGTCCTAAGAAGATGACCTGGCCGTATTCGTTGATGAACGTATAAATGACACCATATCTCCCGATATAACAAAAATCCCTTCGCAGGGCATTCTTACAATTATTTCCAACGTACAATTTTATACCTTCATCACAAGCAAAGCCTAAGGGATGCACTTTACAATACTCAAAACTATCTGGTATCGTCCTTCCCTTGAGTTTTTGCTGCACCAGATGCAATATCGAATCCACGCAGCTGTCCATCTTTACGCAAGCCTGCTCGCAACACCATATTTCGGAGATAAATTCGTTGATCTTCTCATCCGTTGCTTGGGGTGACAGTCCCTCGATGTAGTCGTACAGCTCCTGCAACACGTGCAAGTGGCTGTAGTTTTGGGTGTCTTGCAGATGGGACCACAGCTTCATGTCTCTGCTGTATTTAAAAGTCCGCACTTCAAAGGCAAAGGAGTCGACGGTATTGTCGGTGTCTTCAGCGCGTTGATAAAACTGCAGCAGGAGCATTTCGTTGGAGTCCAGTTTGGTCGTCTCGTCGTTGGCGATGTAGCTGATCAGGCCACCGTAGTAGTTGCGCTGTACGGAGTACTTAAACTGCTTGTTTGAAAAGTTGGGGCTCTGTTCGTCGTAGCAATGGATTCGGTCGAGTATCTGTAGATTGTTGCCATTGCAGCGCACTTTGTACACGGCCAGTTCGAGGTTTTGAGCCGTATCGCCGCATACCTTGGGTATGGCGCGCACGACGATGTTGGCCTCTACGTTGAGGCTATCGCAGGAGAGGAAGCCGCAGGGTCGGAACAAAAACAGGTAGTGTTTGCCCACGTCGATGGGGTGATCGGGGTCGCACGAGGGCTGGAAGTAGTCGTTGGGGTTGAGGGGTGTATAGAGGGCTGCGCTGGCCTGGGCGTGGTAGCGCAATTTCAAGCTGTTGGACGCATTGGGCTTGTAGATGCGGTAGGGATTGAGGGGCGAGCCGCAGTCGTTGTACTGGTGGTGCACGATGTCGGAGGGCACCATACACCGCGACACGGGGTTGGGGCCGCAGGTCTGATTGCGGTATTTGAAGAGTATGTCGGCGATGTGGGCGCTGTCGGCGCTGCTGATCGGGTGCCCCAGTATTTCCTCTAAGCGCTTGATCTTGTCGCCGACGCTCACATCGTGTCGTATGACGTCTTGCTCGTTTTTGGTACTGTCGATGATGTCTTCGGCATCGGAGAGGTCCATTACGTCGAGGGGTTCGGGCCGCGTAAAGAGTCCTTCTTCTTCTTTGGTGTAGATGGTACATCCCACGCAATCCCAGTAGATGCGCTCTTTGATCTGCTGGTACAGGGAGATCATGATTTTCCATTCGGCATCGGGTTGGGGTCGTTGGAGGCGGCTATCGCTGTTGAGCGAGCGCTCGGCGAGGTATTCCACCAGTCCGTAGAAATCTGGGGTGTATCCCAGCTCTTCGAGGGCCGACAGTATGGCATCTTTTTTTGTCATGTGGTCGAAAAAGTGCGCGATTTCATACTGAATCTTCGATTTTATATTGCCGCAATTGGTCAGGTGGTTGGACACGCAGCTGGTGATGTCGGCAAAGGGGTCGGCGTCGATCACTTCGGCCAGCAGGTCCTCAAGCGAGCAGTTGGGACAGTTGAATTCCTCTTCGGCGCCCTTGCGGTTGAGGCGAGTGAGGCGCACGTCGTACTCGCGCGTGGTCGATATGCACTGACAGGCTTCGTAATGGCAGTATTCGCGGTGGAAGGGCGCCAGGTCTTCTGCCCACTGGTTTTGCCAGCAGCGCTTGTCGCGCAGCATCAGCGTCAGGGTCCCCTTGTTGGTCAACAAGTACTCTATCACCTGCCCATCGCAGTAGAGGCGCACGCGCGGTTGGGGTCTTATCTGTCCGTTTTCGTCGATCACGGTGTAGTTGTGAAAGGTCACGCGCGTGCCGTCGGCTTCGATGATGTGGAGCAAGACGTTTTGATCCCATCCCGGCTCGAGCAGGTCGTCGAGGAGGAGGGAGCTGTGGCCGGGCACGAGCTGGTCGACGATGCGCAGGCGCATGGCCTTGCAGCCCAGGGCATAGGCATCTCCGCCCAAGCTGTCGGCAATGCACAGGCTCGCAATGCAGTCGTTGAGCATCATGGCCCGCGTCGCGCTATCGGGCGGGTTGTTTTGGTCGACGAGGTGTTCGCAATAGGAGTAGCAGGCCGTGTGGCAAAACAGCGTATCGGTCAATATGCGCACCAGACTGTCGGCCTTTTCCATCAGCGAGTCGAGCTCCGTCATCGTCACGGTGCCGATGAGCTCTTCCAACGTGTAGGGGATGAGCTTCAACACTTTGTACACCTTGTACTCGCCGACGCTGCCAAAGAGGGCCTCAAAGCGCACTTCATCGCTCTGGTAGTGGCCCGTATCGGGACAGCTCGGATTGGGAGTGACGGGATTGGTGATGGTGACGGTCAGCACGGTATCGGCGTAGCTGAAGCTGTGGGCCCCGGTCTGGATGTTTTGCAGCTCCACTTTGCGGCCGCATTCGTCGACGATATAAAACTGTACTTCGTAGCGGCAATCCTTGCAGGGAGTGGAGGGGTCGCGCGACAGCTAGAGCAACACGCCCTTGAGATCGTAGTGAAAGGTGAAGTTGGCATTGGGGTGTTCGGCAAACAGTGTATTGACCGACTCGATCGTCAGGTCGTAGCGGTTGAGGGTGCCCGTGTTGAGGGCGGTCTTGATGAGTTGCTGGTCGATGTCGTCGAGGGGCTGGAGGTTGGAAGGGGGCTCGCCGATCAAGGCCGTAGCGACGGTGCGTCCCGCAAGGTCGGTAAAGCGCACGCTCGCCTGGCCGTTGGGATCGACAGTGACGGTCTTTTTGTAGTGGGAGGCATCTCCTATTTCATCCCGAAAGAGCCGCTTGAGCTCTGCTTCGGTGGCAGTGAGGTAGTAGTAGCGCGTTTCATGACCGCTGCCGATCTGGTAGAAGGCGCCCGGCATGCTCTGAGCCACCACGCGGTTGGTAGGATCGTTGGTGTAGCGGGTATGCACGAAGGGTTTGGCGTGGGCATTGGGCAGGTAGTCGTTCATCACTTCATCGGCCGTGTTGTTGGGGCTGTAGTACTTGCCAGCCCCCGAGCTGATGGAGAGCGGATCGGCCGTGCCGTCGTCGAAGTCGAGATAGCTGTAGTTTTGCCCCGCATTGTTGGTGTTAAAGTATGAGCGATAGCTGAAGTCGATGCCCCTGTCGAGGTCGGGCACGGGCAGTATCTGGAGGGCTGGGCGCCCCTCGGCGTCGTAATCGCGCTCTTCGACGATACAATGGCCCTTGCTGTTCTGGGAGGTGATGCGCTGTTGGAGGCGCAGGGCGTGATCGTAATACTGCATCTGCTTTTGCCACTGTCCCCGCTCGGTAAACTGCGCTTGCTCCTGCCAGTGCATGCCAGCATCGTAATTGGCTACGCCCACGTAGCGCGGGTTGGAATAGGCGCCGTACTTCAGTCGCGAGTAGTCGCCGTCGCTGATGTTGCGAATGTAGTAACCCACGGCGCGCACGCGGAAAAACACCTTGCCCGCGGGATAGGTCAGATCCCATACCAAGAAATTTCTGTCGGTGGCGATGCGGGTGGCTCGCTCGCGGAAGATGGCCTCGTTGGGCGGCGGATCCGGCTCGTAGAGGTCGATGTGGAGGATCTCCACCTCGTAGCGGTGGGCCCCTTCGATGAGGCTCCAGTGCAGATGGGCCTTATCGCCCTGCACATTGACTTCGAGGTAGGGCTTATGCGCCGCATTGAAATAATGGATGCGGTGGTTGTACAACATCAAACGCAGCTCGATGTCGTCGGGAAGCGTAGAGCCCGCCGCTGTCGAATCATCGATCGCCGTAATGACGAGGCGCACGCTGTCGATGTCGCCGCTGACGCGAAAGGTGTCCATGTGTTCGTAGTAGGCACAGCGTTCGTCTACCCCCACCTGTAGGGCACCCGTGTCGATGATCTGTTGGGAGGGGTATTCGATCAGCTTGTAATGCACGGTGTATTGCCAGTAATTGCTGTCGACATCCGCGCGCAGGGAGGCGTTGAAGATCAGACTGACGCGCACTTCGGTATGGTCGATGTAGTGGAGCTGCGGCGGATTGCCCTGCGGCTCCTGCCGAAAGGGATTGTCCAAGGTGAGCACGGCCGAATCCATGGCAGAAAAATCGCCCTCAAAGGCTTGCCGCACACTGCGTATGCCATAGACATAGCCCGAGGCCAAGTTTTGACCGTATCCCACGGCCGTCAGGGCACTCAACGCGGCCCCGGTGATCCATCCGATGATACATGCGCGGATATCCAGTCTGCTCCTCAGCATAATCAATGGATTATGAGTTGATAGTTTGCAAAGTCCTCAGTCGGCGTATAGCTTCCCCGATGCGGTCGGAGGTACGGCTTGACGGAAAAGGCCCGTTCGGGCACGCGGTCGCTAAAGCGGTAGTTGCGGTATCGGTAGACGACCCGCTCACCGGTAATCTCTTTATACCACGGTCGGAAATAGAGCTCAGCGCGCTGCACGACATGGCGCCGGCCATCGACGACGTACAGGGCACGCACGACATCACCCCCTCGGGGGAAGAGGTAAACCTCGATGGTCTGATCTTCACAGCTGTCGACGATGACCAACACTTCGGTGGTGTCGAGGGGGATGTTTTGGAGAGGGTATGAAATGGTAGGCGTTTGGTCTATGGCCCGAGCAAACTCCGCACGCAGAGCCGCCAACTGCGCGTCTTTAGCCGCCGCCGTCCATTCGATGGTCTGAAGGAGGTGGTTGACCACGAGGCTGTACTGCGGCGTGCGAATTACGACGAGCTTGTTCGAGTGGATGGCCAGTCGATCTGGCGCAATGCTGTAGCGGTACGATGAAGTGTCGATCGGGCGCGGATCAGCAGCCGAGCGATAGACCGATACGTGGAGCTCCCACTCAACATAGGGATGCTGCCGCAAGACCTCCGCACACTGGCGGAAGATCCCGACGTAGTCTTGGGCATCCATCACTCGCCCGAGGCCGAAGAGGGCCATCAAGAGCACTATGGATATTGTACTGCTATGTCGCGTGGTGTAACACATCGTCGCACTGCCTTTTACGGTTGGGGCGCTTCGTAGGCATCGCTGCACTCCGGCGGCTGACGCGTCTTGAGGTAGGCGATGCGCTCTTGGACGGTGTAGACGCCCCGGCTCGTCTCCTTTTCGATGGCTATGAGATCTCCTTCGGCGTTGTACTTAAATCGCGTGAAATAGTTGTCTTCGTCGAGTATTTCAGTGATGCGCTTGCGCAGGTCGTCGTAGACGTAGGTCTCCATCTTGCTGTCGACGGGGTGGATGCGTACATCGTCGACGTAGAGGACGATGGGATGCGGGCCCTTGACGAAGTCGACGTAGAAGTCGGATCGCCCATGCCTGTATTCAAAGGCGCCTTCGACCTTCTGCCAGCCGTTGATGCGACTGCCCGACGGATAGAGCTGTACGAGCTGATTGGGACCGGCGTGAATCTGGACGTAGACGCCCGCATCTTTGAGGTCGGGATACTGGTTGATGCCTTGCTCGGTGCCCGACACGTAGCTGCTGTCGTTGATCCAGCAGGAGAAGAAATAGCGCCTGCCATAGTGGAGCTTGAGACTGGCCTGATGAAATCGAAACACCGTATCGGCATTGACCTGCCCATCCAGTCGCAAGCTGCGCACACCACTGTGCCCAAACTGTGCTATCGACACACCTTTGAGATGGTGGTTGTAGGCCGTATCGCGATACACCAGAGCGATGCGCAAGTCGGTGTAGGGCTTGCCGTACTGCAGGCAGGAGGTGCCACCCGACGGCTCGATGCGTATGGTCAACAGCTGGCGATGCCAGAGTTTTCCGTACCTATAAAATGGTGTGACGACGAAGGAAAAGTGCTGTCGGTCGAAGCGCTTGGCTGTCATCACGGCGCCGTCGGCAGCGTAGAGCTCGAAGGCGCGATAGCTGGGATCAGCATAGCCCGGCCAATCCTTGTCGGTGATGAGGTAGTTGACGGGAGAACCCGCCAAGCCTACGATGTTGTACACCTCGTAGCCCTCATTGACTTCGACGATGGGCAGGAAGTTCCAGTGAGAGCGGTTTTCGATCTTGAGCGACTTGAGATTGGGATGGCGCTTGGTCTTGTGGTTCATTTCATAATCTTCAAAAGAGGTAAAGGCGATCTCGTAGGAGCCGGCATCGACCGCGCGGGCCGTGATGCGCTCGGGCCCCGGATAGCGCTGCGGGTATTCCACCCCCTCTGGCTCACTGATGGTGAAATAGTTGTCCAACAGCGCCGTCTGATTGACCAGCGCATTTTCTTCGGTGAGCACGACCCCCATCTCGTTGATGCGCCGAATCTCACTGGTCGGCAGCCATCGCACCATGCTCGGCGTATAGATGTGCTGGTACTCGGGTATCATGATGGACATCGTGTCGACGATGCCCTGATGGGAGATGTGTAGATTGTCGTAGCGCCGATCGGCCACATAGCGGTAGACGGTCTTGAGCTGACTGTTGCCACGACTCTTCCAGTAGATGGGGCCCTTGTGCAGCTCCATGTAGGGATAAGCATCCCAAAAATCCGAATACAGATACGCCTCGGCATGGACCACCGAGTCCATGAAGACGATATTGTACGTCTTGTTGTTATACTGACCCGTCGTCTCCGCCCGCTGGAAATACCGCACGGTAGGATCCTTGAGCGCAGTGATCTTCAGCAGTGGCGCAGAGAGCTTGTTGCCAAAGTTGGACTTGATGATGCGCAAGCGCACACTGTCGACCTTGTCGTACGGAAACTGATCGGTGTGCACGATGACGTCGACGAAGTTTTCGTCCGTCTGATTGTTTTTCGAGCGATCGACGATTTCACCCCGATACTCCAACCAACGGCCGTAATCCCGGTGGTAGATGCCGATCGACAGGATGGCGCCCGGACGCAAGAAGCTGTGTGCATCCGGATGGGGCTGGATGATAAAGCGGTAGGTCTCGCTCTCAAAGCCCCCGCCCCTACACGGATTGTGGTACGGCATCACCAAGTCGGGCGTGCCGATGCCCGGCCCAAAGGGAAATTTGATGGTATAGCCCCAATTGTAATAGCCCGGCATCATCGGGTAGTACTTGAAGTAGGCCGGCGGCGTATAGGTGTAGACGCGGTTGTCAAATTCGTTTTGCGTCGTGCGCAGCAGCGGGGCTCCCGTGATGGCGTCAAACTTGAGGTTTTCCTCTACGATTTCAGACTGCTCATCTTTGATGATGACTTCTTTGAGGATGCCCGAGCGCCGCACGATTTTATTGAAGACCATGGTGGTGGCCTGCGTAAAAGAGAAGCTCACATTGGGATACACCGTCGGGGTGGGCAGCGGCAGGCCAAAGAGGATGGGATTGATATCGACATTGAACTGCGCGCCGACCTGATTGACATCGCGGATGGTGTTGCGCTTGAGGCTGGCGAAGAGCTGGCGCGTCACGCCGACCTCAGCGTGCTCGTTGATGAGCGCACCGTTGATGTTGTTGCTCTCGATATGGCCATCGAAGAGATTGGACACCACGGGCAGCGTGTTGACCAGGCGCCTGCGCACCTTTTTCTCGATGCCGTCGTTGTACACCTCGACGCGGTCGTAGTACTTGTATTCGACCTTGCGCACGGGCACGGGGTCGATATCGCCGTTTTTCTTCTGACCGTAGTGGGTGATGCTCTTCAGCTTGCCTGCCATGTCGTTGAGCTCGATCGCGTAGCCCTGTGTGCCGATGTACTTGTTATACTCGATGTATCCCACGGCGGGCAGAATGTACAGCCTCGGAAACGAAACGCCCTCCTGCAAGAGCGTCTGCCTCACCACAAAGGGATAGTCCCTTGTGGTGTAAAATTCGTAGACGGTTTGCCCCGTCGAGGCGATGCCAGCAAGAGAGGCGGGAAAGCCGTGTTTCGCCTGGGCATTGTTGCCCGATAGGAATTTCGTCAGGTTGAAATCGCTGGCCAGCGAGCGCACCGTCACCACGGAATACCCCACCGAAGGGGCGGGCAACACACTCTCGTGGATGGGAAATTCCTGAAAGACCAGCCCATCGATCGTGCCATTGAGCAGCTGATCTTCGTACTCCTGAATGTACTTGTAGCTGTTTTCTTCTGAGCCGATGTAGGGCTCGTTGAGGGCTACGCCACTGCTTATGGTGTCGACCGTACTCCCCGAGGGTCCTTCAATGACACGCGTCGTCGTGTAATCGTAGACAAATCCGTACTGCGGTGTGGGATCAAAGCCGGGAGCGACGTTGGTGAGCGCAATCTTCTTGACGCGCACACCGCCCCCGTATTTCCTCTGATCCGGCGTCGACAGGCGCACGTACGAGGCATCTAAATCGATCCGCGCACCGCGCCGCTTTTTTATGCACTTGGTGTAATAGCCCAGTATGCCATCGCGAAACTGCACGATGGCCTCAATCACCGCCCATATCAGCTTGAGCTTTTCCTCCTCTTTTTGGGGATCGTCAAAGTCCCTGTCAAAGAGCAATCTGCGATAGACCTGTTTTAAATTCTGCCAGGCGTGTACGAGAAAGGGGTGGTAATGCTTGCCCTTGACCTTTACGGATACGGGTTTCAACTTGAAATAGGCGTAGTAGTGCTTCCCTCCATTGGGCACGCCAAAACCGTACGAGTCCAAAAAGCCGTAGCCCGAGACATCTTCGACCGTGGGATCGTCAGGACCCAACAGATGGGATTGGAGCTTAAAAAACACCTGTTTGCCGTCTTCGCCGTGGTACAGCCCTTCGAAATAGCGCGCCAACCTCGCCATCTTCAGCGGATCGTTGGCCGCAATGGGCTCTTCGAGGGCGAAGTATATCTTGATGTCGTTTTGTAGGTCGGCATCGACGGGGATGCGGTCGATCTGTGAGGTGTTGCCCCCGTCGGGGTCCTTAAAGCCGGCAATTCGAAACATCTGTCCAGCTACGCGATCCCCTACCCAAGCGTAGTCGTCGCGCTCGTACTCAATCTCAATGATGGCTCCAGAGGGCAATCGCACACTCTTGAGCAGGTACCACCGCGCCGCCCGATCCATCTCCTCTTTGAAGGTCTTGGGCGGCTTTTTGCGATCAAACTGCGGCGTATAGGGCGCCCTTGCCAGCGCACATTGGTCGCTGAAGGGATAGTACACCCCCCATCGGTCTTGCGCATGCACGGCGGGATCATAGCTCGGCGCTTGCGGCCCTTCGTAATAACTAAATTCGTAAGGCGTAAAGGCTCCCCGCTTGGATTGATAGTTTTCAAACCACAGCTTGCGCAAGGTCAGCTTGCCGACGGTCTGGCCCTGTACTTGGACGACGTTGGGCGCGCCCGGCCATGAGGAGTAATCGTAACAAAAGCCCACCTTTTTGATCTTCTCAAAGTGGTTGGAGCTGTAGTCGTTGCCCGCGTACAGTACGATGCTGTCGAGTTTGACCGAAAGGGCAGGCCGTATATTTGTCGAGTTGAAATCTTGCGGCACCTGCAGCCAGCACACCGCGCCGAGGTTGTCCAATCGCGGCGAGTAGTAAAACACGGCCTTGTGCGTCGGCGTGACGATCTGGCGTATTTGATAGACCTCGCGCTCACCGTATTTGAAAAAGGCCTGATCATCTTCCTTAAAACTGTTGCTCCCCTTCTGATAGAGGGCACCGAAGAAGGGCGTGCGCCACTTGTACTTGATGACATCGTTGGTCACGCGCACATAGTCAAAGCGTATCCAATTGCCCTTGTCGGCATAGTCGGGACCGTTGTCGTTGATATCGACGTAATTGGGGCCGAGGATGGAGGTCAACAAGAAGCTCTTGGCATAGGCAGGAGTCTCGCGTATGTTGAGAAAATCCCGCGATCGCTGTACGCCCTTTTCACTCATCTTGTAATCGATGCGGCGGCTTGCACAGCCGTCTTCGGGGTTGGCCACGATGTTGGTGACCACCTTGCGGCAATTGTTGGCGGCATCGGCATCCCAAAAGCTGAACTGCACATCGCGCTCGACGTAATTGACGACGGGAAGGCCAAAATTCCAGCGCTTGCCCATTTCATCCACCACCGCAAAGGCAGAGAGTTTTTTGTCCCCAAAGTGGCGCAGCGCAATGGTCGAATCGGGTACCACATATGCCGTGTAGGGAAAGACCGTGTCGAAGTACATCTGAAAGGTGCGCACGCGCATTTCGGGGAGGAGCCTGCCGCCCATCTTTTTCAGCTCGGCATTGGTGTAATGTTCGATGAGCTTGCTGCGCGGTATGCGCGCTCCCCGCTTGCCCTCCCCTATTGAGACCGGCTTGAGATCGACATCCACCACCTCATCGGACAGCTTCGGATTGGGATGGATCTTCTTGCCAAAGATTTCAATCGACGTGCCCTTCGACTTGCGCAGCGACACGGGCTTGTCGTATCCCATGTAGGTATACCGTATCTTGTTGTACGGTATTTCGGGATTTTTACCGCTTTGGAAGTCGACCAGCTCGCCGGTGGGTTCAAACAAAAACTTAAACGCAAAGGGCTCGTAGACGGTCTGCTCGGTGTTGCCCTTAAAGCCGAAGCTGAGCGTTTTAGCCAGTTTGGAGCTCTTCGCATTGTTGTCGCTGACCGTATGGGCGACCTCGACGTCAAGCCCTACCTTGGCATAGGCGCCCCCCGCCCCTTCGATCGATACCGTCACTCCACTCGAAGACGACGTGCGTGCATTGTCGTAGTACACGCCCACATCCCCTCGATAGCCGGCGAAGGTGCCACTCAATCCCTGAGCCGAGACGACAAACATGTCGGGCGCAGCAAAGGGCGCTCCTAAGTTGAGCTGATTGGCGCGCAACATGGCTTCCTTTTCCGACTTGTAATCGTAGATGGCATTGTCGTGGCGGCCAGCGCGCTCCAAGTACATCGAGCCAAAGAGGGGATAGCGCACCCACTGGTTTTTGTACTTCAACTTCGTCTCCCGATAGAACCCACCTATTTGGGCACCGATCGTGGTCGGTATGGGCAACTCGACGCCAGCCTTATTACTGAGCTGTATATTGAAGCCCGTGTACTCCTGCGCGATGAAGGGAAAACTCAACGGGCGCGTGGTGTACATCACGCGCAGTGCAGCCCAATGCTTGTCGGGATGCGCCCAATCGAAGTAGGAGTCTACTATGCCGCGCGACGACAGATAGCTCTTACTATAGCCCAGACCGAGCTTGTACATATTTTTTCGAGCAGAGAGGGAGAGGTTGGCATTCCACGAAGTACCATCGAGATTGCTCGCACTGATCTCACTGACGGCATTGAGCCCAATTTTGGGGTAATATTCCTTCTTTTCGGGCGCAAAAATCGAAGCTCCTATGGAATTGCTCAGTGCAAAGCGCACGCCAAACCCCAGGTGATTGTTGTAACTAAACACTCCTGTAAGCGCTACGTTGGCCTGCAAGTGCAGTTTTTCCAGCTCCAACCCCAACACCTCTATGTCGCCGGCACTGACAGTAGCCATATAGCCCACCGTCCAATCCTTGCGCATATCGGTCCTCTCTCTCAGCTCGTCACCAGCAAAGTCATCGGGGATGACGTCGACCATCCGCGTGATAGCGCCTATGCCGAGATTCCAGCCATACCCCACAAAGCTGGCCTCTTCTTCCATATTGGTCGGCGGGTTGTAAAACAAATTGATGGGATAGTCAAAGCCATTGATGCCGGGCACTGTCAGCAGCGGTATGCTGTACTTCAAATCCCCCGTGAAGGGATCCACCATGTCGGTGACATCGACAGGGGTAAAACTCGCAAATTCCGGCTGTTGGGGCCCCGACGTTGCCCCATAGCTGAGTACAGGCGATAACACGTCAATGGCCATCACCAAAGTGAGCAATGCTGCTGCCCGACGCCTCCCGCTCTTGTTCAACATCATATGCCTAACGCTTTACTCGTTTGCAACTTTTTTAAAAGACAACCCTCATCGATTTCATTAAAATTTGCTGCCGCAGCGAAGTATTTACCACTGATTGTCAGTATGTAGTACTCCGGATTGTGTACACGCCGCGGAAACATCAGATGTATTAAATGGTACGGCGTAAGGTTCATGGTAGACTCTACGTGCACCATAGAAGGCATAACTGCAGCGCCTTCTTGCCATAGTGTAAAAGATCTCCGCAGATATGGCTCGGGATATAAATCCGCTACAAGCGCACGAGGGAGCAATACTTCCATATAAATGTTGTCCTCAAACGATTCCATCAATCGCCGCAGCGAATCCCGATCCGCCGGCAACCGCCCATGTTGGAGATAAGCCATATACACCGATGGCTTGTAGCGCGCTACCCCGATAAAGCCATTTTGACTCAGCACACGCGATACTTTCATTTCGTTGGCTGCCGTTGAATCGTTGCGATAATCCATCACCTCGACAGGTTCGAGAGCCACCTCCAAGCCACATTCTCGCATCGGTCCCATGGCCCTCTGCGTCCTCTGCGTCGGCTTTGGTTGTACCGTACAGGCCCATATCAAGGTCGATATGTAGACGCACACCATACCCCTCATGCGCATCACTTTAATATCTTGAATCGAAAGAGATAGGTACGTTCCTTGTTTAAATGGTAGACCTCGAGCTCGTACAGTACATTGCCATCCAGGCTATACGGCGTCAAATCGATGGCATAGATATTACTTCCGTAGCTGTTTTTTATCGAGTCGGTGGCAATTTCATAATGCATATGGTCGTACAAAGTCCAATACAGATACTCGCTCTTGCCGGGCACTACCTGATAAGATGTCGTTACCCGAAAGTACAGGGTATCACCTGTAACAATCGCATAAGAACCACTTGGAAGGATGTTTAGCTCATAAAAATTCGACGTTTGGACCGTGGAAATCGAGCAAGTATCCAAAAAGCCGTATTCGATATAGCCTATGGCATGATTGGCAAAGGTGTTGCGCACGATCACTTCCATGGGATCCTGTACGGGCCTGGTGAAGACGAAGTCTTCCGTACCGTTTTTCCTGTAAGAATAGTCCCGCCCACACCGCACGATTTCAAACGTATCGTTGAGGGTATAGAGATGCATGAAATGGAAGGTCTGATCGTGGTAGTAATAGCACGAGTCGTTGCGAAACCAAAATCCATAATATCCATCGGAGCTGGGATCGTAAAGAGCCATGAGCACATCGTTGTCCGTCAGGGGGCTGAGTTTGGCTTTGACATAGGCAATGCTGTCCGGTGGCACATGAAAAAATCGCAGAAAGTGCTCTTGACCATCGTCGGTATTGACCACGCCGTACTTTATAAAGCTCGTCGCTCTCAGGCGGATGTACTTATCCTGTGGATTATTGAGCACCAGATGGGCGTATTGTTCCTGACCATACAGATGGCCGAGGGCGATCGATACCACGAGCGCAAAACAGTAGAGGCGCAGCATTGTATTACTTCTTTAGTTGTTGTCTGAGCTGTTGGACTTGCGCCTTGAGGGAGTCTATTTGTTGTTGTTGTTCCTGAATGGCCTTGATCAGCAGCGGGATCAGCTGGACGTAGTTGAGGGATTTGTAGTGCACATCTGGGTCGCGTTCGTAGGCAAAGTCGACTACTGCACCAGTGCTGTCGACCACATCCACTTCACGCAAGCTATGGACAAACACGGCATTGTCGACCAGTTCGGGCACGACATTTTCCACTTCCTGGGCGATCAACCCGTATTGTTTACCTTGGGGAAAGTAGTGTCGGTAGGAGATGCTATCGACATAGAAGAAGCTCACGGGATGAAGGCTCTGGATGATGCTCAATGCGTTGGGGATATCTGCGATATTGCGCTTGAGCCGCTGATCACTGATCAATTGGATGTTGTCGACATAGAGGGTATTTTCGATTTTGACATCGCCGACAAAATAGCCCGCATAGCGGCGACCACCATACTCCCCACCACCACTTACTATTTCGGAATAGAGGGCTACTGGAGCTGTTCCGGGTAACGTATCATAGGAAACCCTCGTAATGAGACTGTTGTAAATTCCGTAATGATTTTTAGGTGTATTGGGTGGAGATGATCGTACATGATTATTAAAACCAATTGCGATATTTGGTTTTCCTCTGTGTGTATGTAAAAAATTGGTTATACCAAACACCTCTTGGCGATATTGAATAATATTAGGATTACCATAAAGAAACATCCAATTACGCATGCCAAAATACCGCATTACACTATTGGATGTAATAATATAAGGATAACTTTCATTTAAACCAAAAACTCGAACTTCATTATGTATTCCTAAACGATATCTTCTTACATGCCATGAAGTGTTTCGGCCAGCTGTATCATAAAGCTTACCTGAAATGTTGTACAAATATGAAGTGCCGTACTTTACATTGCTAAAACTCTTCAAACGGATGTTATATAATGTATCTCTAGTGCGATTAATCTTGTAGTGTAGATGCTTGGCATTGCATTCAATGTTAATTAAGTTTTTAGAATTACTACCCTCTCTATTATCCAGACTCAGCGTCACCCGGGGTTGCTCAGGCATGCGGATGCCCACGTTGTTGTTTTTCCCCACTTCTATCTGGGCAAAAAGGGCAAGCGGAAAGTAAGTCATCATTACCACCTGGAGCAGTGCACTGATAATCTGTTGTCTTTTCATAACTCCGTTATTTTATGACTGTGAGTTTTTTGACTACTTGACATTGCCGTGTACGTATATACACGTAGAGATTTGCCGATACACGCGGTACGTCCAACCGATTGACACCGGGATACAATACACCCGTCTTGTAGATGCGCCAATGGTCGTCGTACACTAGGTATTCCACCGCTTCGTCAAAGAGGCTGAGCAAATGAACCTGCTGTTGCACGGGATTGGGAAGCAACCGCAGCTTTTGCCGACATGTCCTATTGCAATCGACATCTTCCCGAACCCGATACACCTTGTTCGGAACACACGAGTCGCCCGATGACTCAGCGGTGCGAACCAGGCGATGGATTTCGCCCTCATCGATCGTGCACGGATCAAGCCATACCGTATCGGGAATATTGGCATTGATAACGCGAAACGATCGGGCTGCCTTACAACCTCTCCTGTCGACCAAGATCAATCGATATTGGCCGGGCTCCGATGCCGACAGCTTTTCACCGCCGACGACCGATCCATCGGGGAGCTGCCACTGCGGTTGATCCGAAGCCTTCCAATGTAGATCGATGGTGCGAGTGCCGCGACAGATGCGATATTCTTCCTGTAAACCAGCATAGCGCACCTGAGAGGCGTGCCCCACGACCTGTACGGTATCTGTACTTCGACATCCCTTCGCATCACTGCGCTCTACTACGAGATAGCCCTCTGCTCTTTGTACGATGCCTCTATTCCCTGCGTCATCGATTTGCACACCACTGCCCTTCCATTGCACTACGCCCTTCTCCGATGCTGCAAATCCCGCTACAAAAGCCTCTTCATTTTGCACTAACAGCTGCTCCAGCACTATGGTATCGCCTATACATCGTTCCACAGTATCTACCACTTCAATGGCAGGGGGTTCCCACACGCGATAGCTGTACCAAAGGGTGTCTCGACATGCACGCGCCAGGGGCGAAGCGGAAAACACCGCTACCCGTCCATAGTTCTCCGCATCCCAATCTCCCGGCTCCACCGGTATGTGTAAAGAGGCACTATCTACACGATAGGTGGTAAACGTTCCATCCATCCTGTATTTTCGCACATAGATCGGCGTGTCCAGCCCACCGTGATGAACCCGAACTTCCAAGCTATCGCCACGGCATACATCATCGACAAGGGCATAGAGGGTATCCCCAGAGGGACAACACTTGATGACAAAAGACTTTTCCAGTACATTGTCCGTACATCCACCCACACTATAGCTACCCGTTTGGTAGTCCGTAAAAATGCGCACTTGCAGTCCCGCTCCAATGCTGTCGACACAATCCAGCGAGTCGGGCACCTTTAGCTGGAACATCAGCTCCACCAGTGGAGAATCTGCGCGAAAGACGCTGTACTTCGGGCGTATGCCCCATCCCATAGAAAACTCCTCATCATAAGGCAATGTCTCCGCCAAGGGATACAATCCGCGTCCCACAAAACGCACAGGTATGTCGTACTGAAAGATATCTAAAGTATCGCTGTCGACCCATGCGTATCCCTGCTTCCTATTGACGCGCTCAATTACCTCGGCAAAGGGATTGTCCGTCGTATCGGTATACACACCCCATGGACCACCAAGAGTTACAGCAAAAGTATGTGGCCAGTTGTCGCGCACCGGCACCCACCGCTGTAAGACGTATTTAAACGTGATGATCTCTCCCGGCACAAAAGGCCCTTCAGGTGGCGACCCCATCGATGTAGCGACGACCATCAAGCTGTCGCCGGGCATGTCGTAATCCACACAGCTGTTCCTGAAGGGCAAGTACTCTACACATAGGCGATAGTGCACGATTTCATACGAAAGCCCATACACGGAAATATACAACTCCCCAAACGCATGTATGGGTACATATCGCAGGTCAATGTCCCCAAAGCGATTGGATTGGCCGGCGATCTTGTAGGTACGTCCCGTCGAACGCTCCACTCCCCACAGCTCGAGATACACCAGATCCGCCGAGCTGAGGGAAACCCGGACCAATTCTCCCGGCAGTGGTGAGCGTATCACATAATGCTTGATCTTACGGGAGATGAACGCACTGCGAAAACGCGGTACTTGACGCCGACAATACTCCGTGCAGTCGTCAATACAGCGCTCCTGCTCATACTGCTTTAGCACGATCACGGCAGGGGTGCGCTCGGCACTATGGGTGTTTACCTCCTGATGACAAGGTACGGCATAATACGCACCTCCATAGAAAAATTTAAAACGCCCTACGCCCTCCCTACTACTGTATATGCGAAGGAAATACCGACGATCCGGCACGAGCCCCTTTAGTGATATTTGTGTTGCACCTCTTTTCAGATTTCTTGAACGAATAGGCGTCGGAATTTTGCTATTTGTTGGCGCCGAGTCAAAGATTTCAAGCATTAAATCTTCGCCACAGGATAGATTTTCTATGAGGAGGTGTGGATTGTAATAGATGGACTTCAACTCGATGTCAAACCAGATAGCAGTATCAACAAGTTCCGAGTTTCGATAAATTACAGCGCCCTCGTTATACTCCTTGTGCAAAGTATGCCAATGCACATTTTGTGCTTCGACATTACCCTGCAAGAGGATAGAGAGCAAAACAATTAAACCATTCACTGATAAACACCTCGTCATAATTGCCTTTATCATGATTGATCAAAAATGTAGTGACACATCACTTACACACCAACCTCATTTTGCCCTATAAAGTTAATAAGATTTTTTTTTAATCAAGGGGTGTCGCCAAAAAAATACATGGGATTGGCCAAGTAATAAAAATTCACAAAATCCCCAAAATACCTAATACCATCCTTAGCCATATTGCCCTATATGCGAAGTGTTTTTTCGCATTTTTTGGACAATTCGCACTATTTTATTCAATCGAGAAGAGTGCTCTCCAACCGAAAAATTTTTGCATAGGTGCCCCACACGTAAAGCGCGCAGGAAGTGTCTTATAAGTGAAGTATACGATGTATCACCTCATGTATCTCCAACCCAATAAAAAAAGCTCCTCGGCACCTGCATGTACCGAGGAGCTACGTTGAACCTAAAAATTTAGAGAAAAATAAAAAAGATAAAAAACTTTATCGCAACAGTGTATTAGCTCCCACTAACTCTTCGGAGTCGTAGACTCGCTGCTGCTCTTTTTGGAGTGGGAGCAGCCCTTGTATGTCTTGCTGTCGGAGGTAGCGCTTGCGCCCGTGCTCCCGCTCTTGTCGCCCTTCTTGCAGGAGCTCTTCGACTTTTTGCAGCCGGGCTTGCACGATTTCTTAGCAGCGGCGGAGCTGCAGCTCTTCTTCTTTTTAGCACAACAGGCCTTTTTGCCTCCGCCCTTGCAGGCCTTCTTTGCCGTGCCCTTGGCATCGATCGTGATGCGCACTTCTTTGCCCTCTTTGTCGAGGACGGGTACGAACTTCTTACGCTCGACGTCGTAGTTGAGTGGGGTGAGCGTACCGTCGCCATTTTGGCGGTAGTAGCTGTAATTGCCCGTTTCGGCACAACGCTTGACCACGATGTCGGGATCTTCGGCGGCAGCCTTTTGCTGCGGCGTCAATTCATCTACTGCGTTGACCGCCGGGACGTCTTTGTCCTCTTTCGTCTGCTTTTGCGCGTCAACCTGCGCCATGGCCATCGAAGCGCTGAAGATCAAACCAGCCGTGAGGAGAATCCATTTTTTCATAGGTAGCAAGTTTTTGTGACAAAGATTACTTTACCAACCAACGGCAAGTATACGGATTTTATTTTTAACCCGACAGATAATTTCTCCTACATGCGCTCGGGCACTTCCATGCCGAGCAAGTACATGCCGTCTTTGATGATCCGGGCCGTCGTGCGGCAGAGCTGCCACCGAAAGCGGCGCGCAGCTTCCGTCTCGGCCTGGACGATGGGCTGTTCGTGATAAAACCGATGAAAGCTGCGTGCGAGCTGGTATAGGTAACTGGCCAGCACCGCGGGATTGTACTCCTCAGCACTCTGTTGGAGCGCTCTGGGATATTCGCTCAGCTGCTTGATCAGGGCAATCTCCACTCCCTCGGGTGCATATGTATCGCTGTATCCTACCTCTTCTTCGAGTGTTACGCCCAGCTTCCTCGCCACGCCACAGATACGCACATAGGCGTTTTGGATATAGGGACCCGTTTGTCCTTGCAAGTCGATGGACTCTTCGGGGTTGAAGATCATCTTCTTCTTGGCTCCTACGCGCAGGATGGCGTACTTGAGCGCCGCCATGCCAATCACTTCATAGATGCGCTCTTTTTCCTCCTCGGGAAGTCCCTCGAGCTCGCCGCGTCCTTCCGACTCTTGACGCGCCAGGCGCACGACCTCGTCCATTAGGTCGTCGGCATCGACGACAGTGCCTTCGCGCGATTTCATCCGTCCGTGGGGCAATTCGACCATGCCGTACGAGAGGTGATACAGGCCCTCTGCCGACGGAAAGCCCAGCAATTTCAGTATGGCAAAGAGCGCCTGAAAGTGGTACTCCTGCTCATCGGCCACGACGTAGAGCATCGCATCGGGCTGAAATTCCTCCTGGCGCAAATACGCGATGCCGATGTCTTGCGTCACGTACAGCGAGGTGCCGTCTTTGCGCAGCAAGACGCGCCGGTCTAAGCCCTCTGCACTGAGGTCGACCACTACGGCACCGTCGTCTTGTCGCTCGAAGAGGCCTTCCTTCAACCCCTGTAAGACGTAGGCCTTGCCGAGCTGGTACACTTCCGATTCGTAGTACACCTTGTCGAAGCGCGCATCGAGGCGCCGAAAGGTCTGCTCGATCCCTTCGAGGACCCATGCGTTGAGCTTCTGCCAAAGGGCGCGCACGCTCAGATCACCGGCCTCCCAAGCGCGGAGCATATCCATCGCCTGACGCGCCAGGGGACTGTGCTGTTGGAAATAAGTGTTTTTATAGCTTCGAAAAAAAGCCTTTGGGTCCTTGCCGTCGCCGTATTTCCGATAGATGCGCTGCGCTTCCTCGCTCTGCTGCCATTGCTCGTACTCTTCGTCAAACTTTTGCGAAAACAGCACATAGAAATCGCCGACCAATTTATCGCCCTTGATGGGAGGCCGATAATCGTTGGGGCCCTTGCCCTGTCCCCACCGCTGCCAAGCGAGCATGCTCTTGCAGATGGCGATACCGCGATCGTTGACGACCTGAGTAGTGCGCACGCGCCACCCTTGCGATTGCAAGATGCGGCTGATGGCCACCCCCAAGACGATATTGCGAATGTGTCCCAAATGGAGGGGCTTGTTGGTGTTGGGACTGGCGTACTCTACCAAGGCGAGCTTGCCGCTTTCGGGCCGATGTCCGTATTGCGGAGTTTGAGCGATGGTATAAAATTGTGCGCGCCACGCCGCTGGGTGAAGGTATAGGTTGAGAAAGCCCTTGACGGCCTCGTACTTTTCGATCTCTTCGGAGTGGCTACTGAGGTAGTCCCCTAAGGCTCGGGCAATCTCCTCTGGCGGCTGTCGCAGGATGCCCGCCAGGGGAAACACGTAGACGGTAAAGTCGCCCTTGCCCTCCTCGTGATTGATGGCGATGCGGAGTTTTAGCTTTTTCGGATCTGTATGAAATCGCTGTTCGACGGCACGGTGCACCATTTCATACAGCCAGGCAGGCGCGGATTCTTTCATGGTCGAGCGCGGTTTTTCGATGGAGGGGCAAAGTTACGACGCCTGTTTGGATTGGTCCGTAGAGCGATGGGGACAGTGGAGCTTGCGACAGCGCACGTAGACGAGCAGGGCGTGGTGATGCACTTCAAAGTCGTAGGCCTCTTCGATATGGTGAAACACCTCCTGCAGGGCTGGATCACAAAATTCGACGATGCGCCCGCAGTCTTGGCAGAGCATGTGGTCGTGTTGGTAGCGGCCGAGGGCCTTTTCGTAGACGGTCTTGCCCGTATCAAATCGATGCGCGAGTACCAGCCCCGAGCGGCTGAGGAGCTCTAAGGTGTTGTAGACGGTGGCAAGGCTGATACCGGGGTGCCGCTCCTGAAGCACCTCGTGGAGTTTGGCCGCTTCGATGTGGCCGTGGTGGGCATAGATGGCCTCGAGCACCGCCATGCGCTCGGGTGTCTTCTTGAGCTTTTGGGCCTTGAGATAGGCTTCGAAGCGATCGAGGGCCTGCTGCAGCGTGGGATCGACGGGCATGTACGAGGGTTTAGATGCGCGTCACATTGGTCACGCCCTTGACTTGGGAGAGCTTGCGCATGACGACTTCGAGTTGGTCCCTGTTTTTGACCACTACGCTGAGCTTGCCGGTAAAATAGCCCTCGCGCCCTTCGATGTTGAGCGAGCGTATGTTGAGTCCCAGCTCGTTGGATATCGTATTGGTGATGCGCTGGATGACGCCGGGGCCGTCGTCGATACCGTTGAGCTGGAGGTCGACGACAAACTCGCGATCGAGGACGACGTGCCACTCGGCCTTCAAGGCGCGATAGCCAAACTTGGCCAGCATGTTAGTGGCATTGGGACAGGTATAGCGGTGGATCTTAAACTCCTTGTTTTTCGTCACGTAGGCGAAGACATTGTCGCCCGGCACGGGGTTACAGCAGCTGGCCAAGGTGTACTTGTACTTCGAAGCGGGCTCGCCGTCGATGTACAGCGTCTGCGGCATGAGGGCCTCGCCATTGGAGCTGAGCGTAACGCGATCGGATTCTCGCCTTTCTGACGACGGTGTGGTCGGCTCCTTGTACTTGAGGCTGCCGTGCTCGATTTCGAAGTCCTTGAGCACGTCGTTGAGGTCGATCTTTTCCTGCGCAAGCAGGTAAAACAAATCGGCACGTGAGCTCAGCTTGAGATGCTTGACCAGAATGTCGACGTTTTGCTCAAAGTCAAGCTTGAGCTTTCGAAACTTTCGGAGGAGTTTTTCCTTGCCACTTTCGCCGAGCTTTTTGCGCTCCTCCTTCATGGCGGCGCGTATCTTGGAGCGCGCCTTGCCCGTGATGACCATGTTGAGCCATGATTCGCTCGGCTTTTGGTTGCGGGAGGTGATGACTTCCACCTGATCACCGCTCTTGAGGCGATAGCCCATGGGCACGATGCGGTTGTTGACCTTGATGGAATGGGCGTGGTAGCCCACTTCGGAGTGGATGGCAAAGGCAAAGTCGAGTGCCGTAGCGCCCTTGGGCAGCACGATCATGTCGCCGCGCGGCGTGTAGACGTACACCTCCTCGCGAAACAAACTCGTCTTGAAGTCGGTGATAAACTCCAAGGCATTGGAATTGGTGTTTTCCAGCAGCTCTCGGATGGAGTCAAACCACTTGTCGAACACGCTGTCGCCGCTGACGCCCTTGTACTTCCAGTGCGCGGCAAAGCCCTTCTCTGCAATTTCGTTCATGCGCGTGGTGCGTATCTGCACTTCGACGTATTTGCCCTCGGGGCCGATGACCGTGGTGTGGAGTGATTCGTAGCCGTTCGACTTGGGCGTGGTGATCCAGTCTTTCAACCGCTCGGGAATGGGGCGATACACATCGGTGACGATGGAATACACCTCCCAGCAAGCAGACTTTTCGCGCTCCCGGGGCACGTCTACGATGATGCGAATGGCAAATAAATCGTATATCTCCTCAAAGCTGACCTTCTTGGTCTTGATCTTGTTGAGTATGGAGGAGATGGATTTGGCGCGGCCGAAGATTTCAAACTTCAATCCCGTCTCTTTGAGCCGCTTCTTAATCGGGCGTATGAAGCGCCGAATGTAGTTTTCGCGTTCGGCTTTTGTCTCGCGCAGCTTGCGCTTGATGAGTTCGTAGTTGTCGGGTTCGGTGATTTTGAGGCAGATGTCTTGCAATTCGGTGCGGATGTTGTACAGGCCGAGGCGATGTGCCAACGGGGCGTAAATAAAATTGGTCTCGGCGGCAATTTTGAGTTTTTTATGTTGGGGCATGACGTCGATGGTGCGGAGATTGTGCAGGCGGTCGGCTATTTTGATGAGCACGACGCGCACGTCGTCGAGCAGGGTGCTGAGCACCTTCTTGTAGTTTTCGGCTTGTGGGCTTTCGACGTTGTACAGACCGTCGAGTTTGGTCAATCCGTCGACGATTTTACCCACGCGCGGGCCAAAGAGCTGATGCACTTCCTCCGAAGTCACTTCGGTATCTTCGACGATGTCGTGGAGGATAGCTGCCGTGATGGCGGTGGGCCCTAAGCCGATCTCGCGCTTGCAGATGATGGCCACTTCGAGGGGATGGGTGATGTAGGGCTCCCCGCTTTTGCGCCGCTGATGGGCGTGGGCGTGATAAGCGAGCTTGTACGCCCGCTTGATCATCTGACGATCCTCCTCGTTGAGCTCGTGATAGCGTATGGCGCGCTTGAGCCGCCGCCATACCGATTCGATCAGGCGGTGATCCTCCTCTGAATACACGCGTGACGTCGTCTCCACCGGCAAGGTCATACCTGCGCAGATTTAATGCGAGCTCCTTCCCTGCACCATTTCATCACGAAAAGCACGATTTTATACCCATTAACTCAAATGACAAATATACGAAAATGTTTTTGTCGACACAAGTACATCTCTACAAATTTTATGCAAACGGCTACCGCAAAGATGCCTGCGATGGATGTATTGTATTCGGCTATCCGTATCTTTATCGCAGCAAAACAAAAGCAATGTCCGTGCACATAGCTGTCGACTTAGGCAACAGTACGTGCGTACTGGCGGGCTTTGACGCCGTCGGGCAGCGCAACATCGCGCACTTTGCCACCCCCGATATCCTGGCGGGCAAGGTCACCTGGGAAAAGATGGTACGCAGCGTGTTGGACGACCGAGCCGCAAAGGAGGGCGAGGTCATTATCAGCTCGGTACATCCCAAGGCGCTGGAGGTGGTCCTGGCGCAATTACATCGACAAAACGCACACGTCGTCCTACTGGATAGCCGCACCTACTCCTGTCTGCCCATCGATGTGCTCAACGCGGAAGAGATCGGTGCTGATTTAGTGGCATCGGCGCTCTATGCCTATGAGTTAGAAAAGACCCATTGGCTCATCGTCGGCATGGGCACGGCATTGACCTTTACGCTCCTGGATGCTTCAGGAGCCATCCGCGGAGTCAACATTGCTCCGGGTGCCATCATGGCACTCGATATCCTTGCCAGTCGCACAGCCCTACTGCCCATGGTAACGTTGGAGGAGACGACCCACCGCTTTGGTCGCCACACTCGGGAGGCCATCATCAACGGTGTCATCGGCGGTATCATCGGAAGTGTGCAATTCCATTACCACCAGGCGCGTGCCGAGCTTGGTACAGCACCGCAAATGCTCCTCACCGGCGGCTATGCCGACTTTTTCTCGCGGCGCATTGATCTGCCCCACCGCATCGAGCAATACGCCGTCATCGGCGGATTGATACACGCCTATCGCTACATCCGCCATCACACTTGTGGTGCTAAGCGCCGTAGGCTTGAGAGAGCGAAGTGACCTCTTCGTTGACCGTCCTGAGTTGGACCTTGGGGTGCTTTTCCCGTACGACTTTCAGCATCCACGGGCTTTCGGCGAGAAAGACCGGCTTGCCCTCCATGTCGTACGCAATGTGTCGCGAGCGCCGTTCGACAAACTCTCGAAGCGCCTCTTCGTCGTCGGCTTCGATCCACAGTGCCTTATAGGCATTGTACGGCTCGTAGGAGCATTGCGCTCCGTATTCGTGCTCGAGGCGATATTTGATGACGTCAAACTGCAAGGTGCCCACGGTACCGATCAGCTTTCGGCCGCCGTCTTTGAGTTCAAACAGTTGGGCGAGGCCCTCTTCCATGAGCTGACGCAAGCCCTTTTCAAACTGTTTAAACTTCATGGGATTGTCGTTATTGATGAAGCGGAAGACTTCGGGTGAAAACCTCGGTATGCCCGTAAAATGGAGCACCTCTCCTTCGGTCAGGCTATCGCCGATTTTGAAATTGCCCGTGTCGTACAGACCCACGATGTCGCCGGGATAGGCCTCATCGATGACCGACTTTTTGGCGGCCATAAACATGGTGGGGTTGGCAAATTTGAGCTTGCGATCGCGCTGCACGTGGTAGTAATAGGTGTTGCGGCGAAACGTGCCGGAGACAACCCGCACAAAGGCGATGCGATCGCGGTGTTTGGGATCGATGTTGGCGTGGATCTTAAACACAAAGCCCGTAAACTTTTCCTCGTCGGGGTAGACGATGCGCTCGACGGCCGGTCGCGGACGCGGTGGCGGGGCGTTGTCGACGTAGCATTCGAGTAGTTCGCGCACGCCGAAGTTGTTGAGTGCACTGCCAAAAAACACGGGAAAGAGCTCCGCCTTGCGATACCGATCCCGATCGAAGGGATCATAGACTGCGCGCACCATCTGAAGCTCTTCGAGGAGCTCGTCGGTCGCTTCTCCGCCGATGTGTGGGAGGAGTGCTTCTCGTTCGAGACTGCGGATTTCGACCACCTTGTCGGCGTTTTTGCCACCGTGGGGCTCAAAGAGCAAGAGGCGCTCTTTGTACAAATCGTATACCCCTTGGAAACGCTGTCCCATGCCAATGGGCCACGACAGGGGGACGACCTTGAGCTGGAGCTTTTGCTCAATTTCATCGAGCAAGTCGAAGGGATCCTTCCCCTCGCGATCGAGCTTGTTGATAAATACCATCATCGGCGTGGAACGCATGCGGCACACTTCGACGAGCTTTTCGGTCTGCTCTTCCACGCCCTTGGCCACATCAATGACGACGATGGCGCTGTCGACAGCAGAGAGCGTGCGGTACGTGTCTTCGGCAAAGTCCTTGTGGCCCGGCGTGTCGAGGATGTTGATCTTCAAATCGCGGTATTCGAAGGCCATCACCGACGTCGAGACGGAGATGCCCCTCTGGCGTTCGATCTCCATGAAGTCGGAGGTGACATGCCGCTTGATCTTGTTGGACTTCACCGCTCCCGCTATCTGGATAGCACCGCCAAAGAGGAGGAGCTTTTCGGTCAGCGTCGTCTTACCTGCATCGGGATGGCTGACGATGCCAAAGGTCCTGCGTCGCATCCATTCACTGTTGGTCGCCATGGTCGTGCTTTCTGTAGTTGGACGATTTCATACACGAAAGAGTATACGCCTGAGGCGGAGATATGTTCATCCACGCGTGCGCAGCATCGCAGTGGCAGCTTATCGCTGGATTTGCCTGGAGATGACGAGTTTTTGTATTTCGGAGGTGCCTTCCCCGATGGTGCACAGCTTGGCGTCGCGGTAGAATTTTTCGACGGGGTATTCGCGGGTATAGCCGTAGCCCCCGTGGATTTGGACGGCGTCTTCGGCGATGCGCACGGCCATTTCGGAGGCGAAGTATTTGGCCATGGCGGAGTGGAGGGTCACGCGTTGGCCGCTGTTTTTGAGATGGGCCGCCTTGCGGATAAGGCCTTCGGCTGCTTCGATGAGGGTGGCCATGCGCGCCAACTTGAAGGACACTGCCTGAAAGTCGATGATGGGGCGGCCAAATTGTTCGCGTTCTTGAGCGTACTGCACCGAGGCCTCATAGGCCCCCTTGGCGATGCCGAGGGCCAGGGCCGCAATGGAGATGCGCCCGCCGTCGAGCACCTTCATGGCCTGTATAAACCCCATCCCCTCTTCGCCAATGCGGTTTTCGGCCGGCACTTTACAGCCTTCGAAGAGCACTTGCGCCGTTTCGCTTGCACGCATGCCGAGCTTGTCTTCTTTCTTGCCCGGGATGAGCCCGGGCGTGCCCTTCTCGACGATAAAAGCGCTGATGCCGTGCTTGTCGTGCAGCTCACCGGTGCGGGCTACGACTACATAGACATCGGCCGAAATGCCGTGCGTGATAAAATTTTTAACCCCGTCGATACGGTAGTAATCGCCCTCGCGCACGGCCACACACCGCATGCGCATGGCATCACTGCCCGTGCCGGGTTCGGTGAGTGCCCAAGCACCGAGCCACTTGCCCGAAGCAAGGCCCGGCAGGTAGCGCCGCTTTTGCTCTTCGCTGCCAAATTCGAAAATGTGGTTGGTGCACAGGGAGTTGTGCGCCGCAACGGAAAGCCCTATGGAAGGATCAGTGCGCGAGAGCACATCGATGATGCTGACGTACTCCTGATAGCCAAGGCCAGCCCCGCCGTACTCCTCGGGCACGAGCACCCCCATAAAGCCAATCTCGCCGAGCGCTTCGAAGAGTTCCCTCGGAAAATGCTGTCGCTCGTCCCAATCGCGTACGTGCGGAGCAATGGCTGTGCGCGCAAAATCTGCCGCCGCCTGCTCAATCATTCGCAATTCCTCTACCTGCATGGTCATCCGTTTACTGCCAATGCGCTATAAAATCCCTTTCCAATTGTCGAAGCCGTCGTTGGATGCGCTCCCGATCAAACACCACGGGCTGGAAGTCGCTTTCCGACACTTCCCCACCGCTGCGATGTTGCAACCATTTCATATAGCTCTCCACACCGCCGATCTCCTCGGGCGGACAATCGCCCTCCCCATCGAGTAATTCCAACATCGAAGACGGTCGGTATTCCACATCCTGCACGGTGATGATGTGCTCCCAATGGTCGCCGTAATCATAGATGTAGCGCAAGACGGCCTCGCGCTGGAGAAATTCGCGCTTGTTGTACAAATTGATAAACAGCTTGTCGATCGGCACCCAATCGGCCGTCACCGGGGCATCTTCGTCGTTGGGCGAGTTGATGGTAATGAGATCCTCCAAGCTGCGCTCACAAAAGGCGTACAAATGCCGATTTTCCCAGCCAAAAGCCGCCTGTATGACTAAATGCAGCTCTTCAAAACTCAACTCCGTCGAGACAGAGAGCTTTCGCCATATCCGCAGCGGCTCTACACCCACCAACGCTACCTCAATGATGAAGTTCATCCCCGACGATTTAACTGCAAAAGTAGAGTGTTTTTGCTTTATGCGTATCTTTGTTTGATTTCTGCACAATCGTCTCTGCATTGATTGCTCATCCAAAATGATTTTCTGTATGAAATGGCACTACGCCCTTACTGCTGTCTGTCTTGCCCTGCTTGGAGGACACCTACCGTCCGCTGCGCAATCCTTTTCCGACGGATACACCTTTGTGCTTCCGCCCTACGATTCGGTTGAATCCCCGTGGCTGCCCGTGTTTACTGCTGAGGCGGCGGATCGACCTATCACGGCCGAAGGACCACATTTCCTGCGTGAAGGCCAGCCCTTTCGATTCTGGGGTGTCAACCTCACGACGGGGGCCAATTTTCCACCCAAACAGCTCGCCCCCGCCATCGCCGCGCGCCTGCATAAGATGGGCATCAACCTCGTGCGCCTACACCACATGGACAACAATTGGACATCGAGTCAAGGTAACATCTTCATGGACCGCAAGCACAACACCCGCCAGCTCAATCCCCAAATGCTCGACCGGCTGCACTATTTTATCGCCCAGCTCAAGCGCAAGGGTATTTACGCCAATGTCAACCTGCACGTGTCGCGCGAGTTTCGCCCCGCCGACGGCATGCCGTACGCCGATTCGCTGGCAGGCCCGAAGTGCTATACGATGTTTGATCCGCGGGCAATCTTTCTGCAAAAGGAATACGCCCGCAAACTGCTGACCGCTACCAATCCCTACACAGGGCTCTCCCTTGCAACCGATCCCGCCGTAGCTATGGTCGAAATCACCAACGAAAACTCCATCTACCAGTACTGGCGGTACAACGCTCTGCGCCCGTTTAGCCAAGGGGGAATTTTGACGCGCTATCACAGCCGCATGCTCGACAGTCTGTGGAACGCCTTTCTCCACACCAAATACGGCACCGACGCCGCCCTCCGAGCAGCCTGGCAGGGACAGGGGACCGGCTGGGGACGCGAGCTCCTCACCAACGGCCGCTTCGAAGCTGCCGCGCCCCTCGAAGGCTGGGACCTCGAACAACACAACGGCGCCCGCGCTACGCCCACCCCTACCAGCGCCGCTTACGAAGGCAACTACGCCGTCCAACTCCAGATCGACCAGTCCTCCTCCGAAGCCTGGCACCTCCAATGGGTACAATACGAGCTCAGCCTGTCCCGCGATTCGACCTACGTCGTACAATTTTATGCGCGCTCCGACCGTAAGCAAACCATCGAAGTGGCGCTCATGCAAGACCACCCTCCCTACGACTGGTACGGCGGCCGCGTCGTCCAGCTCACCCCACAGTGGCAGCACTACACTTTTCAAGTTCGGCCCTACGAAGACAACCAAGGCGGCGCACGCATCACCTTTAGCTTTGGCAATGCCCACGGCACGATCTGGATCGATTCCGTAAGCATCCGCGCACGAACTCAAACGGCACTCCATGACGACGAGCGCCTCGAAGACAAAAACATCCGACGTATCCGCTACGACGAACGCCACACCTTTACCGAAGCGCGCACCATCGACATGGGCGCCTTCTACCTACAGCTCCAACGGCAGTACTATCAGGAGATGTACCACTACCTCAAAGACAGCCTCAAAGTCCGTGCCCCCATCACGGGTACCAACGGCCTCCACGGCCTGTTTGAAACGTGGAGCCAGCAAGATCTCGATTACATCGACGACCACGCCTACTGGGACCACCCCGAGTTTCCCAATATCCCTTGGGACCCTTGGGACTGGCGCATCGACAACAGGCCCATGTACCGCGATACCGGCTACGGCACCTTGCAATATGTGTTTAGCGGACTGGCCATGGCCGATAAGCCCTACACCATCAGCGAGTACAACCACTGTGCCCCCAACGTCTACCAAGCCGAAATGCTGCCCCTCCTCACTGCGTACAGCGCCCTCCACGGTGTCGACGGAATCATGTGGTTCGACTACATCGGGGGCGATCCTCCCGACTGGACTACCGACTTCGTCGACAATTGGTTTTCACTACACCGCAATACCGCAGTGATGGCGCAAATGCCCCTCTTCGCCTACGCCTACCGCAACGGCCTCATCGCCGAAAGCCCTCAAAAACTGCGCATCCGCTACGATAGCGCCTTCATCTATCGGCTCCCACTGCTCGACGACGCCCCTTCGTGGGAGCTCTATTTGCCCTACGACCGTCGGCACGGCAGCCGACAGCCCATCGTCATCGAGCGCTTCGATGCCGACAGCAGCTCGATACCCGCGCACACCGTCCGCAATGGCGCCTTTTGGGACCACTCCCAACACATCCACTGGGACCCCACCGGCGGACACTTTGCCATCGTCAGCAAACGATTCGAAACCTTTGCCGGCGACCAGCCGTGGCACTCGCCCCCAGACAGCGCAGTACTGGAAATTGTCTCCCTCGACGATTTTACCCTGCTCTCCCTCCTCTCCACAGACGGCCAATCCCTGAGTACTGCCCACCGCGCCTTACTATGCATCACGACCAACACCCAAAACACCGACATGCAATGGGACGGCAGCCACACCGTACACAGCCAATGGGGGAAGCCCCCCACCCTCAACCGCCCCGCACGAGTCATCCTACGACTCCGCATCCAATCCGACTCAGTAGTAGTGTTTCCCCTCGATACTCTCGGCCTTCACCGCGACAGTTTTACCTTCTATCCCGAAGGCGGAGAGGGATTCTACCTCCTCATCGATCAGCGCACCGTCCACACTCCGTGGTTTGGCCTCCGTATCTACCGCACCACTACCACCACACAAGAGCCCACATCCCGACCTTCTCCCCTCAGCTCCACTCAAACGTCGGAATCCATCATCGTACATACCCGACAAAGTCCAGCCCTACGCACGCTGCAGCTGGTCGACCTTTTCGGAAAAACGGTCTACTCCACCCAAGCGCCAAAACTGCCCGTCCACACCATAGACATCCGACAGCTTCCCTCAGGTGTGTATTTCTTAGTGGGCTATCTATCAGACGGCCAGAGACATGTCAAGCGTTTTATCGTAAAATAGTTGTAACATCCCATGGCCTTGGCCATACCTACCCACGACCGATTGCTCATCGTCTTGGCAGGCCCGACAGCCGTGGGGAAGACGGAGCTCGCCTACCAGTTGGCCAAACGCTACGATGCCCCCATTCTCTCGGCCGACAGCCGTCAAATCTACCGCCAGATGGACATCGGCACGGCCAAACCCCCTGCCTATATGCTCCGCGAAGTGCCCCACTATTTTATCAATCATATCGATATCGATACGCCGTACAGCGCCGGTCAATTTGCTCGCGAGGCCGAAGAGGTCCTCCATCGCATCTTCGAAGAGCACAGCATCGCCCTCTTGGTCGGAGGTACAGGATTGTACATCGATGCCCTTTGCCATGGCCTCGACCCCATGCCAGCAGTGACCGCCGAGGTGCGCCAGAGCGTCTTAAATGACCTTGCACAATACGGGATAACGTACTTGCTGGAAGAGCTGAAAACGAAAGACCCCGAATACTACCGCCGCGTCGACAAACACAACCCCCGACGCATCAGCCGCGCCCTTGAAGTAATCCGACAGACGGGCATGCCATTTTCATCCTTTCGACAAGGCCAACCCTCCCCACGCCACTTCCACACCCTCTACATCTTGCTCATGCGTCCCAGAGACGAACTCTACCGACGCATCGACGCCCGCGTCGACGACATGCTCGCACGCGGATGGATGGAAGAAGCCCGTACGCTCTTCCCCCATCGTCATCTGCCAGCTCTCCAAACCGTCGGCTATAGAGAGCTCTTCCAATACCTCGCAGGAAACATCGATTGGACCACGACAGTCGAACAGATCAAAAGGCAAACGCGGCGCTACGCCAAACGCCAGTGGACCTGGTTTTTCCGCCAAAACCACTGGAGCGTCTTCCATCCACTACACCACAGCCGCATCTCCTCCTACATCGAACACATCCATCGCACGATGGCCCGCGATTTTATCCGATAAATTCGCGATAGCGATCCGGCGGCCTGCACACAGCCGCATGCGTATCGCTGACGCATAACGGGCGCTCCAGGATCGACGGATACTGCTGAATCGCCTCCAACCACTCGTCATCCGAAAGCTCAGCATCGGCAAACTTCTCCTTGTATACCTTGTCGCGCTTGCGCAAGAGGTCTTGCACCTTCAAATTGCCCTTTTGCATGATCTCGCGCAACTCCTCCGGCGTCGGTGGATGCTTCAGATACTCAACAACTTCGAGCTCCACACCGTGCTCCTTCAAGGCCTGCAATACCTTGCGACTCGTCGCACATCGCGGATTGTGATATATTTTTACGCGCATAAAACCGTAGATTTATCTACCAAAAATCCAATGACCGACCGGTGTATAACACATCTATCCCTCGATAGCAATACTCTCAAAGTGTAACGCTTCGTAAAACATTGCGCGTATGGGTATCTGGAAAACTCCCGTCGATGTCGAAATCCTCAACCAGTTGGGACACGGCACCCTCGTCGAAGCCTTGGGCATTGTCTTTACCGAGGTGGGTGATGATTATCTGGAGGCGCGCATGCCTGTCGATCATCGCACGCGTCAGCCGGCGGGCATTCTGCACGGCGGTGCCTCGGCAGCTCTCGCCGAAACCATCGGCAGCGTGGCCTCCGTGCTGTGCGTCGACGACATGACACGCCAACAACCCGTGGGCATCGAACTCAACATCAGCCACCTGCGATCCGTACGTGCCGGCTGGGTCATGGGACGCGCTACACCTCTGCGCCTCGGCCGACGCCTCCACCACTGGCACATCAAAATCCGCGATCAAGACGAGCGCGCCATCGCCATCGCCCGCCTCAGCACCATGATCATCGAACGCCGACCACAAGAAACATAAGTCGCCCCAACTTCCCCAAGCAATCCACTCAAACACCTGTCCATATTTACACATAATGTTTTTCATTAATATAACTCATAACATACTCACATATAGTGCAATACACATATGCAAAATGACTATATATACCCAAAACAATACAAAAACCGTGGAAAATGCATGAACTATTGCATAAAATCCGCGATAACCTACATGTTTTACTCATTTTTTCGCCAAAATCATTAAATATTTTAGCTTCCAAGGGAGATTGTGAGATAAATTACAAAAAATATGGCCCAAATTTCAAACAACCACAACAGTATTGCGTTAATGGGGAGGACTTCAAAAAACTGGTGCCATGATCATCAACCAAAAAATTGCTAAGACCATGCTCAAACGCAAGTTTCAACGCAGCTTTACCGTCCATGCACCCAATGTGCCACTGACCAAGAAGTATTAATTCGACAGACCCCGTCGCCTGTGCGGCGGGGTTTTTTGTATCTTTGCCCACCGCTTAGACAATCCCGTGGGTATATGATTGCACAACGCTTCTTCCTCCTGTGGATGGTCGGCATTGCCATGCTGTGGGGCTGTCGTGACAACCGCGGTTTTTACGTCATGGGCGAATCCGATTCCCAAGTCGTCAAGGTCGATCACGACAACATCATCATCGAAGGGCTCATCTGGTACGCCAATGCCAGCAACAAATCCGGCAAGCACATCGGCCACGATATGATCCTCTACGTCAACGACGACTCCATCACCAATGTCAACATGGGGTATAAGTTTACCACCACCTTCGGACCGTACAAAAAATTTGAAGTGCCCTACATCGCCTTCCTCAATACGCGTCACTTTTTCAAAGATGTGCGCGTGCGCAACCTCCTCCTCAACCGCAAGTACAACGATACATTCCACCTGCGCGGCAAAGGCGTAGGGCTGGTCATCTGGGACGGCTCCGACCAGATTGATTCCTTCCCCTTTACTTTCGAAAAGACTATTGAGATTTATCCCGACTTGCCCCTTGGAGAATACGTTCCAGATTCGCTGGGCGATAATTGATCGATTTCAACACCTTGTGGTCGCTCTTTCGATAGACGAGAAACTGTCCGTCCACTTCGCGGATGATGGCCTCCACCCCGCGCTCCTTGCGGTAGTGCTCCACGGTAGCTCGTGCCTCTTCGAGGGTGCGACAGGCCTTGCTCATATTGGATGACTGCACTTCGTCGAAGAGCTCCTTAAACAGCCCCCCTAAACCGAATTCCAGCACAGCTCCGCTCAACACGTATTGCAAATCGCACAGCGCATCGGCAATACTTACCAGATCCCGCGCCTCAATAGCGCGCTTGAGCTCTTCAAGCTCCTCCTCCAACAGCGCCACCCGTAGCGCACAGCGCTCCGACGATGGTATCGTCGGCCGTTCCAACACCGGCATGCGAAAGAGCCGATGAAACGCGCGCACCGCATTGAGATCCTGCGGCTCGTCTAAGCGAGCCTCTACCATTTTATCCCTCATGGCCCCTGTTTCTTTTGCTGCCTCTCCTTGGGCACAAACCGCAATGAGATGGAGTTGACGCAATAGCGCAAGCCCGTCGGCGGAGGCCCATCATCAAACACATGTCCTAAATGTCCTCCACAACGAGCGCAGTGTATTTCCGTTCGCAACATTCCATAAGAAGTATCCCGCTCCGTACCGATATAATCCTCCCGCACGGGTCGCGTAAAACTCGGCCAGCCCGTACCCGAATCAAACTTGTCAACGGAGCTGAAGAGCGGCAGCCCGCAAGCCGCACAGACATACCAACCGTCTGCGTGGTGATTCCAATACTGCCCCGTAAACGCGCGCTCCGTTCCCTTGCGACGCATCACATAATACCGAAATTCCC
>JALWKB010000180.1 GCA_026996805.1 Saprospiraceae bacterium | reverse complement strand
TTAAAGGACGGAGTGTATGATGCGATTTATGCGATAGACGTTGGCGGAAGTGGGGCGGTGGTGCGATGGGTACGACTTTCGGATCTGGGCATCTCCGTTCCACCATTGGCGGTGAGTGATGCCGATGATTGTGGGTATGGTGCCCTGGTCGGGCGGAATGGTATTGGCGAAATTGCCCTTTCGGAGGATGAGGCGAGATTGTATGTCGTCAGCCTTTGGCGCAAGTCGTTGGTTTCGATCGATGTCGAATCACCAACACCCTCGACGACAGAGGAGTTTTTTATACCGGATCCCACTTGTACAGGCGGAGAGTACTATCCCTTTGCATTGAAACAGTGGCGGGGGAAATTGTACGTCGGCGTGACGTGCAGTGCCGAACTCACAAAGGACAGAGCAAATCACAGCATTGTCGTCTACGCCTTTGACCCGGAATCGGGCATGTTTGACGAAGTCTTGCGCACGGATTTTACACGCGACTATTGGTCGGAGCAGGCCAATCGGGAAGGGCCAACACAGCACTGGTTGACCGACATCGATTTTACGGCAGAGGGCTACATGATTCTCGGCATTGCTGACAGGCTGGGGCACTCGTATTGTCATCCCGACAAGTTGCTCAAACAAAACGGCGACATACTCATCGCTGCGCCACAGGATGATGGTAGCTGGACGCTGGAAAGCAATGGCAAGGTGGGCCCCTATACCGGTTCAGGCGTACACAACAACCAGGGCCCCGGTGGTGGTGAGTTTTTTGGAGAGGACTACTGGCGTTTAGGGCCTACATATCATCCGGAGGTATCTGTCGGGGCTGTCCGCGTACTTACACCTAAAGCGGAAGTGGTCAACGCAGTGTTTGATCCGTTTTATAGCACATTCACAGGGGGACTGCATCGGTACAGTGTCATCAACGGGGCGTATCTGGCTTCGGCACAGCTCCATGGCAAGGGGGATGCCTACTTTGGTAAGAGTTCGGGGCTTGGAGATATCGAGCTGTTGTTGCCCGATGTCGATTTGGAAATAGGTGATTACGTATGGCACGATGCCGATGCGGATGGAGTACAGGATCCCGACGAGGAGCCCTTAGCCAATATAGAAGTGCGACTCTACGACGACCAATGCCGCTTGATAGGAACAACGACTACCAATGCATATGGGTATTATTCCTTTGGCAGTCACAATGTCGACATAGACGGAGATGGCGTTTGGGATGGATTGGCACATCATACAGACTACTACGTGGTCATAGCACCTGGACAATGGGATGCTGCACTCGGTCGGTACCAAATCGACGGGAAAGAGTACAGGCCTACGCGTCCTCACGCTGGGAGCGGAGCCAATGGCCAGGAGCACGATTCAGATTTAAAGGTATACGATGCGGCGGAAGTGTGCCCAACGTTGGTGGGGGTACCCGTCATACGCGTGCGCACAGGAGGATTCGGTGCGCATCGCTTTGGTGCCGATGCAGGCCTTACCGAGAGACAGTATACACCGCCGTCGAATGATGTGTTCGACTTAGCACTCATCAAACGCGGTCCGGAGACACCCGTGCGCATGGGTGACACCTTTGCCTTTGAAATCACCATCGTCAATCAGGGGACGGTGACAGCGCACGAAGTGGAAGTGGTGGATTACCTGCCGACGAACAACTACGATTTTATACCCGCACTCAATCCGGGATGGTTTCAATCGGGAGGCGTATACAAAAAGCGGATTATGACGCCTGTCTCCCCGGGCGACACTGTACGCATTCCGCTTTACGTAGCTATCAAAGCCGACATTGATCTGGGCAGTTTGGTCAATATAGCAGAAATCAGCGGTGCGTGGGACGAGATGGGCCAACCCCTTACTGACGTCGATTCGAAATACGACACCGATCCGACCAATGACAGCGGAGGCCAGGTGGGCACTGCTACCGACGATGTGTGGGATGGCAATGGAATCGTCGATGAGGATGACCACGATCCTGCCACGGTCGTGATCGTCGATTTAGCCTTGCGAAAGATTTGTTTGAACACTGCCCCCGTGCGCATGGGTGATCAGGTGACATACCTCATCGAGGTGATCAATCAGGGCAATCAGGCGATTTCGGGGTATAAAATCGTCGACTACCTCACCGAGGGATACACCTTTGATATTGCAGAAAATCCCGGCTGGACGGTCGACAGCTTTTTGTGGTATCTGGATACGCCGCCTCACTTGCCGGGAGATACGCTCCGGGTGCACCTCTACCTGCGAGCAAATGCGAATCTCACCTCGGAAAACGCGGTCAATCGAGCAGAGATCGCGCGCATCATGGGCCCGAACGGAGAGGATTGGAGTGCTTTCGATTTTGACTCGCATGCGGATGAAGACCCATACAATGACAAGGGGGGACGGATTGGAGATGTCACCGATGATATGGTCGACGACCACAATGTCATCGACGAAGACGATCACGACCCGGCAGTCGTGCCTTTTGTCGACTTGGCCTTGGTCAAGGCGGATGCAGCGCCATTAGACTTAGTCAACAATCGCTTTCGCGTGCGGTTTACCCTGCGGCTCATCAATCAGGGGAATGTACCCATCACAAAGGCGCGAGTAGTGGATTATTTGCCCTCGGGCACGTATTATGTCGATTCGATCAATACCCATCCGTGGGTTGAGCTGAGCGCTGGGAAATACGCTTTGGACATCGAGGGTAGAATAGAGCCGGGAGGCGAGGTGGAATTCGGCATTGTCTTAGAGGTCGACGAAGCCCAGCAAAATCAACTGTTGTACAATCGAGCGGAGGTATTTTACTTAGAAGCGGAGGGTGGTCAGCCCGTATTGGATTACGACGCCGAAGGCGATCTCGACCCCCTCAACGACCCGGTAATCGATGATGAAGTGTTGCGCCGGGATGGCAGCGATGAAGACGATCACGATGTGGGCGA
>JALWKB010000179.1 GCA_026996805.1 Saprospiraceae bacterium | reverse complement strand
CCCCTTTTTTGACCTACCACACGCGCAAAAGACCCCATATTATCTTAAAATGGGCAGAGACGGCAGACTTTTTTATGGGCAGGCCCGACGAGCGCATCGCCATCTCGAGTCCCAAAGCCCTGACCGTGGTCCACCAATGGAGGAGTGAAGTCGATGCCATTCTGGTCGGCACACAAACCGCCGTAGTAGACAACCCCCGTCTGACTGTTCGACACGTCGAGGGTGCGCATCCCCTGAGACTCGTATTAGACCAATCCATGCGCATACCGCGTACCCATCATCTCTGGAGCGACGAGCACCCAACGGTGTTTTTTGTCGACCAACACAAGGTTAGAAAAAGTCCGCAGGCGTATAAAATCGTCGTACCGATAGACTTTTCCGACGACGTCTTAGCACAGGTACTCCAATGGCTTTACCATCATCAAAAGCTCTCTCTCCTCGTCGAGGGCGGGCGTAAGCTCCTACAGTCTTTTGTAGATGCAGGTCTTTGGGACGAGGCACGCATCATCCACAACCACCGGTTACGGCTGAGACGCGGCATACGCGTACCCTTGCTCAGGGGTAAAAAGCTACGCGTGGAGCATTTGGGCAGCGATACGATCTACTACGTCCAGCCCCTCGCGTCAACGACCCAATGCTGAAGGCACACCTTGGATACATACTACCACATGGTATTCACACTGACACTCTGGGGCGCAGTATCTCGCCCTCTCCGCACCTACATCACTCCTCGGCGAAGACAAACAGATCCTCAAACTTGCGCAATCCCGTACCTGCGGGGATTTTCTTTCCGACGATGACGTTTTCTTTCAATCCCTGCAAGGTATCCTTTTTGGCAGCGATGGCGGCCATGCTCAAGACCTTGGTCGTCTCCTGGAACGACGCTGCCGAAATCCACGACTGCACGCCGAGGCTGGAGCGCGTAATACCTTCGACGATGGGCTTCGACGTGGCGGGTATTGCGTCTCGGTATTGCGGAGGCTTCTTGTCACTGCGTTTGAGCTGCGAAATCTCCTCGCGCAGTTCTTTGAGTGTGACGAGCATGCCGGGCAAGAAGCGCTCGGAATCCCCCGCATCGGTGATGACCTTGTACTCGGATATGCGGTCGTTTTCGCGGAAGAATTCGTGCTTGGGTACAGCTTCTCCTTCGAGGAACTTGGTATCGCCCGGGTCGATGATCTCGACGCGGCGCATCATCTGACGCACGATGATTTCGATGTGCTTGTCGTTGATGGATATGCCTTGCGCGCGGTAGACCTCCTGTACCCCTTGCACCAAATAGCGCTGTACAGCAAACGGCCCTTTGGTATTGAGTATATCCCTTGGTGCAATGGGCCCATCGGTGAGGCGATCACCGGCACGCACAAAGTCCCCATCCTGGACGAGTATGTGCTTCGAAAGATCCACCAAATACTTTTTCTTCTCGCCGGTCTTTTCGTTGATCACCTCGATGGTGCGCTTTCCGCGAATCACTTTGCCAAACCGCACAACACCCTCTATCTCGGAGATGACGGCCGGATTGGAGGGATTGCGCGCCTCAAAGAGCTCGGTCACACGAGGCAATCCACCGGTAATATCGGCAATACCTCCAATGGCTCGCGGAATCTTGGCAATGATCTGTCCCTTGTAGACGTGATCGCCATCGTCGATGGTCAGGTAAGCTCCTACGGGCAAGGAGTACGATTTCAATATCTCCTCCTTCTTGGGATCGATGATGTGAATGGTAGGTACTTTCTTCCGACCGCGACCCTTCGACTCTTTGATGACGCGCTCAGCAAATCCCGTCTGTTCGTCGAGTTCTACCCTATAGGTCACTCCTTCGACGATATCCTGGAAGCGCGCAATACCGGTAGCCTCACTGATGATGACGGCGTTGAAGGGATCCCACTCACAGATTATTTTACCCCTTTCTACCGTATCACCGTCTTTGTAATAGAGCGTGGCACCGTACGGCACGTGGTGGCGAATCAGCTCGCGACCGGATTTGGGATCGACAATGCGCAACTCTCCCGAGCGCGAAATGACGATATTCTTGGTCTCCACATCCTCACCTTCGATCTCGATCGTCTTGACATTTTCGAACCGCACAGCACCATTGACCTGCGCAATGATGTTTGACTGCGACTTCGCAACCGATGCCACACCACCAACGTGGAATGTTCGCAAGGTGAGCTGCGTTCCGGGTTCGCCAATGCTCTGTGCTGCAATGATGCCCACGGCATCTCCAACCTCGGCCGGCCGACCAGTAGCGAGGTTTTTACCGTAACACTTCACACATACCCCACGCTCGGATTCGCAGGTCAACACCGACCGAACGACTACGCGATCAATACCCGCAGCTTCGATTTCCTTGGCCTTTTGCGGCGTGATGTATTCTCCCCCTTTGACAAGGACCTCTCCCGTGTCGGGATGGATAATGTCGTCAAGGGCATAGCGCCCGTCAATGCGCTCGGCCAAGGTTTCAATGACGGTTACACCTTCCTTGAGCGCCGAAATTTCAATGCCGCGCAAGGTGTCACAATCCTCTTCGAAGATGACCACGTCTTGAGCGACGTCAACCAAACGGCGCGTGAGATAACCGGCATCGGCCGTCTTCAACGCCGTATCCGCCAAACCTTTGCGCGCACCGTGCGTAGAGATGAAATACTCAAGAATGGATAGGCCTTCGAGGAAGTTGGACAATATGGGGTTTTCGATGATGGCTCCACCTCCTGTGGTCGACTTCCTCGGCTTAGCCATCAGACCTCGCAAACCACAGAGCTGCTTGATCTGCGCCTTCGAACCCCGTGCACCTGAGTCAAGCATCATGAAGACGGGATTGAAACCTCCCTTGTCCTCACTCAACTCCTTCATCAAGTTTTCGGTAATGACGTTATCCGCAAAGGTCCATTTGTCAATGATCTGATTGTAGCGC
>JALWKB010000178.1 GCA_026996805.1 Saprospiraceae bacterium | reverse complement strand
ACTGTATGGTGACGACGACCACCTTGCCGCGATGTGCCAGCCCGGTGCCGTCGTAGATATGCGCGTCATTGGCCATTTGGGCGGTGCTTCCCTGTACATTTCCCCCACCGTGGATGAAGACCATCACAGGAGCGGGCTTGGTCAACCCTTGCGGCGCCCAAATGTTGAGGTAAAGGCAGTCTTCCTCCCCTATGGAAGATACATTTCCATCGGCATCGAATACTGTTTGTGGACAGGGAGGCGGCCACTCCAAGGCATAGAGCGTATCCTCGAGTTTGGCAGGCTCAGGTGGCCGCCATCGCAGATGACCCACCGGCGCCTGCGCATACGGCACTCCCTTAAACGACGCCACATCGCCCTCTGTCAGCCCGACATACACCCCCGAAGGAGCATTTACATGTACATACTGTGCAGATAACATCGTGAGTGCGGCACACCATCCGATCAGCAGCAACACATATCGAAGCCGAATAAAAGGGGATGGCATTGAATCACCAGCCATTTTGTAGGGATACATGGTAGAGTCCTTTAACTCTTAACGCGGCAGCCGTACCTCCTATTGGATGTCGGTTTGATGCGGAGGCTTAAAATCGTGTGCGCTGTATGAAATGGTAGGTCTGCGTATTTCGAAAATGGACCGCGATTTCATACGACCAACCATTTCATACGAATAAAAGACGCCGCAAGCGGTTTAACGCAAGTCTTTTTTCAGCCAATACACGCCGAGGTAGACCAGTGGGGTGTCTATCAGAGCAAAGGCGATTTTGAAGAGGTAGTAGGTTAAACTCAGGTCTATGAGAAAACTTGCTGTATACTGCGGGGCGGCCTGATAAAAGGCGATAAACATAAAGGCGAAGGTGTCGATGAGCTGAGAGACCATGGTCGATAGATTGTTGCGCAGCCACAGCCATTTTCCACCCGTGCGCTTCTTCCACCATTCGAAGGCGTACACGTCGTGCAATTGTGCAAGGCCGAAGGCCACCACACTGGCGATCATGATGCGCATCGAATTGCCAAACACTACGCGATAGCAGTCGTCGTAGGGAAAGCGCTCGTGAGGGGGCACTTGCACGAAGATAGCGGTAAACACAAAGACGAGCACAATGGCGATAATCCCGCTAAAGACAAACTGTCGGGTCAGCTTGGGGCCGTGCACCTCTTCGACAATGTCGGTGATGAGAAAGGTCAGTGGTACCATAAAGATGGCTACGGAGACATCGGCCCCCAGGAATCGCACGATTTTGACGCCCGTGAGGTTCATCGCCACGAGGAGTGCGATAAAGAGGGCAAAGAGGGCGAGCGTCTTAGTCGATGGCATGGCGCCGGCTGTTTTGTACGCAGTCGATTAAGGGGCGATAGATATCTTCTTCGGCGGGCATGAAGAGCTTGTGGTAGGTCTCCTTGTCTGTAAACTCCACGCCGATGGGGTCGCGCAAGATGACGATCGGCGTCTGTTCGGCGCCTTCGCCCATACCCATGACAGCGATGGCAGCAAGAGCATCGACGATGTTGGCGCGCGTCATCTGAAGGGGTTGGCCGAAGACATCGGACTGGCCGAAATAGCTGCGGTAGGGCTCCAGCCCATAAAAGCCGATGGATATGCCCAAGGTGCCCTTGCGCATGGGCAGTGGTCGGCTGTCGGTGATGATAACGGCGAGCTGTTTGAGCTGGTGCTGTCGTTTGAGGAATGTGCAGAGCTCTTTGGCTTCTTTATGGGGTTGTTGGGGCCAGAGTATGAAATAGTTGTTGCCATTGCTTCGGTCGATGCCGGCGGAGGGGATGAGGACGTGGTCTTTGAGAGTGAGGGTGAGGGGTTTGCCCTGGTAGATCATGGTGCTCAAGATGCTGTCGGCTTCGCTGCGGATGAGCTGCGCTTCTTCGCCGGCCTCGTCGAAGGGCACACATCGACCTTGCGCGATGGCGATGATTTTGGAGGTGATGACGACGATATCGCGTTCGAGTAGTTTGGGAAAGCTGTGCTCGAAGATGTCGCGGATATCGTCCTTTGGTGGGAGGATTTTGCGCGTGCGTACGGGTATGATTTCCATGGCTGTGCCCTTTTCTGGCGCAAACATACGCAATGGGGCCCAAAGCACAGGGAGAGTTAGCGCTCTTGGATTTGTTCGAGGGATTGGAGTTTTTGGGCGCGCTCTGCTTGTTGGAGTGCTTGGATGACCTCATCGAGCTGGCCTGTGATGATCTTGTCGAGGTTGTACCAGCTCATCTGGATGCGGTGGTCAGTCAATCGGTTTTGGGGGAAGTTGTAGGTGCGTATTTTATCGGATCGGTCGCCCGATTTGACTAAGGAGCGCCGCAGTCGGGACTGCTCTTCGGCATCTCTTTGGTATTGCAGGTCCTTGAGCTTTTGATAGAGCCGTTGTAGGGCAATCTCGCGGTTTTTGAGTTGGGAGCGAGAGTCCTGGCTCTCGACGACGATACCTGTAGGCAGGTGGGTGATGCGCACGGCCGATTCGGTCTTGTTGGCGTGTTGACCTCCGGGGCCGCTGGAGCGAAAGGTGTCGATCTTCAGCTCGTCCTTGGAGATTTGGATGTCGCTTTCCTCGTTGATGGGAAGCACGGCCACGGTAGCTGCAGAGGTGTGCAGCCTGCCGTGTGTTTCGGTTTTGGGCACGCGTTGTACGCGATGTACGCCGGATTCGAACTTGAGGGTGCCGTATACATCGGTGCCGTGCACTTCCATGACGACTTTGTTGAATCCGCCGACGGTGCCCTCCTGGGCGTAGATGACTTCGTAATCAAATCCGCGCGTGTCGAAGAATTTGGTGTACATGCGGAAGAGATCGCCCACAAAGAGCGAGGCCTCATCGCCCCCCGTTCCTGCGCGTATTTCGAAGAGCACATCGAGCTGGTCTTCGCGGTCTTTGGGGAGCAGCATGAGCTGGAGTTGTTGCTCGAGCTCCTGGCGCTGCT
>JALWKB010000177.1 GCA_026996805.1 Saprospiraceae bacterium | reverse complement strand
TGCGCAGTATTTGATGCACTTCACCTTGGATGAGATGACCTATTTTATTGGAGTAAATTCGGCGAATTTCTTCTTTTTCGATCTCACTGATGCGCGATTTCAAGGCATGTCGCGCCGCCTGGATCGCTCGACGGCCAAAGTCTTTAAAGTCTACAAGAATAGGCACATAGTCATCGACGCGGACATCGCTCATGTATTGAAGTGCATCGCTATAGGATATCTCCTGGTCCGGATCAGTCACTTCACCATCGGGCACGACGAGCTTGTTTTGCCATATTTCGACCCGCCCTTGCTCATCTATAAACACGTCGAAGTGCTCATCCGTGCCGTAGCGCTTCCGTATCATACTGCGAAACACATCGACCATGACCTCCTCAAAGCGCTTCTCGTCGAGCTTTTTAGTGAGTTTAAAATCTGTAAAGATTTCTTTGTAATTCCTATTCATCTCCTCCGTGTTTAAAATTTCAATACCAGCTTTGCCGTCTTAATCTTTGTATACGGAATCCGCAATTCCTGTTCCGGTTGTTTTTTCTTCTTTACTACGAGTACGATTGCGCTATCATCTGCCTGCTTTAACATCCCTCGATATGCCTCGCCTTCCTTGAGCGCTATGTCGAGTTCTCTTCCGATGTTTTTAATGTATTGCTTGGGAATCTTCAGCGGCCTATCCAAACCGGGGGAGGATACCTCCAAGACATAGCGCTCTGGCATCTCCACATCCGCATCCAAGTATCCCTCCAAGTATCGGCTGATTTGCTGACACTCCCCAATAGTCACACCGCTGGTGGAATCCACCACCACCCGTATCTTCGTACCACTTATTACGATATCGACCAAAAAATGTTCACGCCAGGGCTCTGATAGAAAGAGCGTTTCCAGCCAACTCCGGATTTTATCTGCTATTTCGACCATCCTTTTGTTCTTCCTCACCTGTATAAAAAAAGGGAACCCATCTGTGTTCCCTTTTCAGGCGGTGTGCAAAGATACTCTTTTTCCTCGTATTGGCCCATAATGTCTTTGGCCTTTTTCCTCGTACGCGAAGCTCGAGCGAATGTCTATCTTTGCCAAAAATCCAGCGCATGCCCGTCGCCATCGATGCCATCGTCCACGAAGCCGTGAGCTCTATCCGAAACAAGACCGACTTCCGCCCTTATACGGGCATAATTTTGGGCTCGGGCCTGGGGGCGCTCTTTCGCCAACGCGAATGGACAGCTACTATTCCCTATACGGACATTGCACATTTTCCTCAACCTACCGTGCCGGGGCACGAAGGCACTCTGCTGCTCGGTCATATCGACGGCCATCCCCTTTGCGCCCTTTCCGGGCGATTCCACTACTACGAAGGCCATCCAATGCACATCGTCACCTTGCCCGTACGGGTCATGCACGCTCTGGGCATCCAAAGACTCATCATCACCAATGCCGCTGGTGCCTACCATCCACAATTTCAACCCGGTGATCTCGTACTCATCAAAGACCACATCAACCTCTTCGGCGACAATCCCTTGCGCGGGATTCACTCGCCAACCCTGCCTCAGTTTCCCTCCTTGCTACAGCTCTATCCCCAACCCTATCGCCGGGCTTTTATGCAACTCAACACATCTGCCGAATTGCGCATCCACGAAGGCGTTTATGTCGGCGTATCGGGTCCAAGCCTCGAAACGGCCGCCGAGATCCACTTCTTCCAAAAGATCGGTGGCGATATGGTCGGCATGTCGACAGTACCCGAAGCCATCGTAGCCGCCCAGCTCAAACTCCCGATTTTGGGTATCTCCGTCATCACCAATCGCTGCATCCCCGATACCAGCGATCAAGAAGATACGACCCATGAAATGGTGCTACAGGTAGCAGGCAACACCGCACCACACCTCTACGAACTCTTGCGACAATGGCTAAAAGTGGACTTTTCAAAATATCAGCTCCCATGAATAGCGTACGTGCTCGTGAAGCTTTAGCGATTCCCAAAAATTCAGACTTCTCCATTTTCAACATCCCCTTCGGAATCGGTAAGATCAACGGCCAGCAATCCAGAGCTCTTTCACGCCTCGGCAATGCCGTCATCGATCTGCATCACCTCTTTTCCGCAGGTTTACTCGATATCCAAGGCCTAAACGGAGAAACGCTCCTCCGCCATAATCTCAACGATTTCATAGCTCTTGGCAAATCCGTTACCTCCCAAGTTCGCAAGCGCATCCAATATTTAGCATCGACACAATCGACGGATGAAGAATTTCAGACCTTTGTGCGCGCACTCCATCCCATTGAGTCCACCTCGATGACGATGCCCGTAGAAGTGCCCAACTACACCGATTTTTATTCGAGCAAAGAGCACGCCTTCAATGTGGGGAGCATGTTTCGTGGTCCGGACAAGGCCTTGATGCCCAATTGGCTCCACATGCCCGTGGCTTATCACGGGCGTGCCTCTTCCATTGTGGTGTCTGGCACACCCATTCGTCGACCCCGAGGACAAATACTGCCCCCCGAAGGCGACCAACCCGTATTTGCACCCTCTCGCCTGCTGGACTTCGAACTCGAAATGGCCTTCGTCGTCGGCAAGGCCAATCCACTGGGCACGTCCATTTCCACCAGTGAGGCGGAAGACTATATCTTCGGCCTCGTGCTCTTCAACGACTGGTCTGCGCGGGACATCCAAAAATGGGAATACCAACCACTGGGGCCCTTTTTGGGAAAAAACTTTGCTTCGACCGTCTCCCCATGGATCGTCACGCTCGAAGCCCTTGAGCCCTTCCGCGTACAGGGCCCACCTCCCGAAAAGCCCCTCCTGCCCTACCTTCAAGAAAAAGGCCCCCATCACTTCGACATCGATCTCTTCGTCGATATCCAGCTGCCCGACGGCAGCACTACCACGGTCTGTCATTCCAATATGAAATATCTCTACTGGAGCATGGCCCAACAGCTCGCTCACCACACCGTCAACGGATGCAATATGCAGGTGGGAGACATGTGTGCCTCAGGTACGATAAGTGGTCCCACGCCCGACAGCTACGGCTCAATGTTGGAGCTCGCCTGGCGCGCCACACGCCCGCTGCCCATGCCCGACGGCAGCACCCGCAGCTTTCTCCACGACGGCGATACCGTTATTTTGCGCGGCTATGCCGAGCGCAACGGGATGCGCGTGGGCTTCGGCCACGCATCTGGGACCATCCTCCCCGCAATCGAAATTTGACAACGACAAGCAAATGCTGGAGTTTTATTGTCTATACCGCGCCAATTCGGCGTATACTTGCAGGCGCTCCAACGCAACGCACGCCGAAGTAGTTTTTACCTGGCGCGGTTGGATAGTACATCAAACGAATCCCATATGAACGATATCGAAATTGCCCAAAGCGTCGAACCGTTGCCCATCGAAGAGATTGCCAGTCGCATCGGCATCCCCAATGAGGCCATACATCCCTACGGCAAATCCATAGGCAAGGTCTCCCTGTCCCTCATTGATCCATCGAAGATGCCGCATGCCAAGCTGGTACTCGTGACGGCTATCACCCCCACACCGGCTGGCGAAGGCAAGACCACGGTGACCATAGGCCTCACTGACGGTCTCAATCGCATCGGCAAAAAGGCCGTTGCAGTACTCCGCGAGCCCTCCCTCGGACCCGTGTTTGGCATCAAAGGTGGTGCCACCGGTGGAGGTCGCTGCCAGGTCATCCCCATGGAAAAGATCAATCTCCACTTCACGGGCGACTTTGCCGCTATCGAAAAGGCGCACAACCTCTTAGCAGCTCTCATAGACAATGAATTGCACCACCGTCAAATGCCCCTACGCCCAGATCCCCGACGCGTACTGTGGAAGCGCGTCATCGACATGAACGATCGCAGCCTTCGCCATACCATCATCGGCCTCGGTGGGCGCGCCCATGGCGTGCCACGCGAGTCGGGATTCGACATCACAGCCGCCTCCGAAGTCATGGCCATCTTTTGCCTGAGCCGCTCGATCGAAGAGCTCAAACACCGCCTCGGCAACATCCTCGTCGGCCTCACCCGCGATGGCCATCCAGTAACCGCAAGCGACCTCAAGGCCGTAGGTGCTATGGCCGTACTCCTTCGCGATGCCTTCATGCCCAACCTCGTACAAACGCTCGAACACAACCCCACCATCATCCACGGCGGCCCTTTCGCCAACATCGCTCAGGGCACTAACTCCATTGTCGCTACATACCTGGCACTCTCCACAGCACCCTACGTCATCACCGAAGCCGGATTTGGTTCCGACCTCGGAGCGGAAAAATTCGTCGATATCATCTGCCCCGTTGCGGGATTCAACCCCCATGCCATCGTCCTCGTCGCCACTACCCGTGCCTTGAAATATCACGGCGGTGCCGATGCCGACACGTGGTCCCAACCCGACATGGCTTCCCTCCAAAAGGGCTTGATCAACCTGCGCAAGCACATCGACATCATCCGCCAATACGGCATCCAGCCCATCGTCGCCATCAACCGATTTGCAACCGATACCGACGACGAAATCCAGGCCATCATCGATTACTGCAGCAAACTTCAGACACGAGCTGTCACCTTCGACGGCTGGGCCCACGGCGGAGAAGGCGCCCAAGCCCTTGCCGAAACGGTACTCGAGCAACTTCACCAAGCTCCCGGATCTACCACCCCTCTATACTCTGTCGACCAGAGCATACCCGAAAAGATTTCTACCATCGCGCGACGCATCTATGGCGCCGAAGACGTCGAATACTCCGATCAAGCGCGCAAAGACCTACGCCTCATCGAACGCCTCGGCCTCCAACACCTCCGCGTCTGCATAGCCAAAACCCAAAAGGCCATCACCGATAATCCCCGCGACCGCGGCATCCCCAAACCCTTTACCCTTCATATCCGCCAGTTCGAAATTGCCGCAGGTGCGGGATTCGTCATCCCCATCGCTGGTTCCATCGTGCGCATGCCTGGACTACCTAAACAACCCGCAGCCATCCACATGGACGTCGACCCACAGGGCCAAATTCGCGGCTTGTTCTAACAGCCGACGAAAAATTTTATACCCCAATGCAACACATTTTAAATGTCATGCATTTCACAAGTATCTACCCAAAGGACCCTCTTCCCCTACGACCTCTATCCTTTCCGCAGCACTTTGAGAGCAGCCCTCTTGTATGCGCCACGCTTCACGGGTGTTTTGCGTATTTTTGAACCATACCAAAACAAATCCATGCGGCGAAATTCCAGACAGGTGATGCTACTGCTCGGTTGGGCTACCTTGCTGGGCTTTCCCCTACTCGCATGGATTTTAAACCACTTCGTAAAATGGTTCGACCCGGCTGAGCTCTTCCAAAGCCGCATTGGCCATTACGGGCTCGAGCTGGGCATCGGCACGAGTTACGGACTATTCGCTGGGCTCATCGCCTGGCGTGTCGCCACCATTCCGCCCGTGCGACAAAGCCTCGCACCCTACATCGATCTCATCCGCAGCCTGCAGCTCCGCACATCCGATATCCTCTTCATCTCACTCTGCGCCGGCATCGGTGAGGAGATATTCTTCCGCGGATTTCTCCAGGAAGGCCTCGGCATCTGGTGGACCGCCCTCGTCTTTATCGCCATACACGGATACCTCCGCCCCACCTCCTGGCAGATCAGCATCTACGGCATCAGCATGGTCGTGTTGATCGCAGGCGTGGGATATCTGCGCGAATACGCCGGACTGGTGAGTGCCATCGCCGCCCATACCGTCATCGATATCGTGCTCTTTGTCAAATCGATCCATACACCTCCTCCCACCGTGCATTCACCCCATCGAGAAACCAACGACGAGTTCTTCGACGAGTCACTGTGGTGATGGACGAGTATAAAATAGTACTTGTGCGGTGTGACTCCGGCAGGACTCGAACCTGCGACCTGCTGATTAGAAGTCAGCTGCTCTATCCGGCTGAGCTACGGAGCCATGGTCCGGTGGCAAAATTACACATTGCCTCCCACATTTCCCTTCCATCCCTCGCGCTACACCATCTTCCCCTTATTCCAACACCACAACCCGCCTGAGCGTTCCGCTACACGACCGCAGAAGACGAATTTTTTTCGCGATTTTATCCGTATTAGGCAGCGTTTTTTTACCTTTGAGATTCTATTTAGGAAGACTGCGTTAAAGACACAATGCTATGAAGGGAATGTGCCGCACTCAAGTAGGGGATTTTTCCGAGTCTATAGTCCTGAGGAGCTTATGGCATCTCAACGCCCTGCTCCTCTTCGGTGCCATGGCTGTGCTGCCACGCCAAGCCTGGAGCCAGTGTAATCCACCGTATGCCTATGACTGTCAAAGCTCCAATGTACTCTGTAGCCTCTCCGAACTCGATGGCTACCAATGCGAAAATATTCGAGATCCTAATCCCACTGGCCCTGATCCCCTATGTTATGGGGATGGTGTCCCCCATAATACCGCTTGGTGGGCTTTCGTGGGTAATGGCGATAACATCACAATGACCTTTATTTTTGACAGCACGCAATGTAATCATTATAACACCAACCAACTCATCGGTATACAAGCGGGAATCCTCGATGCATGTGGTGGACAACCCGTCGACTGCAATGCTGCATGCAATGCCGATACTTTTACATTAAGCGGTTATGTCAACCAATGCCAAACCTATTACGTCTGGGTCGATGGGTGTAATAGCGATGTTTGCCAGTATGAAATAGCTGTTGATCAAGGCAAACCCCCCGAAATCCCTACACCACTTCCCGACATGTACGTCGTCGGCAATCTCTGCATGTGCAACGAGGTGGCGTTTTGCGTAGGAGCACTCGGAGGTGGCACCTGTCAAACAGATATTCGGTGGAAGCTCGACAATGTCCCACAACCCCAATGGGACAACCAAATGTGCATGCAAAATGTCCAACTCACCGATACCTTCCCCGTCGAAGTGTGCGTCTCCTGGATCCTCGGCAATCCCAACAATCCCAACGCCATCTGCGATGAAAAAGACACCTGCTACATCTGGCACCCAGACCCACCCGACACCTTCGAATACCCGCTCGAAGAGCTCTGCTACGAAACCCATCAGTACGACTACACTTGGACCGTCAAAAATCAATCCATTAAAGTCACCTCCTCATGTGAAGATCCGCCGTGCAAAATTCAATTGAAAAACACTAACACGGGCTGTTGTGAGGTCCACCTAAAGCCCTTTATCCTCCTGCCGCAGCGCCCCGTCGGCCTCAAATACGTCTTCAAATGCGATAAAACCCCCTACATCGACGAAAACGGCGTGCCCTACAATCAGACGACCTGCAATAAAGATATCACCTTTAAATCACCTTTCGGCTCAACACTTGTCAATTGCGATACGACCTATACCCTCAATCTCGACTATTACGACCCCAAGGTCAATCTCGAAATCTCCTGCCCCAACTGTGCGGGCTACTACCTCTTAAGAGCAGACTACCTTTGGATATCCAACTGCATGCAGGGGTCCCTCACCGAGCTCCCCTTCTGGATCAACCCCAACGGCGATACCCTATGGGGCTCCGAAATTCAAGTAGATCCCGCCGAAGATCCCACGGGGCAGTACTTGTTTTACATCTACGTCGAATATACTCATCCCTCGGATAGCAATCTCAACCAGATCTGCGATTTTTATACGGGAAGATTTCTCCAAGTTGACCCCGTCAAGATCGAGCCACCCCGTATCACAGGAGATTCCCTTCTATGTCGCGGCGAAAAGGGGAGCTACACCTATCTCAATCCACACCCTAATGCCTGCAAGGTCGAGTGGGAAATCCGCAAGGGCAACGGCATCATACTCACGCGCGATAAAGATACGGCCAAAACCATCGAAGTGCAGTGGAATTACGGCGGTAGCGATACCGGACTCGTATGCGTGAGCTCCATTACCGATTGCGGTAAGGGCAACGACAGCTGCTTCACCGTCTTGTTCAAGACAGCCCCTGAGCCCGATGCCGGGCCCGATACGGCCATCTGCGGCCTCCAATACACCATGCAGGCCACCCCCGATGCACCCGGTGGCCAATGGGAAATCGTCACCGCCCCGGGGCAAGTGCAAATCAACACCACCGATCCCAACTCCAACGTCACCGTCGACGCCTACGGCAGCTACACCTTCGTGTGGAAAGAAAAAGTGGCCACTTGCGACGGCATCGACTCCGTCACCATCCAATTCCGACCAGATCCCATCATCGCACGCATCGACACACTCTGCAATGAAAATGCAGATAGCTTCCGCGTCCGCATCCAACTCGCCAAGGGCGCAACACCCTACACCATCGTCGAAGGCCAAGGCTCCTTCTCAGCCGATACCTTCCTCTCCGCCCCCCTCACCGAAAACCAAACCCACGTCTTCCGCTTCCGAGATGTCTATGGCTGTGAAGTCAGCTTCCAGATCAAACACGACTGCCAATGCCCAAGTGCACTGGGTCAAATCTCGAAAGACACTATCAAACTCTGTGGAAACGAAGAAGCAACTATCCAATACGATCCCACCGGTCAGGTGATCGGGCCCAACGATGTGCTCGAATACTACCTCTTTGATGACCCCAACGATATGTTCGGCTCCTACCTGAACCGCAATGCCACTGGCAAGTTCGCCTTTGACCCCAATACCATGCAGTACGGCAAAGTCTACTACCTCGGCGTAGCCATCGGAAAAGACGATGGACAGGGACACATCGTCCCAACCGCCGGCTGCATCCAACAAGATTTCCACCCCGTCATCTGGTATGAAATGCCTCGACCTCAATTCGGACCAGACACCAGCATCTGCGGACTGAAAATCACCGTACCCTACCACAAGAGCGTCGCCCAATCGTCGATCACGTGGTTTGGCCTGGCGGGTACTCAAATCAGTCCCATCAGCTCCTCCCTGGTCGAATTGTCCGCTACACAACCCGGTCGCTATAATTTTATCATTCGTGAAACCGTAGAAGGACTCTGCCAGGCAGAAGACACCATCGTAGTCGACTTCTACCCCATACCCGAATTTGTCAACCTGAAAAAAATCTGCCTCGACCGCGATACCCTCTACCGATGGTATTACGAAATATGCATCAACAATGGCACACCCAACTACACCATCCTCAAAGGGACGGGGAGCTTCGACGGTACCACCCAGTGCTTCACCTCCAACTATTTGTACAGCAAAGTCAGCGACACCTTAATAGTCGTCGATGCCAATGGATGCTCGTCCCAAATCGTCGTCTCCCACAACTGCGATTGCGGGCTGACAGCCATCGGCACCACGGTAGCTGTGCGCACCACCGTGTGCGAAGACCAATGCGTCGTCGTCAAAGGCAATAGCGACCATCAAGCCGAACCCGACGACTGCGTCAAGATGATCCTCCACTCCCACAAAGACTTCGTCGACCCCTCCGACCCCGTGCTCGTCATTCAAGAATTCGATCCCAACGGCAATACCTTCTGCTTCGACACCAATACCATGACCGCCGGCCAAACGTACTACGTCAGTTACGTCATTGCCGAGTGCAACAACGGACAGATCAATCTCAACGACTTCTGCCTGCGGCTCAACTCCGTGCCCGTCGTCTTCCACGCCTACCCCAGGGCCGACGCAGGCGAAGACAAGCTCATCTGCGGCCTTTCTACCCAGCTCGAAGCAGTCCCAGGCCTGGGCACGGGTAGCTGGTCAGTACTCTCAAAACCACAAAATGCCAACATCCTCATCGATATACCCACCAGTCCCAACACCACCATCACCGTCGACCAGTTTGGTAGTTACGTCTTAGTATGGCAGCTCGACAACAATGGATGTGTCCGCAGCGATACCCTCACGTTGACCTTCCAAGATGCTCCCAATTACCGCAACGTCAAGATCATCTGCGACGATGTAGCTGAAAACTACAAGGTACAATTCGAAGTCTACGGCGGTGACCAGCAGTCCCTGACTGTCCAAGATGCCCAATGGACGATCACTCCACTCGGAGGCGGACTGTATGAAACGCAGTGGCTGCCCAACGGTACCAACGTCTCCATCGAAATCTTCGACCAGTACAAATGCCAAATCGCACGAATAGATACCAGCTATCAATGTCCCTGCATCACTGAAGCAGGCATCCTCTCCCTCACCGATAGCATCCTCTGCGAAGGCGAAAGCATCAGTGTCACCTACACAGGAGGCACTCTCGATGCCAACGACGCCCTCCTCTACGTACTCCACGACGGCACGGCCACCCAACTCGGTACCATTATCCAGGTCAATGCTACGGGCACTTTCGCCTTCGACCCCAATACCATGCAGTACAACAAGACCTACTACATCGTAGCAGTTAGTGGCAATACCAAGCCCGACGGCAGTATCGATATCGACGATCGCTGCCTTGCAGTCAGCAACCCCGTGCCCATCACCTGGTACCGCCTACCGCAGGTGCGCGTCAACCCCAATAGCGGCGTCATCACCTGCAAGGAAGAATCCATCGTGCTCGACGCCTCCGTATCTACCGATCCCTCGGGTAAGGGCACACTCCAGTACCAATGGAGTACACAAGACGGCGCCTTTGCACCGGGTACTGATCCCAACGCCGCATCGGTGCGCGTCACCGCGCCGGGCACCTACCGCGTCGTGGTCACCAACGACTACACCAGCTGCTCCGCCGAAACCACCGTACAAATTACCGAAGATCGCGTCTTCCCCACGGCTCAAGCCAACGTAGAAAAATGCCAGGGGCAAGGCTTACAGCTCTCCGCCAACGGCAGTAGCTCGGGCAGCGAATACGTATACGAATGGACAGGCCCCGGCATTGCACCACAGCAAGCCAATTCGCCCACGCCCATCACCACCCAGAGCGGCTGGCACTACTTGACCGTGCGCAACACCCAGACGGGATGCGTCTCTACAGACAGCGTCTACGTCGACTTGCTCCAGGCCTTTGAGACACAGGTCATCGACATCACCTGCCCCGGAGCTAACGACGGTAAAATACAGGTGCAAAATGTCAGCGGAGGCACCGCTCCCTACGAAATCTCCTTCAACGGAGGACCCTTTGTGCCACTACCACAAAGCGGTTGGCAAATCGACCAACTCACACCCGGTCAATACACCATCACCGTGCGCGACGCATTGGGCTGTACCGTCGACCACAGCGTCGAACTCACCGACGCTACACCCATAGCCATCGAAACGCGCGGAACCATTCATCTCCGTTGGGGCGATGACCTCCTACTGGACTCGACCATTACACGCATCGTGGTCGAACAGCCCGACCTAGCTACCATCCAGTGGTTCGACGAAAACGGCAACTCCATCAATCCCCAATTGCACAACATCGAATATCCCCTCAAACTGAAAGTCGTACTCACCGACCACCGCGGTTGTACCACCGAGGCCGAACTCATCGTACTGGTGCGCGTCGAATACAATGTCTACATCCCCTCCGTCATCAATACGCAGCTCAATAGCCTACCAGAAAACAACAAACTCTACGTCTATGCCCACCCCAAAATCGTCGATAAAATCACGGCCTATCGCATCTACGACCGATGGGGCGAACTGATCTACGAATACAAAGGCGAAATGGGATTTGACAACTCAGGACGCTCCGAAGACGGATGGGATGGCACATTTAATAATCGATTCGTCAGCCCCGGCGTGTACGTCTACTATATCGAAGTCCAGTTTAAAGACTTCGGCTCTGGGGCCATCAAAAAGGCGATCGCAGGAGACGTCACCGTGATACGTTAAGGAGCACAGTATCTTGGCATTGCCACATTGTATTAATGCGATGTTCCATGGGCTCCAAATCCCGTGTGTCCTCGCTGTGCTTTTCCCTTAGGCAGTGGTATAAAATGTTGCACAGACTTCTGCGTAGCGTTGAAAGTCACACGTCATAGCGAATGCAAACCGTCTTGGGTTCGGTAAAAAACCGCAGTGCTTCAAATCCGCCTTCTCTACCTACTCCCGAGGCTTTTACTCCCCCAAAGGGCGTGCGCAAATCCCGCAACAACCAGGTGTTGATCCAGACGATGCCCGTCTCCAGTCGATCCGCTAAGCGATGCGCCCGCGACAGATCCCGTGTCCACACCGTAGCTGAAAGCCCATATGGCACCGCATTGGCCATGGCAAGGACTTCCTCTTCGGTCTCAAAGGGCATCAGACTGACCACGGGGCCGAAGATTTCCTCCTGATTGGTGCGACAGTTGTTGGGAAGCCCCTCGATGACCGTAGGTGCCACGTAATACCCCTTATCCCACGGAGCGCGAAGGCGCACGCGATGCCCTCCCGTCAGGACGGTA
>JALWKB010000176.1 GCA_026996805.1 Saprospiraceae bacterium | reverse complement strand
ATCCTTTACCACCCATCAAGTCTCCTCAGCCAGACTCGCGATACTATCAACGGCTTTTACTTTGAGCGGGACTTCGTCCTGCCCCATACGGAGGTAAAAAACCAGGGCAGGACGGGCACGTGCTGGAGTTTTACGGGTATGTCCTTTGTCGAATCCGAGATGGCCCGCATGGGCAAGCCCTTTGTGGACCTGTCTGAAATGTACATCGTGCGCAATGTCTATCTCGAAAAGGCCGATCGCTATGTGCGCATGCATGGACATCTCAACTTTGCACAGGGCGGTGCGCTCCCCGATCCTCTGGTCATGATGGACAAGTACGGCGCCCTCCCCGAGTGGCTGTACCCCGGACATATCTACGATAGTAAGACGCGTCACCACGGCGAGCTCGAGGCCGTACTCAAGGGCTTCCTCGACGGACTCATCGCCAACAGGAGCAAGCGCCTCTCGGATAAGTGGAAGCCGGCGTTTCGCAAGATCGTCGACACCTACCTCGGCCAGGTGCCCGACTCCTTCACGTATGAGGGCAAGGTCTACACCCCTCAGCAGTTTGCGCGTGAAATCGTGGGCGTGCGCTCGGAAGATTACGTGCAAATTTCCTCCACCACGCGCGTGCCATTTTATACCTCCTATGTCGTACTCGTACCCGACAATTGGATGTTGCACCGCGCATACAACGTGCCAGTCGAGCAGCTCAGCGCTATCGTCGACCACGCTCTATCACAGGGCTATTCCGTCGCCTGGGCAGCAGATGTGTCCGAGCCGTACTTCTCGTGGAAGAACGCCCTTGCCGTCCTGCCTCCCAAACCATGGGAAGACCTTTCCAAAGAGGAGAGGGACTCCTTTTTCCTCAAGCCACGACCAGAAATGCAAGTCACTCAAGCCCTCCGCGACAGCCATTACGATTCGTATCGCACCACCGACGACCACGCCATGCACATCGTCGGCATGGCCAAAGACCAAAACAACCGACCGTACTACCTCGTCAAAAACTCCTGGGACGTACACAATCCTCTCCGTGGGTATTTGTACGTCACCAAAGCCTACTTACAGCTCAAGACCACCGCCCTGTTGTTGCACAAAGACGCTCTACCGCCCGAGCTGAGAGAAAAACTCGGCATTCATTGAGAAAATGTACAATCCCTCAATGACCACTTCGATGTTTCACCTGTTCCGTAAAAAGCGCGTCATCACCACCATCGCCGTAGCTGCACTGGTCGCCGGGCTCTTTGTAGCAAAGCGACTACTATTTTATACCAATCCGGACGTTCCTACCATCCCCGAAGAGCTCCACTTAGGGCCAGCCGATTACTGTACCGTGCTACCGGTGTTTTTAGAAAAATACCCCTTGAAAAAAAATGTCGCCATCGACCTGTCCCAAACCATCTGCAAGGGCATTTGCTTTCGCGAGGCCATCGCTGGGGGGAAGATATTAAAGCACCCCCAATGGGACGACTTTGGTGCTTTTGGCCCCTATGCGCTGGATGAAAAGGGCAATATCTACCTCGCCCCCATACCCTTTGTCAGCGTGGACGAACACGACCCTCGCGAGCAAAACAGGATCTACCGCTTGGACACCGATTCGGGGCGCATTGTTCCGTTTATGACTCTGCCGGATGAAGTGCCGTACAATCCGCTTAATCCATACAACATCCTCGGCCTGGCTTATGATTGCGACACTCGCTCCCTCTACGTGGCCACCGTGCGGGGTTCTTCTTTCGATAAAGAGCTGGGAAGGATCTACCAAATATACGTTCCTAAGAAAAAAATCATCGATGTCGTCGACGGCATTGATGCCATGGGTCTTGCAGTGTGGAACGATTCTGATTCGAAATACCTGTATTACGGCTCAGCGCGGACTCCTGAAGTGTATCGCATACGCCTTGGTCGCAGCGGTGAGCTGTCGACCCACAAGCCCGAAAAAGTACTCACCCTAAGCCAATATTCGGGAGGACGCGACGATCGGTGTCATCGCATTCGCTTTCTGCGGGACCACACGATGTTGCTCAAGGGCGTGGAGTTTGATTACACCTTGCGCTCTCAAAGCGATGTGCGCAGAAACATCTATCGCTTCCGCTATCAGCCCGAGACCAAGAGCTGGAAGTTTGTCGACGTAGAGCGGCAAAAACCTCTCGCTACATCTTCTCCACACGAATCTCCTGAATGACCTCTCGCCCTCCCTGCCGTTGGACGAAGAGCATCACCCGGTAGGGTCCCTTATTGCTCTTGATCTTACCGATCACGTAGTAACTGCGCTTATTTTGTGAGCTTCCCGAGTGGAGAGGTTGGACTTGACTCGGCTGGATGCGCTGGACAAGCTCTTTCAAGCGATTCAAAGCTCTCTGCGAAGGCAGTATTTCTACCTTGTCATCGATGCAAATCTCCACGCGACGATCTAAATGCGGGGCGAGGCTCCCCCACTGCTGCGACTCAATGGCGCGTAAAAAGCGATGCTGGCCCCACATCGGTCCTGCAAGCAGGATCAACACCGTAAACACATGAAAAAAGGCCTTTGGTAAATGCATACTGTTGGGTTTCTCTTATGAAATTGTAACTGCTGGGTGGTATAAAATATTTTACACCCTATGTGACCGTCTTTTCCTTTTCCTTTTGTCTGCGGGGTGAGGAAAGGACGGTAGGCGATACGTGAATGCGCTGGCCGATGTGTCGCTCAATTTTTCGGAATTTGTACTCCTCTTCGGGAGCGATAAAGGTGATGGCTACTCCTGTTTTTGACGCACGAGCCGTTCGACCGATGCGGTGGACGTAATCGGCCGGATCCGAAGGCACATCAAAGTTGATCACAAGGTGAATGTCTTCTACATCGATACCGCGGCTCAACACATCTGTAGCGACCAGTATGCGAATTCTACGGGCGCGAAAGAGGCGCATGATTTCTTCGCGTTCCTCTTGAGGATTGTCGGAAGAGATGCTCGACACGCTGTAACCGAGCTGCTTCATCAACTGCGCGATGCG
>JALWKB010000175.1 GCA_026996805.1 Saprospiraceae bacterium | reverse complement strand
AATACTCGTCAGACGCGCGCAAGTCGAGCGCGGTCGCCATGACTTTGTCATCCGCTACGACGAGCTCAATGGCCCCGGCGTGTACTATTACGAACTCCGTACGACAGGCTTTACACAGACGAGGAAGATGGTGCTCATCGAGCCCAAACCGTAGCAAGGACATGGAAGGAAGAGGCTTTCGGGTCAAAGGCATATTGCACAAAGTATTCCCGGCGGAGCAAAAGACCGAAAACTTTCGCCTGCGCGAGTTTGTCTTGCGCATCGATCGAGGGACGTTTACCAATTACATTGCCTTTCGCCTAAGTCAGGATCGCTGTTCCCTCATCGACTCTTTTGAAGAGGGTGAAATGGTGCAGGTCTTCTTCGACATTTACGGCAAGGAGTGGAACGGTCGGTATTTCAACAATCTCAATGCCTGGCGCATCGAGCGCGTCGAGACCTTTCCCGACACCGGAGTCGATGACTTGCCACCTTTGGGGGAGCAAGCTCAACCGAGCGAGGAGACTACCGATGCCGACGACGATCTGCCCTTTTAGTGGCATGAGCAAAGACCGTCACCGTCACAGTTAGGGACGGGATAAAATCGTTGTCGTGTCTGTATAAAATGGTGAAAGCGCCTACCATTTTATACAGCAGAAATGATGTTGCGTATGAATGTGTATGAAATAGTTGGTCGGGCACGTACCATTTCATACAGGGTCACGCCATTTCATACGGAATAAAGTCTAACAGGGGAGGACGGGATGTTGCGCTATGGGAGTGCGGGTAGAGTGGAGGGACGCAGGTGGACAGTGTAGAAAAATTGGCAAAAAGTTTGAGAAAATTACGCACAAGGGCATACCTTTGCGCGTGCACTTGAGCCAATAGATTATAACTATGGTGGATCCGGTGTTGAAGTCGCGCCAAGCTCCTTACGACACGGAGGCTTTTATTGGAGAGCTGAAGCAGCGCTATGCGCATCAGCCGATGTTTGTTCAGGCGGTGGAGGAATTTCTCGAGACGATTATCCCCTTTGTCAATGCGCATCCCAAGTACCTCGGCAAGGGTCTGTTGGAGCGCATGGTTGAGCCCGATCGGATCATTCGCTTTCGCATTTCGTGGTTGGATAGTCAGGGGCGCGTGCGCGTCAATCGGGGCTATCGCGTCCAATTCAACAACGCCATTGGTCCTTACAAAGGAGGGCTGCGATTTCATCCGGGCCTTTCGGAGGATGTGGTCAAGTTTCTCGCCTTTGAGCAGGTGTTTAAAAACAGCTTGACCACTTTGCCTATGGGGGGCGCCAAAGGCGGTGCGGATATTGATCCCAAAGAGCTCAACGACATTGATATCATGCTCTTTTGTCAGGCGTATATGAACGAACTATTTCACTATGTGGGGCCGGACTTTGACGTGCCTGCGGGGGATATTGGCGTCAGTCAGAGGGAAATCGGATACTTGTACGGTCAGTATAAGAAGTTGACGCACTTGCATGTGGGAGTGTTGACGGGCAAGGGCATGGAATTTGGGGGGAGTATGATCCGACCTGAAGCGACGGGCTATGGCTGTGTGTACTTTGCAAAAGAAGTATTGGCTTACCATCGGATGGAGCTCAAGGGCAAGCGGTGCCTGGTATCGGGAGCGGGCAATGTAGCCTTACACACGGCCGAAAAGCTGATTGAAGAGGGGGCGCTGGTGGTTAGCGTATCCGACAGCAAGGGTACGGCGTACATGCCGAACGGTATGCGCATGGAGGAGTTGCAGTGGTTAAAGCGGCACAAGTTCGATCGGAAGTGTAGTTTGGAGGAGTTTGCCGAGCGCTACGGATTTATCTATTTAGAGGGAGAGCAGCCGTGGGGTATCAAGGCGGACTATGCCTTTCCTTGCGCTACGCAACACGAGATCAATGCCCATACGGCGAAGATGATGGTGAGAAACGGTGTGCGCTTGGTTGTCGAGGGTGCCAATATGCCGGTGACGTTGGATGCATCGAAGGTGTTTCAGCAGTCTGGGGTGATATACGTGCCGGGCAAGGCTTCAAATGCTGGTGGAGTGGCGATATCGGGGTTGGAGATGACGCAAAACAGCATGCGGATGAGTTGGACGCGCGAGGAGGTCGATGGGTATTTGCGCAAAATTATGAAGCGAATTCATGAACGATGTGTGGAATTTGGTGTTGATAAGGATGGACGCGTGGATTACGTCAAAGGAGCCAATATAGGTGGGTTTATAAAAGTGGCGGATGCGATGTTAGCGCAGGGGGTGATATGAGAAAAACGCACTTGGTGGGGTATGAAATAAAAAAATTGTAGTATCTTTGCGTTCACTTTTTGAGCGGGAGCCCAGAAAGTGGGCTTTGGCATTGAAAAAATGGCGAGGGCTTGCCGATGTAGCTCAGCTGGTAGAGCAGCTGACTTGTAATCAGCGGGTCGGGGGTTCGAGTCCCTCCATCGGCTCGGTGGAGTTGGGGGCGCGCCGGAGTTGGAGAGCCGGGCCAGACTGTAAATCTGGTGCTTCGTGCTGAGTAGGTTCGAATCCTACCGCCCCCACCAGTGCGGGAGTAGCTCAGTTGGTAGAGCATCAGCCTTCCAAGCTGAGGGTCGCGAGTTCGAGTCTCGTCTCCCGCTCTTAGGCAAGCCAATGTAGCTCAGGGGTAGAGCACTTCCATGGTAAGGAAGGGGTCAAGGGTTCAAATCCCTTCATTGGCTCTGCAGAGTAAAACCACAAAAATTTTAGTAACACTGTAAAATTCAAGTACGATGGCTAAAGAAGTGTTTCAAAGAACCAAACCACATGTGAACATCGGAACCATCGGTCACGTCGACCACGGTAAGACCACGCTCACCGCAGCGATTACCTACGTACTCTCCAAACAGGGCCTTGCCGAAAAGAAAGATTACGACTCTATCGACGCGGCACCAGAAGAAAAGGAACGCGGTATTACGATCAACACCGCACACGTGGAATACGAAACCGAAAAGCGCCACTACGCGCACGTAGACTGCCCGGGACACGCCGACTATGTGAAGAATATGGTCACGGGTGCCGCTCAGATGGACGGGGCGATCCTCGTCGTCGCCGCTACCGACGGTCCTATGCCTCAGACGCGTGAGCATATCCTTCTGGCAAGACAGGTGGGCGTACCCAAGATCGTCGTCTTCCTCAATAAAGTAGACCTCGTCGACGACGAAGAGATGCTCGAACTGGTCGAAATGGAAGTGCGCGAATTGTTGGATCAGTACGGCTTCGACGGCGAAAACGCGCGCATCATCCGCGGGTCGGCACTCAAAGCCCTCGAAGGGGATCCCGAAGCCGAAAAAGCCATCATGGAATTGATGAATGCCGTCGATGAAGAAATACCCGAGCCCGTGCGCCTCATCGACCAGCCCTTCTTGATGCCCATCGAAGACGTCTTCTCCATCACCGGTCGAGGTACAGTAGCTACTGGCCGTATCGAGCGCGGCGTGATCAAGGTCAACGATCCCGTAGAAATCGTCGGATTCCAAAAAGAAGGCGAAAAGCCGCTCACTTCGGTGGTCACGGGCGTGGAGATGTTCCGAAAGATCCTCGAACGCGGTGAGGCAGGCGATAACGCCGGTCTTCTCCTGCGCGGTATTGAGAAAAAACAAATTCGACGTGGACAGGTCATCTGCGCACCGGGATCGATCACCCCGCACAAGCGCTTTAAAGCACAAGTGTATATCTTGACCAAAGAGGAAGGTGGCCGGCACACGCCGTTCTTCTCGGGCTATCGTCCGCAATTCTACTTCCGCACAACCGACGTTACTGGCGATGTCAAGCTCCCCGAGGGAGTTGAAATGGTCATGCCGGGCGACAACGTCGAAATCGAAGTCGAATTGATCAGCCGCATCGCCATGGAAAAGGGTCTGCGTTTTGCTATCCGCGAAGGCGGCCGTACCGTAGGTGCTGGACAGGTAACCGAGATTCTCGATTAAAACGAAAGTCAAGGGATAGGAGCTCCGTAAAGGCGGAGCCCCTATCCTTTTACCATATTCGCGTGCGGGCATAGCTCAATTTGGTAGAGCAACGGTCTCCAAAACCGTAGGTTGAGGGTTCGAGTCCTTCTGCCCGCGCTGCATCGAAAGCGATTGGAGGTATCCATCATACACCGCATTTGTCGTATGGAGCGCATTAAATGGTACATAATAGAGAGCTACCAGGAGCTGGTCGAACGCGTCACTTGGCCGACATGGCCCCAACTGATCAATACGACCAATGTCGTGCTGATTGCCTCGGCCATCTTTGCGATTATCATCTTTTTCTTCGACTTGGTGTCCAAGCAGATCATGGATTTTATCTATTCCCTTGGATGACCATCGTTTAAAGTGTAGCGATTAGGCGTATGAATACCGAACATATACAATCGGACGAACAGGCCAAACCGAAATCCGACGGGCGCTTTCGCATCTATGCCCTGCGCGTCATCAGCGGAAAGGAAAAAAAGATCAAGGAGATGATCGAAAACGAAGTGGCGCGCCAGGGATGGACCGACGTCGTCGGGAGGGTCATCGTCCACACCGAGAAGGTGTATAAAATATCGCGCGGCAAGAAGGTGATGGCCGAGCGCAACTTGCTGCCGGGCTATATTCTCATCGAAATGGATCCCGAACGCGTCACGCCTGAAATTATTCAGCACATCACCTCGCTGCCCAATGTGATGCATTTTTTAGGACAAAAAAACAACCCCACCCCACTGTCTCAGAGCGAGGCCAACCGCATGCTGGGCAAATTTGACGAAGCTACCATGCACGACGAGGCCATCGCAGAGCCCTTCATCGTAGGCGAAACCATCAAAATCATCGATGGACCCTTTAAGGACTTTATCGGCGACGTCAAGGAAGTCATGGAAGACAAGAAGAAACTCAAAGTCATCGTCAAGATCTTCGGACGCGGCACAGTGGTCGAGCTCAATTACTTTCAAGTAGAAAAAATCGCATAGTTTCACTGATCAAATAATTTGCTGACGATATGGCTAAAGAGGTAGACGGTATCATCAAGGTAATGGTGCGAGGAGGACAGGCTAATCCTTCACCCCCTGTAGGACCGGCGCTCGGTGCAAAGGGGGTCAACATCATGGAGTTTTGTAAGCGGTTTAATGCCAAGACGCAGGACCAGATGGGCAAATTACTGCCCGTGGTCATTACCGTGTACAAAGACAAGTCCTTTGATTTTGTCATCAAGACGCCGCCTGCCTCCATCCAATTGCTCGAAGCAGCGGGGCTTCAGAAAGGCTCTCCTGTACCCAATCGCGACAAGGTTGGAACCGTTACCTGGGACCAGGTGCGCGCCATTGCTGAAAACAAGATGCCCGACCTCAATGCCTTCACCATCGAATCAGCTATGAAGATGATAGCAGGTACCGCCCGCAGCATGGGCATCGTCGTGGAGGGTACTCCGCCATGGGAAAGTGAACAACAAAGCGATCAAAACGATTAATATACATGCATTTCACATAGGGAGCGCGCATAGAGGCGTGCGTTTGTACCTATAAACTGTTGGAAAGATGCCGAAGAGATCGAAGCGCTACAAGGAAGCACTGAAAAAGGTCGACCGACAAAAGCTCTACGAGCTGGACGAAGCGATGCAGCTGGTCAAAGAGCTCAACCTGACGCGATTTGACAGCTCTGTGGACTTGCACGTGCGTCTGGGCGTAGACCCTCGCAAACCCGACCAGGCACTGCGCGGTACCGTCAAACTTCCCTACGGTACCGGAAAGGACAAAAAAGTATTGGTGCTCTGTACTCCGGACAAGGAAGATGAGGCCAAAGAGGCGGGCGCAGATTACGTCGGTTTGGACGAGTACATCGAAAAGATCCAGAATGGTTGGACCGACGTTGACGTCATTATTGCGACTCCCAATGTGATGGCCAAAGTGGGTAAGCTGGGTCGAATTCTCGGCCCCAGAGGTCTGATGCCCAACCCCAAGACGGGCACGGTCACCATGGACGTAGGTACGGCAGTGCGTGAAGTCAAGGGAGGCAAGATCGCCTTTCGGGTGGATAAATACGGCATTGTGCACAGCCCCATCGGAAGGGTGAGCTTTCCGCCGGAACATCTGGCCGAGAACGCACGCGAACTCGTGCGCACGCTCATTAAGATGAAACCAGCCGCTGCCAAGGGCACCTATCTGCGCAGCGTGGCAACGGCTACTACCATGAGCCCAGGGGTGCGTATCAATCCTCGATCCTTTATCGCATAATAAAATCATGAGAGAATGACACGGGAAGAAAAAAGGCAGGTCATCGAAGAGCTCAAAGAAAAGTTTCAATCTGCTTCGCATATCTATGTCGTCGACTCCAGTGGGTTGACGGTGGAGAATATCAATATGATCCGACGCAAATGCCATGAAAAGGGCATTGTGATAAAGGTCGTGAAGAATACCCTGGCCATCAAGGCGATCGAAGCGATTGAAAAGGACGGGCTCAAAGAGCTCATCCCCGTTTTTAAGGGGCCGTCGACCATCATGATTTCCGAAAACCCCAATGGTCCTGCACGTCTGATCAAAGAGGTGCGCAAGACGCTCGACAAACCCATACTCAAGGCGGCCTATATTGAGTCGGCCATTTACGTGGGAGATGAGATGCTCGATACTGTGGCATCGTTGAAGTCGAAAGAGGAGCTCATCGGCGACATCATCTTGTTGTTGCAATCGCCTATGCGCAATGTGCTCGGCGCACTTCAGTCGGGTGGTCACAAACTTGCGGGCATCTTGCAGGCATTGAAAGAACGGGGTGAAAACGCATAGCAGTCTCGGCTTCCAAGCCAAAAAACATCATATAAAAACGAAAAAAATTTGAGAAGATGGCAGATTTGAAAGCATTTGCAGAGCAGTTGGTCAACTTGACGGTCAAAGAGGTCAACGAGCTGGCGGAAATCCTCAAGGAGGAGTACGGCATCGAACCGGCAGCAGCTGCTGCAGTAGCCGTTGCAGCACCGGCGGCTGAAGGTGGAGAGGCCGGAGCTGCCGAAAAGACCGAATTTGACGTGGTGCTCAACTCACCCGGCGCTCAAAAGCTCAAGATCGTCAAAGAGGTCAAAAACCTTCTCGGCCTTGGCCTTAAAGAAGCCAAAGAACTGGTCGATTCCGCACCGGCTGTGCTGAAAAAGGGAGTTCCGAAAGAAGAAGCAGAATCCATAAAAAACGCTTTGACCGAACTCGGTGCCGAAGTAGAGCTGAAATAACCTCCACAACGCTGGTGATCAGATCTACTTCTGGCAACACCAAAGGCCGAAGGGCCGTGCCGAAGCTCGATCCGGAAGGATGCCTTCTGGGTCGGGCTTAAGGCGTTTGTATGAAAGGCTATCGCGTGTTTTTTCTTGCAAAATTTTATACAATAATAAAATAATCTGGCAATTATGAGCGTACGCACAGTCTCGGCAAAGGCCAACCAAACGACAAAAACCGAACGCTACACCTTCGGCAAAATTAAAATGCCGATCGAATACCCCAATCTACTCGAAATTCAAACCAAGAGCTTTAACGAATTCTTCCAGCTCGACACCCCACCTGATAAACGCGTCAATGAAGGTCTTTATAAGGTATTTCAAGAGAACTTCCCTATTACCGATAGCCGTAATATCTACGTGCTGGAATTTGAGGATTACTTCGTCGCTCCGCCCCGCCACAGTGTCGAAGAGTGTTTGGAACGCGGGCTGACGTACAATGTCCCACTGAAGGCAAAGCTGCGACTGAGCTGTAATGACGAAGACCACGAGGAGTTCCAGCGACAGGTACAAGAGGTTTTCCTCGGCAACATACCCTATATGACGCCCAAGGGCACATTTATCATCAATGGTGCGGAAAGGGTCATCGTCTCGCAATTGCACCGCTCGCCGGGAGTATTTTTTAGTCAGAGTTTTCATCCCAATGGTACGAAGATCTACACGGCGCGCATCATACCCTTTAAGGGGGCATGGATGGAATTTGCCACCGACATCAACATGGTGATGTATGCCTACATCGACCGGAAGAAGAAATTTCCCGTCACTACCTTGTTGCGCGCACTTGGTTACAGTACCGATAAAGAAATACTCGACCTGTTTGGACTGGCTGAGGTGATACCCGTTACGGAGGAGAATCTCCAAAAGGCCATAGGGCGTAAGCTCGCGGCACGCGTGTTGCGCAAATGGGTTGAAGACTTTGTCGATGAAGACACGGGCGAAGTCGTCACCCTGGAGCGTTACGAGACCATCTTCGAACGCGACACCGTGCTCGATGAGGAAAATATCAAGCAGATCCTCGAGCTGGGCGTGGAGGAGATCATCGTACAGGTCGACAACTTGGAAGACGATTATTCCATCATTTACAATACCCTGCAAAAGGATCCTACCTCTTCGGAAATTGAGGCACTCCAATACATCTATCGCCAGGTACGAGGAAGCGAGCCTCCCGATGAAGAGTCTGCCCGCAGCATCATGGACCGCCTCTTCTTTACCGATCGACGTTATAGCCTCGGCGAGGTAGGGCGGTACAAGATCAACAAAAAGCTCGGCTTAGATATTCCCATCGATGTACAAGTGTTGACCAAGGAAGACATCATCGCTATTATCAAGTACATCATTGGCCTGATCAATCGTAAATACGAGCTGGATGACATCGATCATCTCGCCAATCGTCGCGTACGCACGGTCGGCGAGCAACTATACGCTCAATTCGGCGTTGGTCTTGCGCGCATGGCCCGAACCATACGGGAGCGGATGAACGTGCGAGATTCAGAGATTTTTACGCCATCGCAACTCATCAATGCCAAGACCTTGACCTCGGTCATCAATTCGTTTTTTAGCGTCAACCCACTGTCTCAATTTCTCGATCAGACCAATCCGCTATCGGAGATTACCCATAAGCGCCGTATTTCGGCACTTGGTCCCGGTGGTCTATCGCGCGAACACGCCGGATTTGAGGTGCGCGACGTACATTACAGCCACTATGGACGTCTCTGTACCATCGAAACTCCAGAGGGGCCCAACATTGGCCTCATTAGTACGCTCTGTGTGCATGCTAAGGTCAACCGCATGGGTTTTTTAGAGACGCCGTACCGCAAAGTGGAAAACGGCCGAGTCAAGGTCAACGAAGTCGAATATCTCTCACCCGATGCGGAAGACGTCAAGCGCATAGCCCAGGCCAATGCGCCGATCGACGAAGAGGGAAGGTTCTTGTCTCAGCGCATTCGCTGTCGCGAGCACGGCGAATTTCCCGTGTTGTCTCCCGAAGAGGTCGATTACATGGACATAGCTCCCAACCAAATCGTGGGAGTATCGGCTTCGCTCATCCCATTTCTTGAACACAACGACGCCAACCGTGCACTGATGGGCTCCAATATGCAGCGTCAGGCTGTGCCCCTCGTCCGCCCCAAAGCTCCGATCGTAGGCACAGGGATGGAAGCTAAGGTGGCCCAAGATTCCCTGATGTTTATCAATGCCGAAGGAGATGGGGTGGTCAAATACGTGGATTCGAGCAAGATCATCATCGAATACGACGTAAGTGAAGAGGACAAACTCACCTCTTTTGAAAACAATGTAAAGACCTATTACCTCAAAAAATTCGCTCGCACCAATCAAGGGACGTGCATCAACCACCGTCCGCTGGTGCGCAAGGGCGATCGAGTGAAGAAGGGTACGCTCCTCTGCGATGGCTATGCTACGGAAAAGGGCGAATTGGCTCTTGGCCAAAACCTGCGCGTGGCGTTTATGCCATGGAAGGGCTACAACTTCGAAGATGCCATCGTGATCTCCGAGCGCGTCGTGCGCGAAGACATCTTTACCTCTATCCACATCGAGAGCTACGACCTCGAAGTGCGTCAAACTAAGCTCGGCGAGGAAGAGCTGACCAATGACATCCCCAACGTCAGCGAAGAGGCGACGAAAAATCTCGACGAAAACGGCATCATCCGCGTCGGTGCTTGGGTCAAAGAAGGCGACATCCTCATCGGGAAAATCACGCCCAAAGGCGAAACCGACCTCTCCCCTGAAGAAAAACTGCTTCGCGCCATCTTTGGCGACAAGGCAGGTGATGTAAAAGACGCCTCGCTTAAAGCTCCCCCAGCAACGAGCGGAATCGTCATCAGTACGCGCCTATTCCAACAGATGAAAAAAGATAGCTCCATGAAGGAGCAAGAGGAGCTTCTCCTCAAAAAAGTCAGAGACCGCTACGAAGAAAACCTCAACTTCGTCAAGCTGCAGCTGGTCGACAAATTGACGAAAATCGTAGGGGGAAAGAAGACCAAAGGCATCCGCAGCTACGATGGTGGTGATTACGTCGTCCCACCGGGTACGAAACTCACTAAGTCCCTGTTTTTGAAATTGTTCCAGAAAAAGACGCTTACCAACGAAGATCAAGATGGGCTCTCCATCTGGCAAGATGATATCGACCCACGCGACTGGACCGACGACGCCAAAACCAATGCCCTGATCGAAAAGCTCTTGCGCAACTACAAAAACAAGGTCAACGAGCTGAAGAGTGCCTTTGACCGTGAGAAGTTTAATATCACCGTGGGAGATGAGTTGCCGACGGGAGTATTGAAATTGGCCAAGGTGTATTTGGTGCAGAAGCGCAAGCTCAAGGTCGGCGATAAGCTCGCAGGGCGACACGGCAACAAGGGCATTGTGTCTAAAATCGTGCGCATCGAAGACATGCCCTTCTTGGAAGATGGCACCCCGGTCGACATCGTGCTCAATCCCCTCGGTGTGCCTTCGCGAATGAACCTCGGCCAGATTTTCGAGACGGTGCTCGGTTGGTGTGGTGAAAAGCTGCAGATGAAGTTTGCCACACCCATCTTCGACGGAGCCACATTGGAGGAAATTAGCGAGTTTATCGACAAGGCCAAATTGCCCAAGCTCGGACAGACCTACCTGTACGATGGTGAGACGGGGGATCGCTTCCACCAAAAGGCCACTGTAGGTGTGATCTACATGATGAAGCTGTCGCACATGGTCGATGACAAGATGCACGCCCGCTCCATCGGGCCGTACTCGCTCATCACCCAGCAACCCTTGGGTGGTAAAGCTCAATTTGGTGGTCAGCGCTTTGGAGAGATGGAGGTATGGGCCCTGGAGGCATTTGGTGCAGCCAACATTTTGCGCGAGCTTCTCACGCTGAAGTCCGACGATGTGGTAGGTCGTGCAAAGGCCTATGAAGCCATTGCCAAAGGTGAAGTATTGCCAGAGCCACACATCCCCGAGTCGTTTAAAGTGCTCGTCCACGAATTGCGCGGTCTTGCGCTCGAAGTCAAGTTTGACTGAGTAGAAAAGTCAACGGTTTTATACCCTTTAAACAAAAAAACTGAATCAACAAATGATGAGGAAAAAGCCAGAGGCATTTAAGAACGATTTTAACAGTGTAACTATAAAACTCGCATCGCCCGATTTGATTTTAGAGCGTTCGCACGGGCAGGTGACCAAGCCTGAAACCATCAACTATCGTACGATCAAGCCCGAATTGGGAGGGCTCTTCTGCGAGCGCATCTTTGGGCCGGTAAAGGACTACGAATGTTATTGCGGCAAGTACAAGCGGATACGCTACAAGGGCATTATATGCGATAAGTGTGGCGTGGAGCTCACGGAGAAGAAGGTGCGCAGGGAACGCATGGGCCACATCGAGCTCAACGAGCCGGTGGTGCACATATGGTTTTTCCGCTCCCTGCCCAACAAGATCGGCTATCTCCTGGGGATGTCGTCGAAGAATCTGGCCTCTATCATCTACTACGAAAAGTACGTCGTCATTCAGCCGGGCATTATGGCAAAAGAGGGCATCAAGAAGATGGATCTCCTCACCCAGGAAGAGTACGAGGAAATTATGGCGACCATCCGCGACCGTCAGCAAAGTCTGTCTGATGACGACCCTGATAAGTTTATTGCGAAGATGGGTGCGGAGGCCATTTACGATTTGCTCAAGGATTTAGATCTCGACATGTTGTCGTACGAGTTGCGGCACAAGGCTGCGAATGAGACTTCCCAACAGCGCAAGACCGAAGCGCTCAAGCGCTTGCAAATTGTCGAGGCGTTTCGCGAGGGGATGAAAAACGAGGAAAATCGCCCCGAATGGATGGTCATCACGCATCTGCCCGTCATACCTCCCGAGTTGCGTCCACTTGTGCCTCTCGAAGGCGGTCGTTTTGCCAGTGCGGATCTCAACGACCTGTACCGCAGGGTCATCATACGCAATAATCGACTGAAAAAGCTCAAAGAGATCAAGGCGCCCGAGGTCATCTTGCGCAACGAGAAGCGCATGATTCAAGAGGCCGTCGATTCGCTTTTCGACAATTCGCGAAAATCCAATGCCGTCAAGTCTGAGTCGGGGCGCCCGTTGAAATCCCTATCGGATATTTTGAAGGGCAAGCAGGGCCGATTTCG
>JALWKB010000174.1 GCA_026996805.1 Saprospiraceae bacterium | reverse complement strand
CCTCTATCCGCTGGAGCGACGACAGTAATGTTTGAAGGCGTGCCAACCTACCCCGATGCCGGCCGCTTCTGGGCCGTGGTGGAAAAATACCGCGTCAACCAATTTTATACCGCCCCCACCGCCATCCGCGCCCTGATGAAGTTTCCACTCGATTTCGTACAGCGCTACGATCTGAGCTCCCTCAAAGTCATCGGCACCGTGGGCGAACCCATCAACGAAGAGGCTTGGATCTGGTATAAAAAACACGTCGGCAACGCCAAAGTGCCCATCGTCGACACGTGGTGGCAAACCGAAACGGGAGGCATCCTGATCACAACCCTCCCTGACGTGCTCCTCGACCGACCCACCTTTGCCGGCAAACCCCTCCCCGGCATCCAACCCATCCTCTTTGACGACGATGCCAGGATCATAGAGGGATTTCCTGCGTCGGGAAAGCTCGGCATACGGTTTCCATGGCCCTCGATGGCGCGGACCATCTGGGGCGACCACCAGCGCTATAAAGAGACCTACTTCCGCTATCCGCAGCGCTACTTCACCGGCGACGGTGCCCTCCGCGACGCACACAATTACTACCGCATCACCGGCCGCATCGACGACATCATCATCGTATCTGGTCACAACCTCGGCACAGCCCCCATCGAAGACGTCATCAATACCCATCCCAATGTGGTGGAATCCGCCATCGTGGGATTCCCCCACCCCGTTAAAGGCAACGCCCTCTTCGCCTTCATCATACTCAAACAGACTCCCGAAGATACCGCAGCCCTCGCCGAAGAAATCAACCAGCTCATCGCCCGCGAAATCGGTCCCATCGCCAAATGCGATAAAATCGCCTTCGTCCCCGGGCTACCCAAAACCCGAAGCGGCAAAATCATGCGACGCATCTTGCGCAAAATCGCCGCCGGCCAAACCGATGATTTCGGCGATACCTCCACCCTGCTCAACCCCGAAGTCGTCGAACAAATCCAAAAGGCCGTTCAACAGCTATAACGCCATGACCTATTCCGGGCAAAGTGCGTAACTCTTGCCTTGTGTTCCCCCACAGTTGAATCACACTGTCGCTATGGGGTCGATTGCCCCAGCCTATGAAGCAGCTCGCCTATCTTCGTCGCTGTGGTGTCCCAGCTGAACTTCTGCCGCTGCTTTCGCCCCTCCTCTATGAGCCTGGCCCGCGTAGCAGGGTCTTCCACCTCGTGCATGGCGCGCGCGATTTCATCCACAGCATGCGGATCGACATACAAGGCCGCATTGCCAGCCACCTCCGGCATCGACGACACATTCGATGTAATGACGGGCACCTCACAATGTAGTGCCTCCAAAATGGGCACGCCAAAACCCTCAAAATACGACGGATAGAGCGAAGCAAATGCGGCACCCGTCACCGCAGCCAATTCCCGCTCCGCTAAATACCCCGTAAAGAGCACCTCCCTCCTGTACTTCATCTTTCGATAGATTTCTTCCAATCGCCGCGTATGCCATGCCCTGCGGCCTACAATCATCAGTCGATCGATATTACCTCCACTCTGGCGATACAAATCATAGGCTAAGAGTAAATTTTCCGCATTTTTCCGCGGATGTAAAGCGCTGACAAAGAGAAAATACGGCCTTCCGCTGCTATACGCATTGCGCACGCCAGCGATTTCCTCCTCCGTGAGCGGTACAAATGCCTCCCGACAGCCATTATACGCTACCGCCATTTGACGGACGTATCCCGGAAAGTGCCGCCCGATATCTTCCGCCGTTGCACGACTCACCGTCACGACGACATCCGCCCTGCGCAAGTACCTCGGCACATAGCGCCGATAATACCAGAGCGTAGTCCGTGGAATGAAATCGGGATAGTGCAAATAGGCCAAATCGTGCATCACCATCAATTGCGGCAGCTCCGCTCGCAAGCTCAAATATCCATCGGGCGTAAAAAAGACATCAGCCTCGTATCGCCGCAAATAGCGCGGCACCATCCACTCAAACCACAGCCACCACAAAAGCGGATGACGCGCGGGGGGACGCACCACTACGGGCACGACGTTGGAGCCATACAAAAATACTTCACTGTACGGACGATCAAATAAGAGAATAAACGTATCGTCGGGATACCTCTTCACAAGTCGACGCACGACCTCATGGGTGTAGAGCCCAATACCCTCGAGCTTCCCCTCGAGTAAAAATCGCGCGTTTACCGCAATACGCATGTCCTCACTGGCTTTTCCATTCAAAGGTGTTGAGCAGATGGGCGAGGTCTTCCTTTATAAAATCGTACACCGGCGCCAGCGAATCCGTCCGAATACGCGCCCGCACGTACAGCGCCCCCCTTAAAAAATGTTGTACGCTATCGGTCAAGTAAAACTGTAGCGGCGTAGCTGCCGGCCCCTCAATCTCGAAGATACGGCCGTAGACCCTGCCGGGCTTGGCCATCACGCGCTCGTCGATGTAATTGGCGCGCATGGTGTGCTTTCCCGCCATCTTAAAGGCGTCGTTGATGTGCTTGAAGAGATCCTCCACATCCTCGCTCGCGTAATAGGTAAAATGAATGCGCGCATTGAGCTGCGGATACACGAGATCAAACCAGCACGGCGTAGGTGGCTCTTCGTGAAAAAACAACTTCTCGCGCTCTACCGTTGTGTAGACGGGCTTTTCGAAGCGAAAAGGACAACCCGCAAGGGCAAAGTCTTCATAGACATGTGCGGGAAAGTCGATGCGCGGATATGCCCGCGGTCGTGGCACCGTGCTCGACTCACCGCCACACGAACACAGCGCAACCACCACCGATATCACAGCCAACAAGGCCCACCATTTCATACAGCCTCAATGCATTTTTTTGTCGCCTCCAACACCTCTTGTACTTTTTCATCTGTGGCTGCCTGAGCATACACGCGCAAGACGGGCTCAGTACCACTGGGGCGTATCATCACCCACTCCCCATCGCCGAGGTGAAATTTGTATCCATCCAGCGCCTCGACCCTCCGTACACCAAAGGGACCGATGCGCTCCCACGGCCGATGTTTCAAGGTTTCGATCACGCGCGCCTTGGTCGTTTCATCGATATGCAAGTCCCATCGGTGGTAGGCAAACCTCCCGACAATGGCGTATATCTCGTCGAGAAGCTCCGTAAGGCGCTTGCCCGTACGGGCCATGAACTCCAGGAGCAGCAAGCCGTTCCAGACACCGTCGCGTTCGGGTATGTGGCCGGCCACTGCGATGCCTCCGCTCTCTTCTCCGCCGATCAACACGGGCTCGCGTATCATGATCTCGGCGATGTGTTTAAACCCAATGGGCGTCACCGCATACCCAAACCCAAAGTGTTCCGCCAATACGCGCATCTTTTCCGTCACCGAAAAGGTGACGACCACCTTGCCCTTTAGACCGCGATACTTCGCAAGGTAGTACAACAACAAGAGCATGATGCGATGGCTGTCAATATATTGGCCGCCTTCGGCAAAGAGACCTATGCGGTCGGCATCGCCGTCATTGGCCAAACCAAAGTGCAGCGAGGCATCACCTTGCATGAGCGCTTTGAGCTCACCGAGATTCTTCTCCAAAGGCTCGGGCGCCCTCCCCTTAAACGAAGGATTGTAGTCACAGTGCAGGAGCGTAGCCTCGGGAAACAAACGCGGCACAATGCGTTGCCCAGCCCCGTACATAGCATCGTAGGCGATCCCAATATCTGAGCTCCGTATGGCATCCATGTCGAAGTGCTCCTCGACATGGCGATAATACAGCTCTTCTAAGTCTACATACTGCCATAGTCCTCGATTGCGATAATGCGATGCATCCCGAACCTCTACCGCTGCAGAAGGCGGGATTAAAGCCTCAATCGCACCAATGTCGGAGGGAACTGTAGGGCCTCCATAGGCACTCTTGAGTTTAAAACCGTTGTACTCTGGTGGATTGTGACTGGCCGTGATCACAATACCCATGTCTGCGTGATGCTTCACCACCCCAAGCGAAACCATGGGCGTAGTTACAAATTGTTCGGACAAATAGACCGACATGCCGTGTTCGGCCATCACCGAAGCGACCGCCTCACTAAACATCTTGCCGCCAAAGCGACAATCATACCCTATCACTACCGATCGCATGCCGCGTTGCTTCATCCATTCAGCAGTTGCCTGTGCCACGCGCTCCACATTGGCCACCGTATAATCCCTTGCTATCACCGCACGCCACCCGTCCGTGCCAAAGCGTATCTTACCCATAGGCCGAACTTTGTCAAAATCAGGACAAACTTACGGAAAGATTCACGTCCAACTATGGGAAGAATCCCATAGTTTTGTGTGAAAACCTCCATGCCTATGAACATCAACGAACCCCACAAAAGACCTATTCCTCAAGACTATAGCCCGCTGCGCAGAAAGATGCATACCATCATCTTCGAAGCCGATACGTTCGGTGGAAAGCTCTTCGATGTGCTCCTGCTCATCTTCATTTTACTGAGCGTGCTGGTGGTCATGCTCGAATCCATACCGGCATACGGAGAGCGCTACCGCGAGCTGTTTTACATCATTGAGTGGTTTTTTACCATCCTCTTCACGATCGAATACCTCGCGCGCATCTACTGCAGCTACAACCGCTGGGGCTACATACGTAGCTTTTTCGGCATTATTGACCTCTTAGCCATCCTGCCTACCTATTTGTCGATCTTCTTGGGTACAGGTCAGCAGCTGACGGTGGTGCGCATCCTGCGCCTCATGCGCATCTTCCGTATTTTCAAGCTCGTGCATTTTATTCACGATGCGCAGTACATCCTATCTGCATTGATCCACAGCCGACGCAAGATCACGGTATTCTTGTTGTTTGTCTTGCTCATGACCACCATCTTCGGCTCGATGATGTACATCATCGAAGGTCCCGTCAACGAAAAATTCGACTCCATACCGCGCTCCATCTACTGGGCCATCGTCACCCTTACCACAGTGGGATATGGCGACATCTCCCCTATCACTCCGCTGGGGCAGTTTATCTCAGCCGTGATCATGATCCTCGGTTATTCCGTCATAGCGCTACCTACCGGTATCGTCAGCACGGAAATCATGCGCAGACGCAAGTCCCCCCAACAAATCACTACCCAAGTATGTCCCTTCTGCAGCCGCGAAGGCCACGACTACGACGCCGTGTATTGCAAGTACTGTGGCAACCCCCTCCACATTTAACTGCTTCGCCCCCCTACCGTGTTGAGCACATCGAGCACTACCTCCATCGCCTCGTCAATCTCCTCCTCCGTGACGATGAGCGGAGGAGCTATGCGAAAGGTCGTCGTATGAAATAGTAGATAGTCGACAATAATATGTCGGGCAAAAAGCTCTTTAATAACAGCCTGCGTGCGGCGTGCATCACCGAGGTCTACACCAATCAAGAGTCCGATATGGCGGATTTCCTTCACCCCCTCCGCACGTTGCAACCACCACGCGATGCGGCGTCCCTTGCGCTCCACGTCGCGGAGGAAATCCCCTTTACAAATAATGTCAAACGCCGCTTTGCCCGCTGCACAGCTCACGGGATTGCCTCCAAAGGTCGTCAAATGGCCGTGTGTCGGACACTCCCACAAGGCAGACATAATTTTCCTCGATGCGATAAAAGCCCCAAGGGGCAAGCCACCACCCAGAGCTTTGGCCAAAACTAATATGTCGGGTTCGATGCCGTAGTGCTCAAAAGCCCAAAGCCTTCCCGTGCGTCCCATGCCTACCTGTATTTCGTCGAGCACCAGCAGCGCACCCACCTCATCGCACCTGCGACGTATGGCCTGCAAAAATGCCCTATCGGGCAAAAGCACACCCGCCTCCGATTGGATGGATTCCAACACCACACAGGCCGTACGGGCTGTAACGAGCTCCACCTCTTCGATGGCGTTGAAGCGCAAATGGCGCACGCCCGGAAGCAGTGGCATAAAATGCTGCTTGTATTCGATATCACTGCGCAGGCTCATGGCTCCGAGCGTACTGCCGTGGTATGCCGATCGGGCTGCTACGATTTCATGCCGCCCCGTAAACTTCCGCGCCAATTTAATCGCTCCCTCCACCGCCTCTGTGCCCGAATTGGTAAAATACACCGTATCGAGGTCAGCGGGCAAGTGCGTCACGAGCGCCTCCGCATACGCCACCTGAGGACTCTGCACGTACTCACCCCACACCATCGTATGGGCATACCGATCGATCTGCGCATGGACCGCCCGACGTATGACTGGATGGCTGTGCCCCAGTGCTACAGGACCTATACCAGAGTTAAAATCGATATAGCGCTCCCCCGAGGGCGTGTACAAGTAAATCCCTTCAGCCCGCTCGATTTCCAAAAGACTGGGTGCAGGATGGGTCAGTGCTAAATACCGTAAAAATTTCTCCTGTGCCCCCGTCATGGGTACGTCGGATAGGCTATTTGGCAAATGCCGTCGCTCGGATTTCGCGGATGACTGTTACCTTGACCTGTCCTGGATATTGCATTTCATTTTCGATCTTCTTCGAAATCATGAAGGAGAGCTCTTCAGTAGCCTTGTCATCGATCTTGTCGCTTTCTACGATGACGCGCAATTCTCTACCAGCCTGTAGTGCATAGGCCTTTTGCACACCTTCAAACTCGAGGGCGATTTGTTCGAGTTCGCGAATGCGCTTCAGATAGTTTTCGAGTATCTCGCGCCGTGCCCCCGGACGCGCTCCGCTTATGGCATCACAAGCCTGCACGATGGGGGAGATGATATTGTTCATCTCTATTTCGTCGTGGTGTGCACCGATCGCATTGACCACTGCGGGATGCTCGTCGTAATTGCGCGCTATTTCCATACCGAGCAGAGCATGGGAGAGCTCGGAGTTTTCTTCGCTGACTTTGCCGATGTCGTGAAGCAGACCGGCGCGCTTGGCCAGACGGACCTGCTTAGGCGACAAGCCCAACTCGGCAGCCATGATGGCACACAGATGAGCCGTCTCAATGGAGTGCTGCAGGAGGTTTTGACCGTACGACGAGCGAAAACGCATCCGACCGACCATCTTCACCAAATTGGGATGCAGGCCCTCTATGTTGAGGTCGATAACAGTGCGCTCTCCAATCTCTACGATCTGCTCGTCAAGCTGCTTTTTTACCTTGCTCACAACCTCTTCAATGCGCGTGGGATGTATGCGCCCATCAGCTACCAATATCTTCAATGCCTGACGGCACACCTCCCTGCGTACGGGATCAAAACTCGATATGACAATCGTCTCAGGCGTATCGTCTACGATGATCTCCGCACCGGTGGCCTTCTCCAACGCCCGTATATTGCGCCCCTCACGACCAATGATCTGTCCCTTGATGTCGTCCGAATCCAGGTGAAAGACCGAGATCGTATTCTCGATGGTATAGTCTGCACTGAGCCGCTGAATGGTCTGAATGACGATCTTCTTGGCCTCCTTGTGCGCGCGCTGGGTGGCCTCTTCAATGATGCGCTTTTCCAGTGCCATGGCCTCGGTCGTTATTTTGGCCTTGACACTCTCCAACAGCTGCTCCCGAGCCTCCGACTCTTTCAAGCGTGCAATGTTTTCGAGCTTGGCAATGTGCTCTTCCACCAGCTTCTCCAGTTCCGCCTTCTTATGCGAGACGATCTCAAGCTGCTGTGCCAGGTTCTTCCGTATTGCCTCAATTTCCATCCTCCTACTCTCGAGCTCCTCCTCCAAGGTCTTCAACTCCCGGTGGCGTTTCGTCAATTCCTCTTCCTTCTCGCGCACCTCATCGACAAAGGACTTTTTACGGCGGTCGAGCTCTTCCTTCAAGCGGGCGACCTTCTCGCGCGCCTCGGTAAGGTACTTCTCTTTTAAGTTTTTTGCCTTCAACTCGGCATCGTTGACCAACTGTTTGGCCTTGAGCTCAGCATCTCCTACAATGTGCTTGGCGCTGATACGCGCATCTTCGATGATCGTGTCCGCCTTGCGGTTGAGCTCCTCATTCTTTCGCTTAAAGATCAGTGTATTGAGATAATACCCTACGGCCAAACCCAGTGCTACACCTACAACAATAGCTATTACGACAGTTCCTTCCATGATCCAGCAATTTTAACATTCGGGGAAAGCTCGTCCCAACTGCCGGGTGTCTGCGCCAGATTCTAACCTACATGCTGCTCCCTGTGCCTACAAACGCCCCCTCAAGCAACGCCCGCCATCACTTCGCGATGATGTCCCGCTTGACGCGCTTGAAATATAGTTGCACAATTGAATATCGTATATCTTCCTATCATGTGTGTCGAATATCTCTGGCTATACCGGCTTTGTATCTTTGACGTCACTTTCCCGTTTTAACTGCACACCTCACAAGCGCGATACGTACACGCACTTCGTGCATCGTGCCAAATCCCTATTCTTCATCTTTCCAACACGCAAATTTATAAAAAGTTTTTTAGCATCTCACACATCCTCTTCTACACATCTACCGTTTTTATACTATTTTTAACAAAAACAAGTCCCATGAGGTGCATTGCGGGCCAGACAAACCGCGCTGTTTTTCGCATGCCTGCGATTTTATACCCTTTAGCCGGTGTTCTGCATCGAATGACCTATTGTATCACTCTTACGACCGGCCACTTGTACGCCCAAAACTTCCCCATCGTCGAGATTGCCCATCGGCATTTTATTAACGAACCCTCCATAGCCATCAACCCGTCCAATCCCGCCAACATCATTGTGGGAACCAATCTCAATCACGTCTTCATCTCCTTTGACACTGGGCATACCTGGCAAGGAATGCGTATGCGTGCCGATCCCTATAGAGTCTATGGCGACCCGGTGGTCCTCTACGACACGGCCGGCCATGCCTACTTCTTTTCCCTTTGCGACGGAGAGCACTGGTTAGACCGCTTGCTCTGCCAAAAGAGTACCGACGGAGGCCGCAGCTGGCCGCAGATTGCACACATCGGATACGCCCCTCCCACCGACCAAGACAAAGAATGGGCCGCCTACGATCCCATCCGCAACGCCCTCTACCTCCTATGGACCCGCTTCGACGATTACGGCAGCAAAGACCCACAGGATAGCTCTTACATCCTCTTTAGCAAATCATTGGACGGCGGACAAACTTGGACCCATCCCATTCGCATCAACCGCATTGCCGGCGACTGCATCGACGGCGATTCCACCGTCGAAGGGGCCATACCAGCCGTCGGCCCCCACGGAGAGCTCTATACTGCATGGGCAGGCCCACAGGGTATCGTCTTTGACCGCTCTTTCGACGGTGGTGACTCATGGCTAGTGCACGACATCTTCGTCGACTCCATGCCGGGAGGCTGGGCATACGACATCCCAGGCCTCTATCGCTGCAGCGGCCTGCCTACCACCCTGTGTGATGTCAGCGACGGCCCCTACCGCGGAAGAATCTACATCATCTGGGCCGACCAACGCCACGGACCCGATAACACGGACCTCTGGCTCCGCTATTCCGACGACCACGGCAATACCTGGTCCCCACCCATACGCATCAACACTCCTGGCAACCACCGCCATCAATTCCTGCCCGCAGCCACGATCGATCCGGCCACCGGATACCTCTGGATCGTCTATTACGATAGAGACAAGGCCCAAAATAGTGATGACATCGCCACATGGGTCCACCTTGCCTACTCCACCAACGGCGGACAATCCTTCCGCCATATCCCCCTCACCGATAAGCCCTTCTATCCCAACTCAAAGGTGTTTTTCGGCGACTATATCGGCATCGCCGCCTACAAACAAATAGTACGCGCAGTATGGACACACATGGATGACGACGGAAAAAGCCGAATCCGCATCGCTCTCATCAACGGACACTCCCTTACTAAGGTCAAAGGCGATAAACCCTAACTACATTGCATCATTTCAATTTTCTTCATCTTTGCAGGATGAAATCGATCACATATGAAATGGCGATACCCCCTCGCTATCATCCTGCTCTTCCTCCTCTTGGGCCTGTGGTATGTGTGGGAAAATTACGGCGCACCTCAAACCGATGTCCACACATGGAGATTCCTCTCCACCGATAGCACCGAGGTCAAAATCGACGATTTCAAGGGGAAAAATATCATCCTCAACTTTTGGGCTACCTGGTGCAAACCCTGCATCAAAGAAATGCCCCTTATCGATCGGGCCCGACAATTGCTCGGTGATGACTACATCGTACTCCTCGCCTCCGACGAATCCATGCATAAAATCGCCGTCACCCAACAAACCACCCCCTACCAATTCACCTACCTACAAACCACCCTCATCGACAAAGGCATACGCTACCTGCCGACGACCTACATCATCGACAGCACCGGCCAAGTGCGATACATCAAAACAGGCGCAATGATCTGGCGCCCCGAAGTCATAGCCGACTCCATCCGCACTTGGATCCAGTATCCCCCTCGTACACATTGAGCACCTATTGTATCACTCCGCAAGGATCGCGTATCTTTGCATCCACGTCGTCGAAGGCCAACCATTTCATACATCACAACAACAAAAAATTCACGCCATGCCCACACGAGAAGATGCCATCAATCTACTCCACCAACACGTAGAGAGCGAAGCACTGCGACACCACATGAAAATGGTAGCCGCAGCGATGGAAGCCTACGCGCAACAACTCGGTGAAGACACTGATCTGTGGTATATGACCGGCCTACTTCACGACTTAGACTGGGAAAAATACCCGGACGAACACCCCGTTAAGGCCGTCAACGAATTCCTCGTCGACTACCCCGAAGAACTGCGCCATGCCATCCTCGCCCACGCACCCCAGCGCTCCGGCGTCGAACCCCAAACACTGCTCGACCGCTACCTCTTCGCATGCGACGAACTCAGCGGATTTCTACACGCCTACCACCTCATGCGACCCACCGGCTTCCAGGGCATGAAGCCCAATAAAGTGCTTAAACGCATGAAAGACAAACTCTTCGCCGCAGGCGTCAGCCGAGAAGATATCTATAAGGGATTCGAACTCATCGGCAAGCCCCCTGAAGAACACATCGCATTCCTCATCCAGGTATTCCAGGGCATGGAACACTACCGCCCCCAAAAATGACGCTACCGCGATGAGGGTATAAAATCGAAGACTCCCCTCGCCCCCAAAGCACTAAAGATCCTCGCCAACACGATGCCATACCACGGTGTGGTCATGTACAACATCCGAGACAACTCCGTCGACAACAGCATCTGTACCACAACCGCTACAAAAAACACCGCCCAAAAACCTCCTCGCCCCGGCACCAATAACGCCCACCGCTCCCGCTTACTCAACGCCCAGAAGAGGAACACATTCCACACCCCACCGATCGATAAAACTTCGTACAGCCCGTGAAAAGAAAACAAACGCGATAGCGCTAAACCCATATTGAAGATGTGCTCCACATCGGCACGCACCGATTCCATAGGTGCCGCCCCAATCTGGCTGTCCAGCCATAGGCGAAACGCCAACACCGTCACGCCCGCTACCACCAAATGACCCAATAACGGCCATTTCCTGCCTCGGTAAAACAACACCAGAGGCAAATAAAATACAAACGACTCCTTTGCCCACAGTCCAATGTACAGTGCCCACACCAACCAGCGATGGCGATCCATAAGTACACCCCCGACCATCAAAACTATCGCAATCATGAGCAAACTGTCCACAAGAGCACTCCCCGCAAGCAACAATGTCCACCGACAGGTCAATACCCCCATCACCCCCATCAATGCCCAAGTGAAAGCCCTTTCTCCATCCTCTAAAAAATGCAGACACAAACGCATTAAGAGCGTGAAATACCCCGCCATCAATAGCGAGTTGACCAATACAAAGGAAAAAATCAAGGGAAAATCGCCTGGAAACTCCTTCGGCTGTACGCGCTCCAAAAAGGGACCAAGCACCCGATATACCGTCCCCGCTAAGGCCGGCACAACGATCCGATACCTCCGTATCGGACTCTCATCCAGATCCCCCCGCGCTAAAGCCGTATACGTCAACACATCGAGATTGGAATGATATTCGTACGCATCGGCAAAGCCAAAGGCCAATCCCCACACCGAAGCAAAAAAGATGATGTACACCACCATCCATCGCACGGAAATTTTCCTCACCAACATAATTGCAATGGGATACTCTTTCATATTTGTAAAAATAGCAAAAGTTAGCATCAACCCACCTCTCGTATTGGCTTGCTACCGACACTAAAAGGGTACTGCAATCCCGTGGGCGTCTCCACTCTGGAGCGTTTGTATGAAATCGTTTGGACACAATAATGCAGAATCCCCCGCAGTCCGTCCGAAGAAATTCCTAATGCACCCGGCAAGCAATGCTGACATGCATGCAATATCCACCCCTGTGAAAATCATTAGATCCGATAGGTTGTTCTATCAAGGCACACCCTTGCCACCTAATCGCACACAGTGATCTACGCGGCTCTTCATCCATATCCTCTGGATGCAAAGTGTATAGGTGTGCACCACAGAGC
>JALWKB010000173.1 GCA_026996805.1 Saprospiraceae bacterium | reverse complement strand
TGCCCTCTTGTAGGTTTTTTAGGTGTTCTTTAAAGTATTTGCTCGACAGGTCTTTGCGCTTTTTCCGAAGCGCATTGAAGACATCTGCTAAGTTTTTTTCAAACGAATCGTCGTACGTGATGTAATTTACCAAGGTGTACAACACCGGTATATACTCCTCGAGCTCGTGGTATGCAGGCGACTGGACGATGGCATTGAGTTCGAGAATATAACTGGTGTGATTGAGACCTCTAGATTGGCGCGCCTTTAAAAAGCGAATGATATCCTGGTACAATAGGGCAAATTCCCTTGCATTTTCGGGGAAAGGAGTAGTCTCGTAAATGTAATTTTTAAACTGTCGCTTGTATCGATGATAGAGGGATTTACGCGCACGCAGTTCTTTGTATTTCAAACGTATATATTGTTGAAGGCTTTTTTGAATGCGTGGTTGGGTGATGGACTCTATGAAATTGTTGACCCAGACGTTGCTGCTCAGGGCAAATCCCAGTTCGATGGTCTGCCCGATGCGCGGTACGATAAACTCAAAGTTGGGACTCTCCACGATCGCCCGTAAGACCTTTTCGAAGCGCTCGACCGGTCGCACAAATTTGTAATTATCATTGATGGAGCCTCGAAGGATGGTATAGGCGAGTATGCGTGGGAGGAAAAGCCCTGCAAAGCGATCGTCGAGCATGAGGTCTTCCAGCTCGAAGAGCTGCAGGGGAGCTTCTACCGCCACGGCATGATGCACCTTAGCCAGGTAGGGTTCAAACTTTTTTCGAAGCTCCTTATAGGTCTCTTCGTCTTCGTGTTCGAGCAGCTGCACCCATTCCGGCGATTTTTCGATGGCCAGAGCGATTTTATCGAGGAGCTTTTTGTACTTGTCGTCGAGGGGTTGTACACGCATATGTATCTTATTTTATCCTCAGCTCAGCGCTTTGTCACTGCGTTTGACTCCCGGTGGGAGTTGGTGTTGCTGAGGGTTTAATGACGCTTCAGGTTTCGGACTTTTCTTCGTCCGCTTCCGTAGATGGGTTGGATTGTTCTTCGGCGGTAGGTTCGGCTTCGGGACTCTCGGCTGCGGCAGCATCCGAAGTCGTAGCGCTTTCGTCGGCGGCAGCATCGGCGGTGGCTTCACCCTGCGCCTCAGCACTGGATTCCTCTTCAGCAGTGCTTTCGGTCGTATTTTCCACTGTGTCTGCTGCTTCTTGCTCCTCTGCCGATGGGCTTTCGGCAGTACCGGAGACTTTTTCCCAGAACTGTCGCTGGCGCATGAGCTCTTCGCGGCGCATCTGGCGAAGCTTCTCTTCCTTCTTCTGGATGAATTCACGATAGAGGCGGTCGGCTTCTTCTTGGGTTAGAGCGCCTTTTTTGACGCCTTTCAGCAAGTGGATGCGGTAGAGGACACCTTTCAGGCGCAGAATCGAGCGCACCGTTTCACTCGGTTGTGCCCCTTTGAGGATCCATTCGACAGCCTTTTCTCGGTCGAGAGTAATGGTGGCAGGGTGTGTCAGTGGATTGTACGTGCCGATTTTTTCGATAAACTTCCCATCGCGCTTCGCGCGCGAATCGGCTACAACGATGTGGTAGAACGGACGCTTACGACGCCCATGTCGTGCTAAGCGAATGCGTACTGGCATAGTTTTCAACGATTTTATACGACTACGACCCGCTTCCTTTGCTAACCAAACTGCGGGTTTGCGGCGCAAAGATACGATTTCTCAATGTATAAAATGGTAATAGGAGGACCTTTTTTCAATAGCGCGTAAAATACCAGCGCGCTCGGCGCAAGATACCGTCTGGGGCGCGTTTTTCGTCAATAAAATTTTGCGGCTGGGGATCTGCCGTAGCGCGGCTATAGAGCACGCGTTCCCAACGGCTGTTTTTGCGCTCTCCAACGGCTGTACTGTGCAAGAGCTCGTATTGTCCGCTGGCGAGCGAGGGGTTGTAGAACAAAAATCGCACATTGCGCTGACCATCCGCTGTCGTCTGATAAATCCAAATCTCATAGGGGTAGGCATCGGGCTCTTGCTCCTCAACGATGCGGTCGTCGGGGGGGCCATAGCGCATGTAAATCCGCCCGCGGTCCGTCTCAAATCCATACCCAAATCCGGAGTAAAATGCCTCATCGGCCCATCGGGCACGTTGCATATATCGTTCGTAATGCCTTCGCGTATGAAATGGTGCGATGCGCAGCCACAAAGCACTGAGCAGATGGCGCATCGTGTCGACCGATGCCTTTTTCAAGATTTTTGCAATGCGCGCACGTTCGTGCCCCGAAAGGCCTACAGCCAAAGCCCGCAACGCATAGCGCAACTGCCTCGGCGTCATCGTATCAACCCAATCCAAATGCACGGCATCGCTACCACATGCACCCGAAACAAGACCATCACCCACGGCATAAACCACTCGTTGAAGTGATGACCGCTTGCGCATGTCTTTGTCGTAGAGCTCCAACATCAGCCTGTACGCCGAGGTGTCTTCACGCGATTGCGCCAGCTGCATACACAGACTTCGGTGTTGATACACCGTCGAATCCACTTTCCACGCCGTAGCCGCCAGTGGCAAGTATTTATCACCATCGGTGCAAAGGTGGATCGAAAACTTCAACACCATAGGCGTAGGAAGTGCTTGTGGTCGCACACTGCGTATGTCGAATTGCCATTCGCCAGAGGAACATGGGCTTCTATTGCTCTGTGCTGACGCTAATGACGCCGGGAGTACGATTTCATACAGCAAGTCAACTGCCCTAAAATCACGCACATGCAAGCTATCCCAATACAGACGAACTGCATTTAAATCGTTGAAAGGTACCCATCGGGCGCGCAGTAGATATTCGCCCGGTGCCACTGCCCGCATCCAATGCGTAAAATATCCCTCACCGTAGGGCACTGAGTCAGGTATTTGCCACCACAGCGTATCGCATCGCAAGACGACATCGGCACGCACGAGCTCCACGTAGAGCATGCCTTCCCGACTGCGCTGGAGCTGATCCGGTGCTTTATGCTCGCGCTC
>JALWKB010000172.1 GCA_026996805.1 Saprospiraceae bacterium | reverse complement strand
GAACTAAGTAAGTACGAGCGATTGGCTGAACGGTATTATGAAATGCCTCATGCGGAGGATACTTCCACCGACGTGCCCTTTACCAGCCCTTCGTGGGAACTGTTCCGATCCAAATACAACGAAGGCTTCTATGAAGAAGCCCTCGAAAGCTTTGAAGACATACCCGTGGGCAGTAGCTGGTACGACGACGCGCGATTTTTCCGCGGACACATCTATTGGCATAGCGATCTCAATTGGAAAGCCATCGACGAATTCAAATACATCGTCAACGTGCCCCACAATCGCTACCACGATGATGCCCAGTGGTACCTCGCCCTGGCCTATATCCGCGTCGGCTTGCCCGGCAAAGCGATCGAACTGCTCAGAGAAATCAGTCAAACCCCCGGCCATCCCCATCATCAACAAGCACAGCAACTGCTCCAGGAGTTGGAGAGCTAATGCCTGCGCAACAGATGGTAGCTGATCCACTTGAGATCCACTCCTACACTGTAGGTTTCCGCATAGCGGTAATTGATCAGCCGACGTAATCGATCATCTTCGGGCACGACCGCACAAGGGTGATAAATTCCCTCACGCAAAGGGGGTAGATCCACATCCATCCCATTGCCGATGTATCCTATCCAGGTGTATCCCATGGGTATGCGGAACAGGGCACGTGCATATTGCGATACCCTCCTAAAGCGAAAAACAGCCAACAGCGGTAAAGATACCAAAACCAAGCCCCATACCAGCCAGTCCAACAAGCGCTTGAGGCGGCGCAAATCGCGATCCGCCAGAGGAAAGGCGGGCTGCCCCAATAAACAACCACCCCGACGCTGTCGATGCGGACTTGCGATCATAAGCCCGATGCGATCGTGCCAAAATTGGTGTTGATAGCCCGGTACCTCGCGCTCCATCGCGCCGATGATCGTCTTGAAAGAAAGAGCATCGGTATCCCAGATGATGGCTTTGATGTCGAGAGCGGTGCACAAGTGACGCAATTGGTGAAAAGGTGCGATATGGCACTCTTGCAGCTCCTGGTCGGGGGACAACACCCCCACGAGATCAAGCGTTTGCTTCGATTGCGTGTACATCCGCTCGATGGCCCTGCGCGTCAAACAGCGACCTACCAAGATGGAGGGAGTATCGACGGGCCGTCCCCAACGCCAGTCACCGTACAACAGATAATGCCACACCCACCGCGTGAGCAATACCACACCAAAGGCCCAAACCGTACCCATGACGAGCATCATCCGCGACGGGCGGTACTGCGGTGAGAGCAGTCCGTAAATACCCAGTTGGATAAGGCTCATCGCCACCAGTCCCGCAATGACGCGGTGAAATCGAAAACTCCGCTGGTATCCTCCTCCTAAATAGATACCCCCCAACCACACCGCCGTGTACAACACCATGTGCAAGTAGGTCTGCAGGTGTTCCAACTGATGGGGATTGCGATAGTAGTATTCTTCCCAAAACTCCTTAAAGAGCACGAGGCCCAACAGGATGAGCACGGCATCCGTCAGGGGCAACAACCATCGATAGAAGTATTTGCGCATCAGCTCTATAGCCGCACGCAGCCACAGCCCCGCACGCAGGAGTACGAGATACGTCCATGCCTTGCGCCCCTTGTAATGCTTAGAGACAAATTGCGACATGGCCTGATAGAACTGCCGCACGTACTTCCAGTCGTACGTGAAAGTGCTCTCGCCTTTGAAGTGCACCACCACACAATGGGGATAATAGTACAAGTGATAACCTGCACGGGTGATGCGATGCGACAGGTCGATATCTTCGCCATACATGAAAAAGCGCGTGTCGAGGGCACCTACTTCGTCGAGCACTTTTCGGCGCAACCACATAAAAGCTCCGCTCAACACCTCTACCTTTTGTACGGCGTCCTTGGACAGGTGGCCGAGGTAATAGCGGTTGAAAAAAGCAGATGTTGGAAACAGTCGATGCAATCCAAAAAGCTTGAAAAAAGCTACGCGAGGTGTGGGAAAGCCGCGCTTCGACTCCGGCGCGTACTTACCCGAACCATCGATCATCTTTATGCCCATGCCGCCCGCATCGGGATGTGACTCCATAAAGTCGAAGCACTGCTGTAAGACCTCTTCGGAGACGATGGTATCGGGATTGAGCAAGAGAATGTACTTCCCTTTAGCACACTCGATGGCCTGATTGACCGCACGAGCAAAGCCGACATTGGCATCGTTGACAATGAGCCTAACCGTGGGAAAATGCTCCCGCACCATTTCGACACTCCCATCATGGGACGCGTTGTCGACGACGATGCACTCCCAGGACAGATGACACTGCGATCGATTGAGGGCAGTGAGGCATTGGTATAAAAAGTACCGCACGTTGTAACTGACTATGACGACACTGAGATCCATGCACCTCAGATACAATCCAATAGCATAAACGCCCTATTCTTCGTCTTCTGCGCGTGGGGTAAGGGCGAAGTCCTCAATAGGACGTCGAAAGCGGATGGCTTGGGCAATGGTCCATTCGTCGGCGTACTCCAGCTCTCCACCAAAGGCCACTCCTCTGGAGATAAAGCTGATGCGTTCTACGTGGGGGCGTAGCAAGCGCGCCAGGTACTGCATGGTCGTATCGCCTTCGATCGTCGCACTCAAGGCTAAAATCACTTCGCGCACCTGATGATCTTCAACCCTTTTGACCAGATCTTCTATGTAGAGGTCTTCGGGGCCGACGTCGTTGATTGGTGAAATGACGCCCCCCAACACGTGGTAGTGGCCTCGATAGCTCCTCGTCGCTTCGATTGAAAACACATCGCGGATGGATTCTACCACGCAGATCGTGCCACTGTCGCGCTGAGGATCCTTGCAGATAGCACAGATTTCTTCGTCACTGATGTGATGGCAGTGTGCGCAGCGATAAATCTTTTGACGGAAATCGAGCAGCGCCGATGCAATTTCTTCGGTATAAGACGGCGGTTGATTGAGCAAGTGGAGGGCGAGCCGATAGGCGGTGCGCTGCCCAATACCCGGCAGCGACGCAAGCGCC
>JALWKB010000171.1 GCA_026996805.1 Saprospiraceae bacterium | reverse complement strand
CACCGCCACAAACGACTTCAATGGGTAGTGGTATTCCAACACCAAACCCGGTAGACCAAATACGCCATCTGAAGGGCCATCCGGTATAGGGATGTCAGCAGCATAATAGGCGCGCTTCTGATCCGCAACCACCTCAATACACCGAAAGCCGAGTATCCGCTTTTCCCTTCCCGTGCGCTTCCACTGATGGGGGCGCTCCTCGAGCATTTTCGATATCTTGCGTTGATATCCGTATCCCTCTCTGTACCTTCCGCTCACCTTTAACCATTCATCTTCCCCGTAGTTTTTATAAATTTTTTCATACCCTATGACTGATTCTAAACGCGACTGGCGCTCGACATACACACTATCGAGGCTGTACAGCGACTCCCCAGGAGTGATGCGCAACGAGTAGCGATACTTTATCTTTTCTGCAGCAAGCTCTGATCGAATAGCCTCTAACCTCGGATTACCGCTAATGATTGCATCGGGCACTTTTTTATACGCTTCGTATACCACTACGAGGTTTTGAGCATAGACCAGATTCGCAAATGCAACTAATGTGATCAGTATTCTCAATCCCGTCATAATGTGCTGTTTAACGATCCAATATAAGAAAAAAAGGGAAGACCTTTTTTAGTGCTCAACACGCTGCAAGTCCTCCGTACGCAACACCACCATTGATGTGCCAGCTGTGATGGTGGTAGAGGGTAAAGAGCCTATAATTGATTTAGTATTCATAAATAGTAATAAAATCCAATGCCGAGCAATCTCCCAAAGAGCGGGTAGGACAATACGGTGGTATAAAAATCACTTATGTAGTTCTCCTGCAATACCGTATATCCTAAGAGGTTGATCCCACTAAGCTCCAACTTGTAAGATTGTCCTCGTGGGCTATATCTCAGATAGGTATTGAGGAAGATGGATTTCCTCAAATACCGGTATTGATAATAGTGTAATGTGCTCTTCACATAAATCGACCGCCACTGAAGTGACCACGTCATCTTAAAACTATTCTGTGTCCAGCGGTACACATGGGCATCGCCATAGTACAAATCTCCCTCAATATACTTCCATGAGAAGTCAAGGGTCACATTTTTAAAGTACACGGTCCGCAAAAATGTAAACAAACCCCGCTGCACATTCTTGCTGCGTATGGGTTCACCATCGATTAAAAACGCATATTGCGATATGCCCCATTCTGGGCGCAACTTAATAGCTGTGGCGATTTTTTCGATAAAGTACCTCCCATTGATCTGTACAAATACACTCGATTGTGAGGTGATACTATCCACATAGCGCACCGTCCTTATGTATCGACCTATTATCCCATTTTCTCTCGTGGCATTGATGTACTCCTGCTTTGCTGTCATACGCACCCAAAATAAGGTCGTGACATTATTAGGTATATACGTATAATGCAGATTCCACAGCAAAAAATTTCGTTCAACAGGGCGATAATCAAAGGAATACAATAGATTGTACGCTCCAAAAATTATTGGTTGGATGTAAAAATTATTCATCGCATAGGTCTTCCCTGCCACCATGCTGGTGTTAAAATTGTGATTATTAACTCTGTATTCATACCAGCTCGACCCTTGATAGTACCACTTCCCCCCGTATGACAGAATATTCGATCTTAGATTCAAAGTCATCTTCCCCCATCTACGCACATAGCCAAAGGCCGATACAGGCGTATGGATGCGATAGGTTTTCTCGTTCTTTGCATCAAAGTTGCTGTTAAAGCGGTCATCCCAGCGCAGCGATAGATATCCCAAGCCCGCGCTCAACAAACTCCCTTCACTGTACTTGTAATTCGCTATTATCGAATTTTCCCATCGCAGCACCCTATCGTAAAGACCCTGACGTATACTGTCCAGTGGATACCCTAAATTGGTAAGACTATCGCTGTAGTGCGTGAGATACTCCTGCCATTGTTGTCGATAACCAAAAGAGCTGTTGAATTTTATCGTCCATTGGTCATTGACATCGTAGGCCAAAACTATGTCTGACTGATTCGATCGACTACTATCCAATGCCTGTTGATAATAACTATTCAATTCTCCATCTTCCCCTATGCTTCCACCTTCCATTCTCATGGTGGTCGTATTGGTAAAATACAATCTCAATGAAGGTAGTATGCGTTTTTCGTATTTTAAATGCATGTTCAACCCCCATCGACAGTCCACATTGGTCTGGGTCGTGTGAAAAATTGTCTTTGGCTGAAGATATTCTTCTATCCTATTATGTGTGTATCGCCTCGCACCTCGTATATATTCTACGTTAAGACGCACTTTTTCACCCCAAAGCTTATATGCCCCGTCGATTGAAAGCACCCACTCTGCGTTATTTAGGTAGTTTGATCTCGGCACGATTAAATAAGGAAAATGCAAATACGAGGTCCAAGTTGTGAACTGCTCCTGAAGTACCGAGGTTGAAAATATTTCACTCTTTTCGGGCCTTTCCTGTATAAAACCGTAGAAGGATGATTGACCATCTTCTCTATACGACAGGGAGAGCAAATTCTTTTGCCTTTTGGCTTGAAAATACCCCGTAAACCCTCCATGTATCTTTTTACGGGTATTTACAGAACCATGGATTTTACCATTGAGTAGTTTTAGCTTGTGTTCTTCGTTTAGCTGTAGGTTAATGGATTTCACGTTGGGATTATCTTCTTCATCGATGACTTCAATCTTTTTGACCATCTCTGCCGACAATCCCCTCGTAATCTTTTGATATCGCTTGCCTACAATATCATCGCCTTCGATCATCACGGTTTTTATCCCATAGCCCATAACTGTAATGAGTCCTGTTTCTGGATCTACACGAAATCCCGGAAGCTTTTCTAAAAGTTCTTCGATGTTGACCTCCGTACTATCGCGAAAATGTCGGGCGATGTATACGATTGTATCTTCTTTGACGATAATATCTGGCCGCGCTTCTACTACCACCTCATCGAGCACTTGCGTCGCCGCGCGTACCCACACTACTGTATCCCACTGTCGAAGTCTCCGAAATTGCGGTGCCCGCCCCATTTGATATATGGCCAATCGCACAGTAGCCGTATCCGACAAAAAAGGATGACAAAATTTTCCCTTCGCGTCTGTCGTATAATAGTGGCTATCATCCACCACGCATAATACTCCTTCTAAGGCCTCTCCGGTGGTAGAGTCTTTTACCGTAAAACAGACCGTCTGCTGCGATAACAGGGCGCCTACCTGAAGTATTAAGGCAAAGAGCAAACTACCTCTTATCCCCATTCTGTTCTTTCTGTACATCACCTATTTCCTGAGGGATGTATCGGAAGACACGCACCCTAAACTCTCCTCCTCCCTCATGGGCAGCTAAATTCATTTTCTCTATTTTAACCGCCTCTATCTCTCCTCCGTTATAAAATGTCAGACTATCTACCCAGTTGTCACAAGGTATAGTATCCACAACAGCCTCGCCAGAATAGGGGTATACCACGCGCTTCAGCTTGTACTTAAATTCCCCTTTGCTATCTTCTGCTTCGAGAATCAAGCCCGGCAAATCGTGTAATTTCCATGGACCGTCTGAGATGGGTATTTCCGGGGTAAACCACGCGGTATAATCCCTTCCCTTATAGCGACATGTCGCTTTCCTACAATTAAACTTACCCACCTTCTTCGTCTGCTTCTCTATCCTCCATTGGATGGGATCGAGCTTAATGGCCGTACAATATGGAACATCATAGTATATAAAGCGTTGTTGGACGCTATCGCTTTCAAAATCCTTCAATACTACATTGCCTACTTCATCCTGATACCATCCATCCTTACGACCATCCACTTCCACTGTTACTCTACCCTTCTCCCCAAATGCCCATGAAAATTGCGAGCGTTTGCCTTCATTGATCAACACACCGTGTTGTTTGGTCAAAAAATTCATACTCTCCAACCTCCTTGAATACACATCGTATTCTACATAGAGCGCCTTATTGCCACGTGTTTCCCCAGCAGTCTCCTTCTTGGCCCCATGAAAGGCTCCACAGCTATGGATTAAAACAAATAACCCAGCTATTAGAACAATCCACCATCCTCTACAACGCATAGTTATATCTTATTTACTGTTATAAACACAATGCACTGGCTGAATGCAAGCATTCAGCCTGTGCTAATTTACTAAGTTTGCGTGACAATTAAATTCTGTACGAGTCATTTACGGAAGCAAAGTATGCATTTAGTTCACGTTTCGCATCTTCGGAAGTGATTTTGCTCATGGTTTCGTACAGCAATTTTGCCTGTTCGCGATACGTTTGGTAGTCTTTCTCGAGCAACAGACGCACCATGTCTCTCAAAATTTCTAGAGATGCTTTGCACCACTTGTCATCCGAATGGCGGTATAAGATCTCCGCTTGTCGCTCCCAATTCTTGTATTGCTCTCTCGACACACTTACTGCGGGTACGTTTGCATTAATCGTACGCTTACTGTCATTTGGGCCTTTCATGTACTGAGGCGGGTAATCACATTTACATAAACACAGCATACCTACGCAAGAACACTCACAAGGCCCCATTGGGCAAGAAATACTACATTTTAACTCAGGAGTTGAACATTCACAACTACTTCCTAAATCCTTCAAGTATAGTTTCGGATTATAAGGAGGCAATGGTCGCTCCTCTTTAAGGATTTTTTCGGTATTAAAACCCATGACAAGGCTTATCACCAGCATTATTCCTATCATCATCCCTTTCATTTTCCAAAATTTTTTTGTTAAACAATTTAAATCCAAATACTCATCCATCGGTCTTCGGGCATCCATCGGCTCTTGGGTGTACCGCTTCTACTACTCCACTCCACCTCACAAAAACGGCGGGTCGACATCCCTCCACCATTGCAATACCATTAACACCAGCGGAGGACCCGCCTCGTAGGGTTTTAAATGACCGATATCACTTAAGCGAGTAAGTCCAGCAAAGATCGTCCTATACCTGGGTATCCCCTTCCACGCTATCGAGCGCACACATAAGTAGACGATCGCGATATGCGATATGCGATATGCGATATGCGATATGTATCAGGTGCGCTCGCATCAGCTTGAGCGTTTCACGTCGTATTCGCTACAAAGATATATATACTTTTTCATACCCACCAAATATTTTACCCAATTTTTTTGAAAAATTTTTTTGGCACGCACTTACTTTCACCCACCTCGTACATCAAAGCATCTTCCGCACCACAAACATCAGCTCACCACTCTGCAAGTCCTCCGTACGCAACGCCTCTACTGATGGGCCTGTTGTTATGGTAGTAGTGGTAGCATATATACAACATACGAACGGAGCATGTGCAGCGGGAAAGTGTTTATGTGTTTTTCGTAGTATAAGCCAAGCGCAAAGTACTGAGACAGTGCATCCCTTCGTACGCACTCCTCACTGTCGCAATACCAAACACAGCAATATTTAAGGAGTATTAATAGGGAGTGACTTCATCTCTTTCATCGTCCATCACAGTGCAATGGAGTACCTTTTCCTTGTTTGCACTACAGTATCCCGACAATTGCACCACGTCCTGGTTTTGTAACACATATCCCACGATATCTGCAAACAATGTCATACTTTTCCTTCTATAAAGAGCATATGACTTGCAAGTGATCTACATCACCTCCTCTCACCACCTAAATCGCGATCTTTGCCCAAAAACATGCTGCGCGATTGGAAAATGCTCCTCTTCCTCTGCCTCACCCTCGGCCTGGCTCCGTACTTTCCCGAACCGCACATCGTCGGAAAAATCCGCTGGATCGCTGGAGGAGCCGTCGGCATGAAGCCCATTGACTGGTTTGATACCGCACTGCACGGTATACCCTGGCTCCTCCTACTGCTCTATTTCATTCGGAAAGCATACAACTTCCTGTTGCAGCACACACCAAAGAGTTAAGTACTGAGCCCATTGGGCATTCCTCCACTCCACTTGTTTGGGGGTATTCCCTTGTCTTGCCTCTTCCCTCACGCGCCCACCATTTCATACCAAAAAACATAAGGCCCTTCCCCGTCGTTATCAACCCAAACGAAACGTCCAGATGACAGTGCTTCAATCCATCGCCCGATGGGTGTTTGTATCCTTAGTGTGCGCGACGACCTTCTCACTGTATGCCCAACAGCCGCGTTTGGGAAAGGAAGACAGCATCCGCGTAGCACTCCTACTGCTCGACGCAACGAAGGCCAAAGCGCTCAACGAAACTGACAAGGCGAAGGAAACCCTCGAAAAAGTCCTCGAAATCTACCCCTGCATTGCCACCGCCCACTACGAACTGGCACAGCTCTACCGCCAACAACAACACACCGAACAGGCGCTCTACCACGCACAGCAGGCCGTAGAGTGCGACCCGGAGAACAACTGGTTTGCCGAAACCTATCTCAAGCTCGCCCGCACCTTGGGATCCTCAGAAGATGTACTGCGTGCGCTTCGGCTCCTCCAAAACACATCGCACAACCCCCTTCCTTACATCATCGAAGAAGCACACACCCTCTGGAAATACGGCCATCAAAAGGAGACCATCAAGCTACTCGAAGGAGCCATCAAACAGTATCCCGACGATGTAAAATTGCAGACTACTTTGGTAGATTACTACCTTGAGGACGGCAAACTGAAAAAGGCCGAAAAACTCCTGCGCACACTTCAAACCGAGCATCCAAGCCTTCCGGCAGTGCATTACGGCCTCGCTCGCCTATACTACCAGAGGGGGGAGCTCGAACGCGCCGTTACAGAGCTCAAAAGTCTCTTGCATCTCGGAAGGGATGGGCACTTGCGCGACGCAATCGACATGCTCCGCGACATCTATCTCAATCGGTGGAAGGACGACAGCGCCTATGCAGCCATATTGCACGATGCGATCGTCAACGGCCAAGGAGAGGACTATCCCTATTACCACATGTTTGACCAGCTGTTGAGGCGATGGCGCGACGCCGGTGAGGGGTTTGACGCTCGCGCACGTGCACTGTTGCGCGAAGTCAGCGAGCACCTCGCCATCCATGCTACCGACAACACTGCAGCACTGAATATCGCAGCCCGCATCTTTGACCTCAGCGGCGATTGGCAAATGGCCGCACAACTCTATCAGCGCGTATTAGACCAGCGCCCCTCCGATCACCACACCTGGAAGCTCTACCTCCAACTCCTCGAAACCCACCGACAGTGGAAAGCCCTCTACGATGCAGCTGCAAAGGCCAGTGAAATCTATCCCTTTGCGGGAGACTATGCCTATAGAAAGGCCCTTGCCGCCTACCAGCTCGGAGCACTCGACCAGGCCCGCGTGCACATACGAAGCGCCCGCCTCTACACCGAACGCAGCGCCGATGTCGAAGAGTACGCTCCTATCGCCACCCTCGGTGCCGCCATCTATACCACTGTCGGCGAATACGATGTGGCTAAAAAATGGCTTCGCCATTTGGAAAACAAACTCAGTAATTCCAAACTGCCCTCGACTCAAGCACATCACTATCACGTGCAAATGGGATGGATGCATGCACTCGTCGAGAAAATGGCAAACTCGGGCGCTACGCTTTCCATCCCTGAGGAAGAATGGCCCCCGCACAGCGACTACATACGAGCACTCCTCAATGCAGATCAGCAACCCAGTACGTCGATCCAGGCTTGGCAGAGCCTGCTGAAAAACCAGCCCTCGGTCTACTTCCCCGCGTGGTGGGTCTATCAGTGGATCGCCGATGCCCATGAAAAAGCGGGCAACACAGATGATGCGCTTCAATTCCGGTACAAGGCCGACACCCTTCAAAAGCAGCGCATTGAAATAAAAAATAACGGCACGTCCAGAAACTACTGAACTCAACCTTGCCGGCATGCACTCTTCTTATCGCCTAATAGGGCCAAAGGACAATCACATCGTTTACACAAATTTCATAAACAACAGCTCACTTTCGAAAGAGCTCTCTTGCTTTGATTCCAAAATCCTCGATAGAATTTCGTTATGAAATCGTGAAAAAGCCCGCTTTATTTCCCATTTTAGCCCGCAAGTACGTGTGTGGCATTTTCGATCGTTGTTGGTAATAGAAATGGTGCGTGTTAATTTTGGGTTGAAACGAAAGTAGATGAAGAAAGACGCAACGGGTAGCGTTGTTCGATGGTTAATGGAAAAGGCTGCGGTGACACTGGAAGATGTTGCCAGAGAGACCCGTATAGATCTGGAAAAAATCCGGCAACTCATCGATGGACAAAAGAAAGCCACCCAACAGGATATTTATCAACTCGCTCAATTTTTCAAGATTTCTCCTGCCATCATCGCCTTAGGGCAGATTCCTGATCGCTACGAACTGGAAAAATATGTACATGATTTCCGCGGCAAGAAGAGATCGAAACTCAGCCGAAGTGCCCGTGCCCTTGCACTACATCTATTCCGAACAATTGACGTGTACCGTTCGGCCTTCCGCACCTCACGAAAAGAGTTCGTAGGGCAGTTTCAAAATCAATATCAAAGTGCTTTTAAGACTGGATCGTCGAGCCCTGACCTTGTGTATGAAATCATAGATGCCATCCAGGTCCTTTTAAATCTTCCTCAACTCCAGGAGAAAGCCCAAAATACTACGGACTTTTACCATCGACTTCTCTATCGCTTAGAAAACTTGGGCGTTAATGTAGTGGAATCATCTATCGTAGGAACCAAAACACGATGGAAGATTCCAGTTCAGGATTTTGAAGGTCTTGCTATCGCTGACCCTTATTTGCCGACCATATTCATCCATACAGGCATTGCTGTGACGAAAGGGCGAAGAATTTTTACCCTTGTCCATGAATTCGCACATCTCTTGACCGGCAACTCCGCAATCGATTACCCTTCCTTCTCTATGGAGGCTGCTCATGAAGACTTATTCAATCGAGTGACATCGGAAGCACTCATGCCTAAAGAAAAATTCAGTCACTATTGGGAAGAGTTTTCAAAAAATAGCTCCAATGCTGATGAGACTGTAAATAAGCTACATCAAGTCTTCAAAACCAGCATAGAGGCCATTTATTACCGGGCATATAAAATGGGATACATCTCCCTACACCAATATAAATTAGCTCGTGCAAAAGCTTTGGAGAAAACTCATAAACGCAAAGAGGGAACGAAAAACACAGGAGGAGGACCTTCCTTTTGGGATTTGCTTCCAGCCAGGTTTGGTCGACTGTATGTACACACAATTCTCCAGGCAGTTCAGGATCGTCGTATTTCTATTCATGAAGGCGCAGAGTATATGGGAATCCATACAATCACCCTATATAGGTATTTGGAAAAATTGAGATCGGAACAAGCAATCACATAAAATGGCACATTACTGAATGGTTCGATGAGTTCAATGAGTAGTACTAAGATAGCCCTAATCGATACATCATCTATTATTGATCTTTTTGACAAAACACATAGAATTAACTCTCCCGCTTTTAAAAAGATACGAAGATTAGTTAAGCAAAAGCGTGTTCTGATACTTCCCAGTATCCTCCATGAGTTGGAGAATAAAACAGCACGTCAATCGAACAATAAAAGCACAATTGACAAGTTAGTCCTCTACACTAAAAGGAGCAAAAAACACCTTAAAACCCTTAATAAACGCCTAATACGAGGACTTACCGGACTGTCATGGCAAGTATTTGAAGAATACCTTTTTCTTAAAATAAATGATATGAACAATAAATTGCGCCTACTGTATGAAAAAAGAAGAGTAGAAGAATTCATCCATTCAAGTCAATCGAACCAAAATGGATGGACCTGGTACTCCGGGGATATTACTATGTTAGCCACCTCAACAATATTGATGGACTATGCAAATACCTTGCTTCATGGCAAAATTGTTCCGGTCATTGTTTCCGAAGAGCGCACTTCATTAGATCTTTACAAAACCCCTAAGAGTTTAAAGTACCAGCTACAACTCTGTATCCTGAATAATCAAGTGCGGAATCCACTGCTGAATAATCCCATCAAAATCCCGGATGTTTGCACAATATTCGACATAATCCATTATCCTTTATGGGACTTACTGGCCGATACAGATTTTGAAACAAATTAGCCCTTGACCTACGACTATTGATAAGTCCAGCACCTCCTAAGTCCATTATATTACAATTTTCTCATGTTTACCCTTTGGTGTGCTTCATGAATTACGCCCTCAGTGAGTAGAGTGATTGAGGGATAATCCTGAGCTTAAGGAAATCTCCGCTCCATGACCATACTTTAATCTGCATATAGGGCCATAAAACCGAGAAGTAGACAGCACCCTTTCACCAGGCCACACCGCCACAACAACAAAATAAATCATCTCTACGCACGTATAAAATCCTTACCTTTGTCTGGACGTTCAAAATCCTGCGTTATGGCCTGTATTGATCGCATTGTCGAGCTCCTCGGTGACAAAGCCGACGACCTGCTCAATCATCAGTGCACCACCATCCCCAAAGAACAGCTCACTCTGCCCGGACCCGATTTTGTCGACCGCGTCTGGGCCCATTCCGACCGCAACAACAGGGTGTTGTACAATCTCCATCGCATCTTCAACCACGGGCGATTGGCAGGTACGGGCTATCTGTCCATCCTGCCGGTGGATCAGGGTGTCGAACACTCCGCTGGGGCGAGCTTTGCACCAGAGCCCGCTTACTTCGATCCCGAAAAGATCGTCCAGCTGGCCATCGAAGGGGGCTGCAATGCCGTAGCATCGACCTTTGGTGTGCTCGGTAGCGTGGCGCGCAAATACGCCCACAAAATCCCCTTCATCGTCAAAATCAACCACAACGAACTCCTCTCCTATCCCAACTTTTACGACCAAACCCTCTTCGGCACAGTCGAACAGGCATGGGAAATGGGCGCGGCAGCCATAGGTGCCACCGTCTACTTCGGCTCCGAACAGTCCCGCCGTCAAATTCTCGAAATCGCTGAGGCCTTTGCCTACGCCCACGAACTCGGTATGGCCACCATCTTGTGGTGCTACCTGCGAAACCCCAGCTTCAAAACCGCAGAAGCCGATTACCACACTGCCGCTGACCTCACCGGCCAAGCCAACTACCTCGGCGCTACCATACAGGCAGACATCATCAAGCAAAAGCTCCCACAGACCAACGGCGGTTATACAGCCTTAAAATTCGGCAAAACTTCCCCACTCGTGTATGAAAAGCTCACCTCCGACCATCCCATCGACTTGTGCCGCTACCAAGTGGCCAACTGTTTCATGGGCAAGGTCGGCCTCATCAACAGCGGGGGACCTTCGGGTAAAAACGACTTCGGCGATGCCGTCACCACTGCCGTCATCAACAAACGCGCCGGCGGCATGGGACTCATCTCGGGACGCAAAGCATTCCAGCGCCCCATGTCCGAAGGCGTACAGCTCCTCCACGCCATCCAAGACGTCTACCTCTGCAGTGACGTGACTGTAGCCTAAGAGGCATCTCCACCGATCAAACACACATCGATCGGGCAATGATTTCCCGAAGAGGAGGATATGCCCTCGGCGAAGCTGCGATGATCTCTTCACCGCTCCGCCAGCCTGTGCCACCACAAAAATCCGTCACGACTCCTCCCGCTTGGCGGACAATAAATCCCCCAGCAGCCACATCCCAGGGATTCAACCCGTATTCGTAAAACCCCTCGAATCGCCCACAGGCCACATACGCCAGATCCACCGCCGCAGACCCTAAGCGACGAAGCCCGGCAGTGCGACGCATCAGTGTGCGAAACACTTCTAAGTACGCCTCCATGCGGTGAAAATCCCGATACGGAAATCCCGTCGCTATGAGCGCATCATCAAAACTTTCCAAGGTCGATACCCGTATCGGCTGGTCATTGAGATACGCCCCCTTGCCATCTACCGCCCAAAACAACTCATCGGCGCCCACCTCGTACACAGCCCCCATGACGTAGTCATCCTCATACCTCAAGGCCACACTTACCGCTACGGGATACAGCCCGTGGATAAAATTCGTCGTCCCATCCAACGGATCGATCACCCATGTATAGATTCCCTCACTTTGCTCAGCAGGCGTCTCCTCTTCCGTTAAAAACGCTGACCCCGAGAGAATACCACTCAACGCATCGACTAAAAACCGCTCGACATCTCGATCGACATGCGTGACGTAGTCGTGTACCTGCTTTGCGCGGACATCTTCAAAACGCAGCCGCCCATGATGCTTGCGGATATAACGACCCGCCTCACGCATACACTTCAAGAGGGGCTCGGCGACGCGCGATAGCTCCGGGTCCCGTCCATGCTCCTCCATAGACATTTTACCGTTTCGATCCACACATATAGCGCACCCCCTTGGTCGTGCGTGCCCAGTGCTCTACACCGGGCGCTAACTCAATGGAGTCACCGGGCTTGAGATGATACGATTCCGTAGCCGTGCCGATCTCCACTTCACCCTCCAATACCCAGCGCACCTCTCGGTAGGGATGCGTATGCTCCGGATAATACGTTCCCGGCGCGTCTGCCCATACATAAGTGTCAAAGCCCCGTCGACGCAGCTCCTCGTCTACGAGCCGCTCATCGGT
>JALWKB010000170.1 GCA_026996805.1 Saprospiraceae bacterium | reverse complement strand
TGTGTTCGTATGAAATGGTGCTCCTCAGTGCACCAGTGGCGCCGACACTGCTTGCAACACGCCGTTTTGAAGCCCCGGTTGGTACAAAAATCCTATCACACTGCAATGCGCTGCAACCCATGGGCTGTCGACCGTAACTCGAAAGCTGCGTTCGATGATTTCGCCTTCGGCGACACCGCCAATGGCAAGTCCCTCCGGAGGAGTAATGGGCTTGCGCAATACGTAGTAGTGGATGTAATCGCTATCGTGGGTGCCATCGGGTAGGATTTGCACTTCGCGAATGCCGTCTTCGACGAGTACGACCAAGAGCCTGACATCGTCGATAGTTTCGGCAAAGGCCATGCGCAAGTGTATAGGCCATGAGCTGCTTGAACTGTCGCCCTCGACGCGCAAAAACATCTGTGCGGGGGCCGGCCGACGCAGTTCTTCAAACACCAGGGCCCGCCACTCGTCTTTGTTGGGATAGAGCTTTTGGCCGACCTTGCGCCGGTTGATCACGGCTGCAGGATATCCGAGAGGGCCCTTGCCTATGGCTTGGATGAGCGCGTCGCCATAGCCGCAGTGACAGTTTAAATCTTGCTTGCTCTCCGGAAGTGGCCGCGCGAAAAATCCGTGATGGATGCTTATGGGGACGAGGCGATCGCCGAGCTCTGCTTTGAGCTGTTTGATGATGGCGCTGCCGTCGGGGCAGTTTGGGCATTGCACACCCGTAAACTCTTCAATCAGCACGTTGCGATCTCCCTGTGGAATCTCAAACTCCGGCAGTGTCACGGGCTTTTCCTTGCATGCGGCTATTGCAGATATCACGACCCACATCCATACATATCGCCAATGCATACCCCAAAGGCCTTTGTATACTGTATCTTTATCTTTCATCTAAAAAGTGCTGTTGACTTGAAATCGCACACCCGAAAAGGCCGGCTCGTATCGGCAGATACCACCACTGCAGACGACGCCTTCGGTTTGCTTGACGTAGCGCAGTGCAAAGCGATGGGGACCTGTAGCATACACGATGCCGACTGTGGGATAGCCCTTTCTACCCCTGCGCAGATATTGATAGCGCTGTGCCTCGGAGCCCTTCAGGGGATCTCCCAGGCGGATGACATTGTACATGTACGACAGCTCGACCAGCCAGTGGGGGGCATAGCCGTATTCGAACAGGACAAAGGCCCAATCTCCTTCGTCTTGACGCGTCGACATGTATTGCAGTTCCATGCGCATCGAGTGGTAGCGCCCGCGCTTTAAGAGCCACTCCGCATAGGGCACCCAAGTGCGCACATCTTCTGCACCGGGCTTACCGCGATACACGGCAAAGTTGTACAGCATATTTTGAATTCCAAAGAGCAGCTGCCCCTTTCGGCCGCGTTTGTAGAGCGCCTCGAGATAGAGCTCGCGATACAGCACAGTACCGTCGAGCTCGGCTATGTAGCTTCCATTGAGATTGAAAAACCACCGCTTGTTGAGGCGGTACGACAGGTCGATTTGTATACCTTGCTCTCCGATGTATTGTGTAGCTGGGGCATAGCGCGCCGTCAGACGATAGGTGTTGATGCGTCCCATGGGCGGAATGAAACCGATGATGCCGTGATTGATACCGAGCAGCGGATCCGTGCGATGTTCAAAGTCTTGGGTGCGTTTTACATCGATGCTGATACCGAGCTTGTGGCGGCTGTAGCTCAGAGAAGTGTAAAAGACATTGCCGGGGCGTTTGACCAGTTTGCCCAGTACTTTGGAGCCGTCGACTAATGAGCGTTCGGCCTGTGCATCAAAAAACACATTGGCAAAGCGATGCGCCCATTCGATGTAGAGATTCCAACCGCGCCACTGTACGGTCGAATACACTGTCGTCAGATACGTATTGTAGTGTGGTACGACGCGGTCATTGGGCAAATAGGAGGCCAATACGTTGACGATCTGTTGCATGGTCTGCTCGTCATAAGTCGTGTTGAGCATGCCCACACCCGGCGAAATACTCCAAGCGCCTTTCGTGACATAGCCGTCGATGGCCACACCGCGTAAGTCGGTGCCATAACGGTCAAACTGCCTCTTTTGCCTGCCCGTAAAGGCGCGTATTTTCCAGTCCGGTGCGAGCTCGTATTCGATACGAGCGCCATGGAGGGCGCGATCGATCAGCTGTGTGCGGTCTTCATACGCCCGAAAGATAATCCCACTACCAATCTGATCATAGAGATAACCTCCGTCGAAGCGCACACGGCCTAAGCGGTAGGAGAGATACCAGTACCCAATGCCCGTCCCGCTAAAACTCCCCTGAGGGTCGAGCAAATTGGAATTCTGAAAGTGATCAAAGCGTATGCGGCCTTCAAACTGCTCCTTTCGATAATGCAGATTGATCCATGTTTCGTTGCCGATGAGCTGATGGTCGTATTGGGGAGTATTGTCCGCCCCAATGGTCGAATCCCTCAAAAAGACGTTGGTCTGGTGTTGCACACCACCCGAAAATCCCTGCCATTGGGCATGTAAGGTCACTTGCACCCCTAAGAAGGCAATGACAAGGCCCCATGCACGATGTCTTATACAACACTTATACTCCATCACTCGAAGGCGCACCATTTCATACGGCAAGTATAGCCAATAATCTACAATTTCAACACCATCTATGAGCGTTATAGGCAAAAAACTCGCAGTATGAAATGGTGGATGGCATGGACGGTACTTCTCATGGGCTTCGGATTGTACGCCCAACAGACCTTTCCCGAAGTATCGGTCAAGACGCTCGACGGCAAAGCAGTCAATATCAATGACTATCTCGGCAAGGGACATCCCGTCTATGTGACCTTTTGGGCTACTTGGTGCACTCCCTGCAAAAAAGAGCTCGATGCTCTCTCGGACTTTTACGAGGAGTGGAAAGATGCCTATCAGCTTGAAATCGTCGCCGTCACCATCGACAACGCACGTGCCCTGTCGAAGGTGGGACCCATGGTCAGCTCGAAGGGATGGCCGTTCGTCATTCTCTCCGATTCCAATAAGGAACTCATGACGGCACTCGGCTTTCAGACGAT
>JALWKB010000169.1 GCA_026996805.1 Saprospiraceae bacterium | reverse complement strand
AAGCTGAGCTTGTACGCATTGACCCACGGACGGTCGACAAGCCCACTGGCCACCATAATCCAACCCATACTGGCCGCCAGTGCAGCCAACAATACCACTACGCCCAATCGACGCATAAGCCCCTTATACAACATCCCCTTGAAGTAGAAGTAGAGGAAGGGTATCAAAAACACAAATCCCATCAGGCGCGCCCACAAGCGATGTACGTATTCCCACCAGTAAATGGTCTTAAACTCCTCCAGATCCATGTCGTAATTGATCTTGTGGTACTGCGGCGTCTGCTTGTATAAGTCAAAAGCCTCTTGCCACTGCTGTGCATTGAGAGGTGGGATCGTGCCTGTGACAATTTCCCAGCGCGTAATCGAAAGTCCCGATCCCGTCAATCGCGTAATGCCTCCCAAGATGATCTGCACAAAGACCATGGCCACCCCGATAAAGAGCCAAAGTCGCACAGCGGGAATGCAGGATTTCATGAACATGCCTTTACGCGCAAAGGTACAGCGCTCGCCTCGGTTGGCGCTGCTCTGAAGGACGAAAAAGCGCGCATCGTTTATTGCAGTATACAAAGTTTTTTTGCGACTCGCTCGCCTTGTACATTGTGTAAGACGATAAAGAAAACACCAGCCCCCCATGAGTGCGTGGACAATACGATGTTGCGGCGCTGTAGCGGTACAGTTTTGTGTTCTACCACACGCCCGTCGCTACTGTAGACCACCACACGCTCAATGCGATAGCTGGAGCTAAGGTCTATGTACACATATGGCGACATGTAGCGAATGGCCACCTTAGGCGGAGAGCTTCCCACAGAAGTGTAAGTACCACAGGGTGTTTGAATGACAGTGGTGTACGGATCTGATACCTTGCCATTGGTACAGAGGCCTTTGATGGATAGCTGCCCACGTTGACAACGCGGGTAGTGCTCTAAGTACACCTGTGGCTCTTGGGTGGTAAGGCTGGTGTCCCAACCGTCAAACTGCAAGTGTATGAAATAGCTGTCGACCGCACTGCATGGGCTCCATCGGATGACGACCCTGCCGCTCGTACCCGTGTCGACCACCAGCTGTTGCACTACCCTCTGGCACGAATCGACAACGCGCAAGCAAAAATCGAGGATCTGACCGAATTCGACATTCTCACCACACGGAAGAGGTGCCGCAGTGTCAAAGCCGAGGTATTTTATCACAATGCGCAAGCGCGTGCGCTCACCCACGACGACATCTCCTAAGGCAAAGCGCAGTGCAAACCTGTCTTGTTGGACCAGCCGACGGCTGGCTAAGCGTTCCGAAGGGCGAAATCGACCATCGGCATCGGCATCCAGCCACAGTGTAATGACGTAATTGTCGGGATAGGATATCATCCCCTTGAGCTCCAAACTGTCGCATCGCTGAGCGCTCGATGGGATGGCCTGGCTGAAGAGCGCATACCCCGCAAGCGTGGGCGAATCGAGGAGGACGACCGAGTCGAGGTAGAGCCGTCGGAAGTGGTCGTTTTGCGCTTGAGGCACGACGCCCGGCGTGCAGTAGCTCAGGTCCAAGCACGCCCCACATCCCAAAGTGCGTAGCGCAAAAGTCTGTGCACCGCTCGTCGAATCCCCACACTGACTACGCACGAGTACGCGATAGTCCGTACAGGGCGACAAACCCCCTGCGATAAAAGGTGTGTCTGTAGGGATGAACTCGTAGCGCGAGGTATCGTCGCTTAGCGGATCGATAAAATGGACATAGTACCGCTCCGCTGCCGTCACAGACGACCACGATATTAAAACAGCAGTATCGTCTAATGGTGTCCAAGAGATAGTGGAAGGGGGATCACAACAGCCGTCGGTGCGAAAGCGCAAGGGCGTAGCAGGATACTGTAAAGGACAGCTATCGAGTACCTGAAGGGTGTACGCAGTGCACGGCTGAAGTGGGGCGATGGTGTCGGGTGGACTGGAAAGTGTGAGCGTATCTGATATGGCCCCATCAGCAGAGCGCAAGATGACGACCGCTGTATCGCGAGTGAAGTAGGGCCAATCGACGATTACAGCATCGGTACGTACGTCGCGCAGCCACAGTGGTTGGAGCTGTGCGATAGCCCCCTTGAGGTCGAGCCGTCCCCCCGAAACGCACTTGCCTTGTAATTGGGCTATGGGTCGAACGCCATTCATCAAGGCGTTTTTGATGGCTAATACCGCCTTGGATGGATCCGACCGACTCAGCACAGCGATGGGATTACACGTCGGCCAGGCATAGAGAAAAGCCACCGCCCCACTGACAATCGCAGTGGCGGCCGACGTGCCGCCAAAATACCCATATGTGTGCCCCGGCGCAGTGGTCCATACATCACTTCCTATGGCAGCGAGATCGACCGAGCGAGTGCTATACCCGGCCGATTGAAATTGCTCTTGTCGGTCGAGATTGGTCACTACGAGTAGATAATCCGAGCTGCACAGTGCTGGCATGTCGCCTACAGAATCGACGTTTTCATACCGATTGGGGGCAGCTGCCACGGTGAGTATGCCCGCCGCACCGAGGCTGTCGTACAGCGCACACCATACGGGCACATCTTCGGGAAAGAGATTGGGAATGCCCCAAGAAGCATTGATGGCGACGACAAAGGCTCCTGCAGCTCCGCCAGTTTCGTTGTAGAGCTTGCGCATGCCGTAAGGATAGCGAAATGCGCGAAGGACCGAAGCGATGTCGGAAATGCCTGCTACATACATGAGCTTTACCCTCCAGTTGATTCCCGCAATCCCCTTTCCGTTATTGCCTCGAGCTCCAATGAGGCCGGCGACGCGCGTGCCGTGCGAGGTCGATACGCGTATGTCGTCCGAAAAGGTGGCTACGTTCCACCCGAGGAGATCATCGACATATCCATTGCCGTCATCGTCAATTCCGTTGTCGGGCACTTCCCCGCGATTGGTCCAATGGTTGGGCATGAGATCTTCGTGCAGGTAATCAAATCCCCCATCAATAATGCAGACGACTATGGTATCAGCAGCAGCTGTAGTCCCCCCTGTGTCGAGATCCCACAACACAGGCATGTCTAAATCGACCGTCGTCTGAGGGTCGTAGAGGTGCCACTGCTTATCAAATTGCGGATCGTCAGGGATGCGCCGCCACTCAATCGGGCGATTTTCAATAGCATAATCAACCGCAGGCAGCTTTTGCAACCCCTCTATGGAAAAACCCTGCGCTTGCATGCCTTGCACACAGTAAGCGCGCACCTGCCAGAGATCTAAGCGCTCCCAGATGGGGACGATTTCCCAGCAACTTGTGTCCAACAATGGATAACACACGGCCAATTGCCATCGCAAATCCGATATGGTATATGCTGGGCTCAATCGTATAATGAGATCCGTGGCTATGGATTCTCTATCCGTGTGTCGAAACACTTGCTGACCAACTACACCGAAGCTGATACCCCATAGACAGTAGAGTAGTATGACTCTGTGCATTTTCACAACCCTAAATGTACGCATGAAATTACAACGTCGCATGAATTTGTAGATGCATGCAAAAAATCCCACAAAATATCCCCTTTTCACGAACACATTAGAGAAAAATTGCATATTTTAGCGCTTGAAATTGATGATGTAAAACTTTATTAAAAGTCTGCATATGAAATCTCCACAAAATCAGCATACCATGACGATAAAGGGCTTGTTTGTAGTGGTGTTGGGAGTGTTTTTTGTCCATGGGCTGGTGGCGCAACAGCTCGGTCGGCAGGTGGCCGATTCGCTTTACAGTGCTGGTGACTATGTGGCAGCGGTAGACGCTTACTTGCAGTATTTGACGGAGCGTCCTGACGATGTAGTGGGGCATATACGCCTGGGGAGGTGTTATGAGCAGATGGGGGATTTGCAATCTGCTAAGGTGTATTTCGAGGAATTGCTTCAAAAGTTGCCGGAAGATAGGGCATTGTATCGCTTGTACGGGGATGTACTAAAGAAGATGATGCGTTATGAGGAGGCCATGGCTGCCTATGCGCGGTATGCGGAGGAAAATCCTGAAGAAGCTGCAGAGCTCATACGGGGTTGTCGCATCGCCAAGGAGCTCATGGCTGCACCGCAGGGGTGTGTGCTTGAGCCATTGCCGACGAATAGTCCCTATACCGATGCTTTTCCAATGGTGTACGGAGGGGCAATGGTCTATCTCTCCGAGCGCGGACGCATGTGGGAGGAGTGGCAGACAAAGGGGGAGGATGCACCTCGGGTCGCGGGCAAGGCCATGTACTATGCCGTTCGAGGAGATCAGGCGCCTTTGCCCTTCGACCAATGGATGGAATTTGCCGATGGCATTGTGAGCATTTCGGCGGATGGGGCACTTGTCGCATGGATGACGGGTGGTGAAGGGCATTGGCTTCGCGCTATTGATGCCTTAGACGACGACGGAAGAGTGAAGATTGTACTTGCTCGTTACGATAACGAACGCGATCGGTGGGTAAAAGAAGACTTTCCGCACAATGCGGAGGATGCTTCGACGGGCTTTCCCTATTTGACACCCGATGGAAACACCCTCTATTTTGCCTCTAATCGGGAGGGCGGTTATGGAAAGTACGATCTATATGTATCCCATTATCGAGACGGGTTTTGGACGGATCCTGTCAATTTAGGTCCACATGTCAATACGCCGGGCAATGAAATTACGCCTTATCTACGAGGCGACACATTGTACTTTGCCTCCGATTGGTACGACGGATTGGGGGGGTACGATATCTTTCGCATTCGACGTGTAGCCGACCAATGGCGCGACAGGGAAAATCTCGGCGCATGTGTCAATTCACCCCACAACGACTACGGTTGGGTAATCGACGGAGAGGGGCGGGCGTATTTCACTTCCGATCGCCCCGTGGGTAAGGGAAGGCAAGATATTTACGTGGTGACGCAGAGCTCTGAAAAGGGCACAGATCAGTGGCAGACAAAGGATGCTTCGCCGTTGGAGCCCATCGTCATACCTCCGCAGAAGCTCAAGACCGCTTCGACACACCGTCCCTTGCCGGTCATCGATTTGAGCAAGCTCGTGATCGATACCGTAGCAGTACTTCGGCCCGAGGTAGAAGAAAACGGCCGTTACTATTGCATCCAGCTCGCTGCCCTGCGGCACCCCACTGGCTTGAAGGAGCGCTTTGGTCCTCTATCGCGGTACGGCGAGGTCTACAGCCTCCGATCGGGTGCGTGGATAAAGGTGCGTTTGGGCTGCTATTCTACGAAGGAGCAAGCCCTTGCCATTTTGAAGAAAGTGCGTCAACAGGGGTGGACGGAGGCATTCATCGTCTACGAAGATGAGCAGACTCGGGCCAAGCACCGACGCATTGCAGGAGCAGCTACGGTAGATCCTACCGCAACGGACGTTACCTCATCGACCCAGGAGGGAGCGAAGAGCAAATCGGCGTCGACCTATAAAGTGCGCGTCGTGGCCTATCGGCCGCCGACGACCTTCCACACCTCGGTGGTGTCCGACCTCGGACGCATCGAACATTGGACGAAAGGTGATTGGCGCATCATCGTCATCGGCGATTACCACACACTGGAAGAAGCCAAGCGCGTATTGGCTACCGTCAAAGAGCGGGGGTACCACGATGCCTTCATCGTCGTCGAGCGCAACGGATTGCTCGAAAAGTGGGAAGGCTCTGAGTAATAACTCCCTTTATTGGACTACGAAGACCGCTCGGTGGCTGATGCCCCTGCGGTCGTACAGCTGAAGGATATACGTGCCCGGGACAAGTGCATCCGTCGGCAAGGTGATCACTTCCAATGGTTTGACCTTGATGTAGTCTACGGCTTTGCCGTAAAGCGATAGGATTGACACTGCATCGACGATTTGTCCGTTGGTGTGGATGGTAATCGGCGTGCCTCGACGGACACAGGTGGGATAGAGTGTGATGCCGTCGTGTCGTGCGGCTGTGAAGGTCGAACTGGTCGTGGCCGTTTGGAATTTCATCCGTTCGGACCAGCCGTTATCAAAGGTGACCAGATTGTACGGGTAGATGCGCACGTAATATGTATTGCCACTGCGCAATCCTGGTATCCACAAGGCGGTGTCGGAGGTGATGGTATCCAATACCAGAGGGCCGTTGAAAGACCGTCTTCTACTCACCTGTACGTAGTAATACGTGGCATTTGGCACCGTATTCCAGGCGATCACCGGAGTGTCGGGAGGTACCGGATGGCCATAGGGAAAGAGCAAGGTCGATATTTTCGTCGGCGGTATAGGCTGTTGAGGAGGACGCTCGTGCACTAATTCGCTCCGAAGTTGTGTAAGATTCGTGCGCATGGCCTGAATCTGCTCTTTGGAAAACATCGTAGGGCAGTAATCGTTTGCATACGACATGATGTTGCGACCGTCGGCATGAAATTGTGCGCCGTTGGGATCGGTCAGCGATATCGAGCTCATGCTGTCCCTGTTACATGTCCAGCGATACGAGAGATAATCCGGCGACGTATCGCAGAAGCCATCGCCTGCCTCTTGGCAGTTTGAGCCATCGACGGTTTCAATGGGGCGAAACACTACATGGCTGTAATTGGAGGCCTTCGAATTGGGGAAATATTCTGTCCCTTCCCAGCCGAAAAAGGTATGTGGTAGGCTGAGAAAGTGTCCGAGCTCATGGGAAATGGTCGCAGAATGTCCACCACAGGCGTAAGCCATGGCAATGGCATCGGCAGTAGGCGAGTAGTAACCGCAGTTACCCGCCGGACTTCCTACAAAGTAAATGTTGATTGCACCGTCGATATTGTTGGCCTCCATCATCTCCTGGCCACCGTAATAGTCGTGTGAAAACCATCGGTCGTTGATCAAGTAGTCGGGCTCTTCAAAGAGATAGAATTGGATGTTGGCGCGGCGAAAGTCCGAATTTGCGCGAGCGAGCGTCCTCAAGATAAAATGGATATTGGTAGACACGTAGTCATTTTCCTTGAAGACACTGAAGATCATAACGGGTACGTATAGGGTGGTTGTATCCTCGCGAAACTCTACGCCGGTCTCGCGGTGTTGCATGTACCAACGCCAATGGGGTAGGTCTGGTGGCGTACCGCAATAGTTGAGCTGTTGTGCTATACTGCTCTGGGCTATCCACAACAATGCCCAGCCATAAACGATTCCTCTGTGACTGAATAGTTTCATTGCTCGTCGTTTGTTGGACTAATTTAGGAAGATTCGATGGGATGTGCACGGCCCATGGCGCCTGGTGGTGCAGACTTTGACAATGTACAGTCCGGGCGTCATCAGCGGCAATTTCACGCGTTGTGTTTTGTGAGGAATAAAATCTTGCGTCTCAAAAAGTACCTTCCCATGGATAGTGACGAGTTGAAGGTACAAGGGCTGCGTCGTTGGGTTTTGAATGTGTAGGTATCCCTCCGCGTACCACCATTTCATCATTGGGGAGTGCTCTTTGGTGCGGCTGGCGCTTTCGGGTATAAAACTCTCTGGTGAGGTGGGGCGTACACAGAAGTGTGTGCGGTTGAATGCAGTGACGCGCCACCAGTGTTTTCTACTGCTACTTATGGGCAGGGCGATCGAGGTATCGCTAGTCAGCACGCGGTGTCGCAGACGCGAGAAGCTCTTGTTGATGGCTACTTCGACGACGTACCACTCCGCATGGTCGACAGCACTCCAGCGAAAGGTGATCCTGTCATCTTCGTCGAGGAATGTATATCCTCGTGGAGTGAGGAGTATCGGCTCTTCTTCTATTGCTTGGGGAGTAGGTGGAGTGTGATCGAGCAGGTAAGGCCTCTTGTGATGGATTGTGGCCCACATAAATGCCGTTTGCTCGTCGCTAAAACGACTCTGGCATTCGTCGACGGCGTACGACATGTAGAGACTTCCATCTGCATAAAATCGCTGGCCAAGGTAATCCCTCAGCGCGAAAGTGCTTCGGGCGCTGTCGTCGCACTCCCAACGGTAGGAGAGATAATCCGGTGGGGTATCGCAAAATCCATCGGCAGCTTGCCGGCAATTACTGCCATCGGCGAGTTCGACCTCAGCGGTATCGTATATCACGGTATCGGTGATGAGGCTGTCTTTAAAGAGCGTATAATCGTACAACAGAATTTTAGGCGTCGGACTGTCGGGGTGGTACCTCTTACCTTCCCATCCTAAGAAGGTATGGGGCAACGAAAGGTGATGACCGATTTCATGCGTCCAAGTGTGCTGGCCTTTACCCAGGCAGCTGTGATTGAGTGTAATGCCGGCATAGGGTATGTTGTAACCACAGGTGCCGGCAGCTCCTCTGACGATGTAGCAATTGATGACGCCGGGCGTCTGGTGCTTTTGCATGAGCCGTATGCCTGTCAAAATGTCTTCGTGATTCGTCCATTCATCCGAGGCAATGGCGCGTATGCTGTCGTAGAGGTAAAAGCGAATCCCCGTCGGCTTAAAATCTTCGTTGAGCTGGCAGAGCGCATCGAGGATGGTCGAAGTGGCGTAACTGCGATGGGGGGAAGAGTTGCTCGAGTGGATCAAATAGAGCTGTAGGGGGAGCAAATACGGCGTATCCTTTGCACTGGTATAAAATCGTGCTGGCTCGTGTAGATAGTGCTCGCGCCATGCGTCGTACCAGTTGGGGGTACCACAGGGCAATGGTGTTTCTTGGGCTTGAATTGGTAGCAAAAGCCCCCCCAATAGAGAGGTGACGAGGAAGTGATGTGTTTTAATAAGGTGGCGGAAGACTGTTGTGCTCATGCTATAGAACTACTAAGGTAGTACGAGCCATCGCTTGATCTCGAAGCGGCGGTCGTCTTCGAATTGCACATAGTAGACTCCGGGATGCAGTCCACTGGGAAGGGCTATGCTCGACTGACCGGATGGAATTTGCACGGATTGGCTGTGCACTGTAGAGCCATTGGCATCGAAGATGACGAGCTGACCACGCCAGGCCTTTGTGGTGTACATCGTGATTTTTGGCTCGGGAAACGCGGTAATCCACCACCGGTCGATATCTTCGATATCGCTGGTGCGCACAGGTATGGTGCCGGTTTTAAAGACAAATTTGGCCGAAAACGGCTCGCATAGGTGGGTTTCGTTGATGGGCTTGACGCGCCAGTAATAGTACTTGTTGGGTGAAAATTCGAGGGCAAACTCGCTTTTGTCTACGATTTCACGCGCAACGACATTGGAAAACGATCGCCGTCTGGACACTTCTATAAGATAGTGCGTGGCGTTGGGTATGTCTTCCCAGTCGAGAGTGAGTAGGCCGTATACTTCGAGCTCTTCCTGGTCGAGGGGATAGATGGGGGTGATTTCTCCGTCGGGTGCGTCGACCACGGTGGGTGTTCGCTTGCGCAGGTAGTTGCGCTCGGGGCTGAGGTAATTGTTGCGCATCACCTGTCCTTGCTCGGCGGTGAAGAAGTAGTCATCGCAATGGAGGAAGTAGCTCATGTAGTTGCGTTCTTGTGGGCGGAGGGGCACATTGTCGGGGTCTTTGGCGATGCCCATCCATTCGCATTTGAGGTATCCGAAACCGAGTTTGTAATTGGCTTCAGTGTCGCAGAGTTTGTCGGCGGCGATTTCACAGACGCGCTGGTTGTTGCGCATTTTGTCGCGCTTGACGTATTCGACCGGCACCGTGATATTGGCCGTTTGAAGGGTGACCTCCGTGGGTGTGGGCAGGCTGGGATTGTATTGGGTCTCCTCCCATCCGTAAAAGGTATGCAAAAGGCCAAAGAAGTGTCCCAGCTCGTGCGCAAAGGTCGAAGAAGGAGAGGAAATTTCCTTCTTGAGCATGACGACGTAGTCGTATGTGGGGGAGTAGTAGCCGAGCGTCTGCTGGCCGGGATTGTAACTGATGCGGTTGACGATAAAGATGTTGACTCCGTATCTGGTCTTGTCGGCTTTGAGCTTCATGACAGAGGCGCCATAGCTTTGGCGTGGATTGTCGAAGGCGAGGTTGTTTTTCACATCGAAGCGAATGCTCTCACTCACGCCTGGCAGGTAAAACACCATGCCCTGCTCGCTGAAGTCTTCGTTGAGCTTGCAGATGGCATCCAACATGTGGTCGTAGCGCAGGTATGCTCCTGTCCCATTGGTTCTGGCTACGGGGTGAAAGACGATAGGGATATAGTACGTCTCGCGCATCTCCACCGTGGGCTGTTTAAACCGATCGATTTGCTCGTAGAGCATGTGTTGTTCTTCAGCGGTGATGCCACAGATGCCGCGCACCTGGGCAAATGCTGAGTGCCCATGAATGACCACTAATAGCAACATCCACAGTCCTGAGTGCATTCTGCTTTTCATTGTCTCAAGGTTTTAGCCCATAAAAATACATGAAATTTTCGAATCTGCCACACACCAGCAAGGTTGGGTATTCATTATAGAACGCCGAAAGCCTTTTCCATCTGTCATACAATTCAAACTATTCTAAGGAGTGTTTTAAAAGGGGTGGTATGGATGCCGTCGGTGTATACATTCGGATAGGAGTTAAAAGTGCCAATGACAGTGGTGATATGGGCGGATGCGCGGTGGATTTTTTCATAGATGAAATTTTTTATGGGGGGTAGTCTCCACGGTTTTATGAAAAAATATATATTTGCGTGTGAAGAGAGGTCAGGGAGCTATTGGGGCAGTGCAAAGAGTGTGATTGGTTTTAGTTGGGACGGAAGAATCAATCATCAAAACATAGGCTTATGAAAAGGAGACTTTTCCTCTTGGTTTTGGCATGGAGCGGTGCCCTGGCACTTGCTGCTCAGAAGGGCGTCGTCAAGGGGTCGGTAACCGACGAAGGCGAGCCTTTGATCGGAGCTACCATACACGTCGAAGGGACGGATCAAGGTACGGTGACAGACATCGACGGAAAATTCCGTTTGGAGTTGGAGCCCGGCGAGTATGTCTTAAAAGCCAGCTATGTAGGGTATATCTCGAAGTCCAAGCGCGTAACAGTCGAAGCGGGCCAGGAAGTGACTGTTGACTTTGATCTGGATGAGGGATTGAGTTTGAGCGAGGTGGTCATCATTGGATCGCGCAATCCGGCGCGTACGAAGGCCGAATCACCTGTGCCCGTCGATGTGATTCCCGTAGGGGAGCTGACGATTGCAGCTCCCCAGACGGAGCTCAATCAGATGTTGCACTACACCACGCCTGCATTTAACTCGAATACGCAGACCATTTCGGATGGTACGGACCACATCGACCCGGCTTCGCTGCGGGGGCTCGGGCCGGATCAGGTGTTGGTACTCATCAACGGCAAGCGTCGTCATACGACTTCGCTGGTCAATATCAATGGCACTTTCGGACGTGGTAACGTCGGCACGGATCTCAATGCGATACCGTCTACGGCGGTATCTTCTATCGAGGTATTGCGCGATGGAGCCGCAGCCCAATACGGCTCGGATGCCATAGCGGGTATTATCAATGTGCGCTTGCGAAAAGATGTCAATCGGCTGCATTTCAACTACACGATGGGAGCCAATTTTACCGACCCGGAAAAGATCGGTCCCTTTATGGGGCAAGATCGACGCTACGACGGTGAGGTGGTCAAGCTCGGTTTGAACTACGGCTTGCCCATTGGCTCAAAGGGCGGGTATATCAATTTTACCGGCGAATTTTTACATCGTGGTTGGACCAATCGCATGCGCGAGTTTAAGGGCTCGATCTTCAACCGTTTCAATGCTGTAGAGCGCATTGCCAAGGAAGACGGTTTTGCCAACCTCGACAATCTCACGATGGAAGATGTACAACGCTATGCGCAAGAGGTGGAGTATTTTTCGTCGGAATTGAAACAGCAGATCGCCAATGCTGCTACCTTGGACGAGCTGCGCGCTTTGCTCAAGGAAGATGCCACCGAAGACGAGCTTCGAGCTCGGGGCTTGGATCGAACGGATTTCAACATGCGCGTAGGCCAGAGCGCGCTGCGTCAAGGGCAGTTTTTTGTCAATATGGGTGTGCCCGTCGGCGAAAACCTCGAAGTGTATGCCTTTGGCGGTGCAGGCTATCGCAGGGGCAATTCGGGGTGTTTTTATCGCTTGCCCAATCAGAGCCGTACGGTTACTTCGATATGGTTTAACGGCACGGTGCCGCAGATCAACTCCAACATTACCGACCGATCGATTGCTTTCGGATTGCGCGGTACGGTGGCATCCTGGAATATCGATATCAGCAATACCTATGGCTCCAACGTATTTGAGTTTCAGATGAGTCATGCCCACAACGCCACGTTGGAGAGCAAGAGTCCGACCGATTTCAACAACGGAGGGCACGGCTTTGCTCAAAACACGGCCAATTTTGACATTTCCCGATACTTCGAAGGCTGGTTTGGCTTAAAGGGTGTCAACACGGCTTTTGGAGCGGAGTACCGTCTGGAAAACTATTGGATATTTCCGGGCACGGAGCTCTCGTGGGGCAATTACGACATTTACGGCGAGCTCGTCACGGCGCGCACGCCTGATGAGGAGTTGCAATACGACTTTTTAGGGCGTCAGCGTCCAGCAGCTTGCCAGTGCTTCCCGGGCTTTTTGCCGGACAACGAAGTCAACGCCTTCCGCAATAGTGTAGCCGGCTATGCCGATTTTGAGATCGATGTCAATGATGCCCTGCTCATCGGCGTAGCTGGGCGCTTTGAAAACTACTCCGATTTTGGAAGCACTTTCAACTACAAAGTAGCGGGTCGCTATTTGGTGGGCGATTTCCTCAACTTGCGTGCAGCATACAGTACGGGGTTCCGCGCACCTTCGCTGCATCAAATACATTTCAGTCGTACTTCCACCATCTTTGTAACCGTTGGTGGAAAGACCGTGGCGACCGAAAGGGGCACCTTTGCCAACACTTCCCGTGCTGCCAAGCTCCTCGGCATACCCAAGCTCAAGGAAGAGACTTCGCAAAACCTGAGTGCGGGCTTTGCTCTTACGATGAAAGACCTCGGCGTCACCTTGACGGTCGATGCCTACCAAATCGACATCCAAAACCGCATTGTATTGACGGGCGCATTTAAGCCCTCGGATGCCAAAACCGATGAGGCGCGTAAAGAGCTCGAAGCCATCTTTGAGCAGGCGCAGGCCAATCGAGCGACGTTTTTTGCCAATGCCATCGATACGCGCAGCCGCGGCCTGGACATCGTACTCACCCACAAGTACATGTTTTCGAAAGACATGCGCCTCAATACCGATTTTGCGGCTACATTCTCCCAAACGCGCAGGGTAGGTGATATCCACGCCTCGGATTTGCTGCGTGAAGCAGGCCTCGTCGACAAGTACTTCGACCAGACCTCGCGCATTTACCTCGAAGCGGCGATTCCAAGGACCAAGCTCACCTTGGGCAATACCTTTACCTACGGTAAGTACTCGGTGTATCTGCGCAATACGCTCTTTGGGTCGACGGTGGAAGCGACCAATGAACCGCTCTTTGACGAAAACCTCAAGCCGTTGCCCGATGAGCAGCGCGATGAGAAATACAAGGGCGTCGATCCCGTCTATGATCCGCGCATCATTACAGACCTAAGCTTTGGCGTGCAAGTCAACGAAGCCTTTTCCATCAAGCTCGGAGCGAATAACCTCTTTGACATCTATCCCGAAGAGGTGCATCCCATCTTCCAATCTTCCGGACGATTCATCTATTCGCGACGATCGCCACAGTTTTCCTACAACGGTCGCCACCTCTTCATGCGCATCGTATACAATCTCGGCATCTGACTCTCTTCATGGCATTACAGTTTTTGAAGTGGTCGCCCGCAGAGTGCGGGCGACCTTTTTTTACGCCTACGACATCGTATATTTGTCTGTCAAACTGCTGGTCGAAGTACCAGCGTAGGCTAAAACTTCCACCATGAATATCCTTTGGCGTGCTTCGGACGAGGCAGTGAAAAAGAGCCACCTCAGCCGCTTTCGCCGCTATCTCCATGAGCGACATGGATTGCTGTTTGGGGAGTATCGCGAACTCTGGCAGTGGAGTGTGGAGCATCTCTCGGAGTTTTGGGCGATCCTACTCGAGTATTTCGAGGTGGATTATTCTGGCACGTATAGTGAAGTGTTGAAGGGAGCTATGCCGGGGACACGATGGTTTGAAGGCATTGAGCTCAACTATGCAGAGCACTTGTTTCGCCGAAAGGGGGATGAGCAAATAGCACTGTTTTGGCGTGGCGAACGCGGACCGCAGCGACAGTTGACCTGGGGGGAGGTCAAACAAAAGACGGCGGCGGTACAAGCCCTGCTGCGCGATGCAGGTGTCGATGCTGGTGATCGGGTGGCTGCGTACTTGCCCAATGTACCCGAGGCCAGTATTGCATTTTTTGCAACAGCCGCAACGGGAGCGGTGTGGTCGAGTTGCTCGCCCGATTTCGGAACATTTTCCGTCGTCGAACGCTTCAGTCAGATCCAGCCTAAAGTCCTCTTTGCCTGTGATGGCTATACGTACAACGGCAAGGAGTACAACCGCACAGAGGAAGTACTCCACATTGTACAACAAATTCCGAGCATTCAGCTCGTCGTATGGGTGCCGTACTTGGGTGTGGACATGCCCAGACCTGACAGTCGATTTGTCGATTGGGAGCATCAAGTGGAAGCACGGGGTGTCGATGGAGTACAATTCGTGCGCGTGCCGTTTGCTCATCCATTGTGGGTGTTGTACTCCTCGGGCACTACGGGTAAGCCCAAGGCCATCACCCACGGTCACGGTGGGGTGCTGCTCGAGCACTTCAAGTACATGGCCTTTCACAACGATGTCCATGCGGGGGAAAATTTCTTTTGGTATTCGACGACGGGATGGATGATGTGGAATTTTGTGCATGCCTCGGCCCTCATGGGCGCGCGCATTGTGCTGTATGAAGGAAGTGCCGCTTATCCCGATTTGTATCGCCTGTGGCAGTATGCGGAAGAGTTACCCATTCATCACTTTGGCACGAGTGCGCCCTATTTAATGGCTTGTCGCAAGCGCGGCATACGACCACGCGATCGCTGTGATCTGAAGCATATGCGGAGCATCGGCTCTACGGGCGCACCCCTCCCGCCTGAGGGCTTTGACTATGTCTATGAGGATGTACATCCAGACGTATGGCTGTGTTCGATGTCGGGTGGCACCGATGTGTGCACGGCCTTTGTCGGCGGCTGTATTGAGCGGCCCGTCTACCGCGGGGAAATACAGTGTAGAGCATTGGGCTGCGATCTCGACGCATGGGATGCAGAGGGTAACAGTCTCATCGGAAAGGTCGGCGAGATGGTCATCAAGCAACCCATGCCCTCGATGCCGATTTATTTTTGGAATGACCCCGATATGCGTCGCTACAGGGACAGTTACTTTTCGATGTACTCGGGTGTATGGCGGCACGGCGACTGGATTGAAATCACTCCGCGCGATGGCGTCATCATCTACGGGCGGAGCGATGCTACTTTAAACCGCCACGGCGTGCGCATTGGCACTGCGGAGATTTACAAGGTGGTGGAGAGCTTGCCAGAGATTGTCGATTCGCTGATCGTCAACCTCGAATTGCCCGATGGCAATCACTACATGCCCTTGTATGTCGTCACAGATGAGGGTAAAACGCTGACGGATGAGCTTCGCCAACGCATAAAGGAGCGCTTGCGGGAGCAATACAGCCCGCGACACGTGCCCGACGAGATTATTCAGGCACCGGGAATACCCACTACCATAAGTGGAAAAAAGATGGAAGCTCCGGTGAAGCGCCTTTTCTTGGGTATGGACCGCGACAAAGCGATCAACATTGGCGCCATGAAAAATCCCGAAGTGATGCCCTTTTACGAAGCGGAGGCCAGGCGCATCCAGGAGCGTTTTTTTTCCGAGCCGTCGGTTAAAACTTCGCAATCTTGATAGCGCGTATCTTTTCGCTGATCGGGCAGCGTACGCTGACGGGCATCGTCGGCTGGTTTGCACGATGGCATGCGCCGAAATGGCTCTTGCACTTAGCCATACGATGGTATGTGCGCAAATACCGCATTGATCTCACTCAATTTGCCTTTGATTGGTCGACGGTCAAGACATTTAACGAATTCTTCACCCGGCATTTCAAAGAGGGTATGCGCCCATTTGCTCGTCGGGGTGTGGCTTCGCCGGCAGAGGGATATCTGTACCGCTTTGGCCGTTTGACCGAAGGGCTATTAATCCAGTGTAAAGGAGAGGCGTATTCCCAGGCGTACATCACGGGTACGGAATCGATGCAGGAGGGCAGCTATGTAACCATCTACCTCTCCCCGGGCGATTATCACCGCGTCCATGCACCCGTGGATATGACGGTCGAGCAAATAGCTTTTTTCCCCGGCCGACTCTTTCCCGTCAACGAGCGAAGTGTGGAGCGCGTCAAGTCGCTGTACTGCATCAATGAGCGCGTCGTTCTGTCGGGAAAATGTGCGTATGGGAGGTTTGAGTTTGTGTTTATCGGTGCGATGATTGTGGGGAAGATACTCTTGTCGTTTGTGCAAGGGTGGGCCGAGGCGCTGCGAAGGAGAAAAGAGGAATTTGTGATGCGCGGCACGTGGCATGTGCGGCGGGGTGAAGAGCTCGGTTACTTCGAAATCGGATCGACGGTGATTTTTATCGTTGAGTCGGATGTATTATCCCAATGTTCGTTGGAGGAAGGCGCCCGCGTCTTGCTCGGCCAGCATCTCTGTGGTTAGCCATTAGTGAACATTCGTACGCGAGGGCGACGCCGATTGGATCTCACCGCGATTTTTTTCATAGCTCAGCACGGTCGCTTCGATGATATCGCAGCACTCCTGGAGTTGTTCTTCTGTGATGATGAGTGGTGGCGCCATGCGTATGATATTTCCATGGGTGGGTTTGGCGAGCAAGCCATTGTCCATGAGGGCGAGGCATATTTCGGTGGCGGTACGGCTTTGAGGACTGTCGTTGATGACGAGGGCATTGAGCAGTCCCTTGCCGCGCACCTCTTTGATGAGCGTAGATTTTTGACGCAAGGCATCCATACGCTGGCGGAAAAGCTCGCCGAGTCGATAGGCGTTATCGGCCAGCTTTTCTTCCAATACGACTTCGAGAGCAGCCACGGCTACGCGACATGCGAGGGGATTGCCACCAAAGGTTGAGCCGTGTTCGTTGGGTTTGATGGTGAGCATGATTTCATCATCGGCCAAGACTGCTGAGACGGGATACACACCACCGGAGAGGGCTTTGCCCAGTATGAGTATGTCTGGTCGAATTTCCTCGTAGTCACAGCAGAGCATCTTGCCCGTACGTGCAATGCCGGTCTGAATCTCGTCGGCGATGAAGAGTACGCGATGGCGTTTGCACAGCGCATAGGCCTTTGACAGGTAGCCTTCGTCGGGTACGACCACGCCCGCTTCGCCTTGAATGGGCTCTACAACGAAGCCAGCCACATGGTCGTCTTGCAAGGCCTCTTCGAGGGCGGGGATATCGTTGTAGGGTATTTTGACGATACCCGGCAGGAAAGGCCCGAAGCCCTCATAGCTCGACGGATCCGTCGAGGCCGAGACGGCGGTGAGTGTCCTGCCGTGAAAATTATCGCATGCGAAGATGATCTTAGCTTCGTATTTTGGGATTTTCTTGACATCGTACGCCCAGCGTCTGCACAATTTCACTGCTGTTTCGACGGCCTCAGCTCCCGTATTCATCGGGAGTAGTTTGTCGTAGCCGAAGAGGCGCGACATAAACTCGAGGTAAGGGCCGAGCTGGTCGTTGTAAAATGCCCGCGAAGTGAGCGTGAGCCGCTGGGCTTGATCGATAAGGGCCCGGACGATCTTTGGATGACAGTGCCCTTGATTGACAGCGGAATACGCCGACAGAAAGTCGTAGTAGCGGCGCCCTTCGATGTCCCATAGGTAGACCCCCTCCCCTCGCGTGAGGACGACGGGTAAGGGCGCGTAATTGTGGGCACCATATTGGTATTCCAGCTGGATGTAGTATTTGGACTTTTCCATACCCGGTGTCATTTGGCTGCAAATTACAAACTATTTCGCCTATTGTGTGGAAGTCACTGTGAGGAGACGTCGATGGATGGCGCAGACACGTCGAATGATGGAATGACGCCCATCGTTTCGTATCAAGAAGTCCGCATTGGCCCTACAGAGATGTTCTTCTCTCTGCTGACTATCCATAATGGCTTCGACCACTTTGGCGGGTAGCCCCCTGTGGTGAACGACTCGGTAGAGGCGCAAGTGGCGCGGTGCATCTACAAAGATGAGGGTATCGACCTGCTCGAGCCCGTGTGAGGTGCAGAGTATAGCTGATTCGAGCAGCACGTAAGGGCTTTGCTGTTGTTCGCGCCAATGGGTGAAATCTCTGTACACCTGAGGGTGGACGATGCGTTCGAGCTGTACTTTGCGCTCGGGGTTGTTGAAAATCTGATTCCGCAGGTAGTCTTTGTTGAGTGCGCCTGAGGGATGATAGGCCTGTGGGCCAAAGAGTTGTCGTATTCGTTGTATTAAATGGTTGTCGGATTGCATCAGTGCGCGGGCTCTCAGGTCGGCATAGTAAACTGGGATGCCGAACAGCTCAAACACTTGCGCGACAGTCGACTTACCCGCGCCTATTCCTCCGGCCAATCCCGCGCAAAGGGGGCTATGCCGTGAAGAGGTGTTGGATGCAGGACGATGCGGGGACATCGTTGTCAGTGGATAGAGGTTGGTCGGGGCAGACGATTTGGTGCAGTTTGGGGATCATCTGGGGTGCCACGTCGATGGGTATTTTAAACTGCAAGGTGGGAGTATCGGCGAATTCCTGTGATTCGATTTCGGCACCGGAGAATTTGAGCAGCTCCATAACTTGGGGCATGTGCGCATAGTCGAAGTGCAAGGCGTAGTGATGGCATAAGGTGGTAGTGATAATGGTGGCATCGTCTAAGGCGAGGTATGCTGCTGATCGGTATGCCTGTCGAAGGCCAGCGGTGCCCAATTTTATACCGCCGAAGTAACGCACGACGTAGACAGCGACGTTGTACAGATCCATAGCGAGGATTTCAGAGAGGATGGGCTTTCCGGCGGTGCCGGAGGGCTCACCAGCATCGTAGGCGCGCAGCTTGGGGCGCAGAGGGTTGAGGCGCCACGCATAGCAGATATGGCGTGCGCGCGGATGATGACTTTTCAAACTTCGCAGCTGTTCGTTGATTTGGCCTTCGCTGCGGGCGGGCATCGCAAAGGATAAAAATTTACTTTTCCGAATGACGAGCGATGCATTGCCGATGTCTTCAATCGTGCGGTATGTAGCCTTTTGATTGTTCATGGTGTTTTATCGTTGGGTTTGTAATATCCACAATGCTGCAATGGCGAGTGCAATGCCCCATTTTTGACGGCGCTGCAATCGTTCGCGAAATATCCACACACCCGCCGTTGTAGCCAACGCAATGATGCCTGTATTAAGTATCGGAAAGAGTACGGAACCGGGAATTTTGGTCTGTAACGCCCGTAAAATGTAGTAAATCGAAAAGTAATTGATCACGCCGAGGACAATACCGCCAACGATTTCATACCACTGCAAGGAAAAAATTTTTTGCTGTAAGCGAAGGAATAGATAGCTCAAAGCTGCAAAGAGCGCAGCCGAGCCAAAAAGTGCCGTCACAAAGGCTTCATCGGCAGGACGTACGATGTGGCTGCGGTCTAAGTAGAGCAATACCACTTCAATCAATGCGCTGAGCAAAAAGGTCGTGAGCGGTATCCACCAGTATTTCCGTGCCTGGGTAGATAGCGCGGCGATTTGTTTTTCGTCTTGTACAATAAAGAGCCACAAGGCGGCAAGCCCAAAGATAATGCCGATCACCTTCCACACGGTCAAAGCCTCACCGTACCAAAGGATGGAAAAGAGCACCGTGCTGACAAACGACATGCGCTGCATCAATGTGCCGACCGTCACCCCAAAATAGCGAACGGTCAGGGCTAAGAGATTAAAGCCGATGATGAAGATCGCTCCCATTCCGAGGGCTGGCAGAGCCCACGGCTTTTGCATTAAATCGGTCATGGAAAGTGGCTCATGGACGATGAGCTGGCCCACCAAAAAGCACACGGTGTAGTTGACCATGATGATTTTGAAGAGATTCCACTTGCGGCGGGAGTAGTATTTGAACAACAGCAGTACGAGCGCATTCGTTATTATAGCGAGTATGAGAAAATCCATCAGCTGAACCCGTATAATTGAAGAAAAATGCGTATATTCGTTGGTGCTGATCGCTGCAAGTTACGCATTTGGCCATTATTGGCCTTGTACGGATTGGCTGGTTGAAATGCAAGAATATGAAATGGCCGTTTAGATTTTTGGAGGCGAGCAATGCGGACCAATGGATAGGTTTGGTCTCACTCGTCGTCTTTTTGGTGATCGTATTGTATGCGGGAATCAAGTTTCGCAAACATCGATTGAATTTCAAGCACTTTCTCGGATTTTTACTCATCGGGTATGAAATCTTTCTCAATGGTTATGAATACTACCTCGGTGTGTGGTCTATGGAACACTCCTTGCCGGTGCATTTGTGTGATATAGCACGCTATGCGGTGATTTTTTTGCTCTTTCGGTTTAATCAGACGCTGTTTGAGTTTACCCTTTTGCTGGGCTTGGCGGGGTCGCTGCAGGGATTTATCACCCCGGAGATACCCAATATGCCGAAGGTGGAATATTTCATACGTTATTTTTTCAGTCATGCAGTCAACATCGTCATTCCGCTGTACTTCTTCTTTGTTGAAGGCAGGGACATTCGAACGGATGCGTTTTGGAGAGTCTTCCGCATAGGCTTGTTCCTCATCGTCGTGGTCGGGGTGATCGACTTGATCTTCGGATGGAACTATATGTATTTGATCCATCCGCCCAATGTGACGAGCATCTTTGTGTGGAGGCCGGCTCCGATGCACGTGGTGGGATTTATCATTATGGGGGCATTGCATGTCTACGGCTTGTACTGGTTGTTTAGCTATGTTCAACAGCGGCGACACAAGTGGAAGTGGACGGTGTTGCGATGGGTGGCGTGGTTTGATTTGATGCGTTTGTGAGTCAAGGCGGCCTGGACGATTCGCTTTTGCAGAATTGAGTACATAGGTGCGGACACCTCAACACACAGATAATGCGCTGGAGTGCTACGCTATGTGTACAGGTTTTGCTTCTTTCTGTGCTCTATGGCCAGTATCATTGGGATTTTAGTGATGCGGAACAATACCCCGGGGGTTGGGTTGGCGATACGGCGGATTATGCTATAGATCGAGGCGGAAGGTTGATCTTGCTGGGCAGAGATGAGGGGCGCTCTTCGGTGTTTTATCCCATTGTAGGATTGGATACACTTCAGTGGAGCTGGGAGGTGGAAATGGACTTTTCGCCTTCCCGACAAAACGGCACGGAATTTTTTCTTTGGACGCGCCATGTCGATCGACCGTATGAAATGGCAGTGGCCGTGCGCATTGGGGATGCGGGAAGTCCCGATCCCGTCTGGATGCTCTGGTACAGAGATCATCAGGTTGTGCGCAGGGAAAGGAGTGTGGAAGCCATTCTCACGGGCTCAAAGGTGCATGTGCGCCTCCATTGGACTTACGATGGGCGGGCATGGCAGGCTTTGGCCACCGATCTACAGACGGGGGAGGCGCATGTATTGGGTAGGTGGACGGATACCTTTACCTTTCGCGAGGGATATGTGGGGCTCGTGTCTTTTTACACGCCCTCGCGGCGCGGGAAGATCTGGTGGGATAACATCGTCATCGGTGTCCCACTCCCTGATACCCTTCCTCCTCAGCTCGTTGGGTATGTGGTCCATGATGCCTACCATCTCACGCTCCTCTTTGATGAGCCCGTCGATGCGTCATCGGCGCGTGCCACCAATGTCGTGTTAAACGATCGAATCGCCGAAGTGGTACAGGTAGATAGCCATCGCTTGTACTGCCAGTGGAGGGACTCACTGCCGGCGGGCACGAGTGTTCGGCTCGTGGTGTTCGACATAGCCGATGTCCATCAAAATGTACTGGCATCCGACACGCTGGAATTTGTGTACATCTATACAGAGCCTCCAGAGCCCTTTGATGTGCTCTTCACCGAAGTGCTGTTTGACCCGTCACCACCGGTGGGATTGCCGGAAGCGGAATTTGTAGAGCTCTTCAATCGCTCGAAAAAGTACATCGACCTATCGGAGCTCTATCTGCGCGACAATGCGCGTGCCGTCGAACTGCCCTCGGATACGGTGGGGCCAGGTGAAATTGTGCTCCTTTGCGATGAACGGTTTCGTGTGGAGTTTGAACCCTACGGGCGTGTCATCGGTGTGAGGGGGTTTCCTTCGCTCAACAACGACGGCGAAGAGCTCGTGCTCGAAGATGTGGTGGGCAATACCATCGACTTTGTCGCTTATGCGCCTGCGATGATCCGCGAAGAGTCGAAGCGAGACGGGGGCTGGAGCATTGAGCCGGGCGACATGGCAAACATCTGTCGAGTAGATGCGTGGCGTGCGTCGATGTCACTGGAAGGTGGTACGCCGGGGCGCCTGCCACCGCACGGGAGCGAGGGGGCGGATAGTGTCGACATACGCATTGATGAAATTGTAGCGCTCGATGCGTGGAGTGTTACGGTGCGGTTAAACCAAAAAATCTTACCACTTGGCAGTACAGGAACTCCTACAGACATACGGATCACAGAGCGCAATCTTCGTCAGGTATATCGAGACTACCGCAATCCCTTTATCGTGCATTTCGAGCTCGAACGCCCAATGGAAGTGGGTCGCGTCTATGAGTTGGTCATTGGGCGTGGTGCCTTGGCCAATTGCACACTGCAGCGGTCGAAGGAGGACATACATAGCTGGTTGGGCATGCCTGTGGACCCGGATAGTGGTGATGTACTGATCAATGAAGTGTTGTTTAATCCGCTACCCGATGGGGTGGACTTCGTGGAGATTGTCAATGTGACCGACAGCATTTTGCGATTAGATGGTCTACGCATAGGCAATATACGTGCTGATGATACATCCATTGTGCGCGCGCTTCGACGTGGATATATTCTTCCAGGTCAGATCATCGCCTTGACACCGCAGCCGTGGAAGATAGGTCGGGACTATCCGGTAGCGGAAGGGGCTCATATCTGGGAGGCGTCGTTGCCACCGTTGCCCGACACTGGCGGAAACGTCAGCTTGCTCTGGGGTCGATTTGGGCGGAACATCGTATTGGATGCCATGGATTATTCCGAAGACATGCACCGAAGCGACTATGCGCAAGTGGAGGGAGTGAGTTTGGAGCGCGTATCAACGGAAATAGCTGCAAATGTTCCATATAACTGGGCATCTGGACTTCCGCAGACGGGTTATGCGACGCCGGGATATGCCAATGCCAACGCCCTGCCCATCCATTCCGATGTGCCCATGCGCGTATGGCTCGATCGGGAGGTGTTTTCACCCGATAGGGATACGTCACCGCTTTTGTGGATACATTACTCCTTAGTGGATGGGGAGGAAGCGCGCATAAGTTGTGCGGTATACACTGCGGATGGCGTGTTGGTGCGGCGCATTTCGGAGCAATTGCCCGTAGGAAGGCGTGGATTTTTGTACTGGGATGGGCGGGATGATAGGGGGCAAGCTTGCAGAAGCGATATTTACATTATCTTCGTCGGCATAACAACTGCTCGAGGGAGGGATATGACGGCAAAGCTCCCCGTAGTATTGCGCTATTGACATGAGTAAGGAGATGCAGAAGAGATGGGGCCCTTGGGTCGAATGGCTGTACGTCCTTCTTGCCTTTTGGACGGTGCTGCTGAGTATTTTTCCAATGGTCCCTCCGCTGCGATTTTTTGAAGAATACGCGCATCACTGGATGTTTTTGTATTTGTTTTTGGGCCTTGTCTTTTTGGTATTTCACTGGCCGCGGTTGATGTGGACTTCTTTTATGGCGAGTGCGGCATTGAGTATTTTTTTAAAGTACAGTTCGAACCCGCAATTGCAATATCGGCCGCGGGAGGACTTACCCGACGTGCGCATTGCACAGGTGAGTTTAACCGAGCTTTCGCTGCCGATGGACACGCTACGGGATTATTTAGCGCAAGCACGTGCTGATGTGGTGTTGTTTGAGGGGTGGACGCCCATGCATGAGCGAATGCTCACTGGTTCGCTGCAGTTGGTGTACCCGCATTCGGTGCGGGTGGTTCGAGCGGACGATCATGGCAAAGCCTGTTTTTCGCGCATCACCATAGAGCAATACGACACGCTTTTTACAGGGGAATTTCCACAGCTGATGACTTTCCACAAGACCTTGGATGGTCGACGCCTCTATGTGGTCAATGTGTATTTTGCTCCGCCGATTACGCCGCTTTTTCAGCAACAATACCATCGTCAAATGCGGCAGTTGATCGATAGTTTGCGTATTATCAATGCCCCGCTGGTGGTGGGAGGGCATTTTCACCTGCCATCGTGGGCCTATGAATTGCGCTACCTTTGCTCAGCATTGCACCTACAAAACTCTCGGAGGGATGTATTGCGTGCAGCGGAGGGGAGCATTGATCTAAGTACGCCTATGCAACATCTCTTCTACAACGACAGCTTACAATGTGTGGGATTTGAAAAACTCATGACTGCCGGTGGTGAAGATATCGGGATTATAGCACGGTATCAGTGGATTGAAGTGGTGCATTTGTAGGGCCCGTGTGAGAGGGCATAGAGGATTTGAGTCGGTCGCGGTGTCGTGGAAGGTGAAAGGAGATAGGGTATGAAATCGAAAAGCGTCTTTGTCTGCACCCAATGCGGGGCCGAATCACCCAAGTGGATGGGGAGGTGTCCTTCGTGTGGCGAGTGGAACAGCTATGTCGAAGAGCGCAGGGAGGAGGAGAAAAAGCGGGGAGCTGACTGGTGGGCACGGCATAGTGTTGGTACGGAGCACGTTCGGCCGCTTCGCGAGATTGTAGTAGGCGATGCACGCCGCATTGCGACGGGTGAGGAGGAGTGGGATGCAGTATTGGGAGGGGGAGTAGTGCCCGGATCAGTCATATTGCTTGGAGGTCACCCCGGCATTGGCAAGTCGACGCTGTGTTTGCAGATCGCTCGACGGTGGCCCGAAGGCAAGGTGCTCTATGTCACAGGGGAGGAGAGCGCATTTCAGGTAAAGATGCGTGCCGAGCGACTGGGCTTTGGGCATGTGGACAACATTTTCATCAGCACGGCCACCGATGTAGGTGGAATATTGCGGACGGCCCATGAGATGGCTCCCGGTCTGCTCATCGTTGACTCTGTACAAACACTGAAGACGCCCTTTCTCGAATCGGCTCCCGGCTCGGTAGGTCAGATACGCGAATCGACCGCCGAACTGCTTCGTTTTGCAAAGCAGCGCCACGTGCCCGTCATTTTAATCGGCCACATTACAAAGGAAGGACTAATAGCAGGCCCAAAGGTGCTCGAACACATGGTCGACGTGGTCTTGCAGTTAGAAGGGGATAGCCATTACAGCTATCGGCTATTGCGCGTGATCAAAAACCGCTATGGCAGTACCGAAGCGCTGGGAATCTACCGCATGGGTGAGGACGGCATGGAGCCTGTAGCCAATCCATCGGAGTTTTTTATGGATATGCAGCGACCGACGAAGAGCGGCAGCGCTACGGGAGCGATGATGGAGGGATTTCGACCGCTGTTGGTAGAGGCGCAGGCATTGGTGACGCCATCGATATACGGCACGCCACAGCGATCGGCTACTGGCTTTGATATGCGCCGCCTTGCCATGCTCTTGGCCGTCGTCGAAAAGCGCCTCGGGCTCGTCATCGGCCGTCAAGATGTGTTTCTCCACATGGTCGGTGGTATCCGCGTGCAAGATCCCGGCATGGACATGGCAGTACTGGCCGCCTTGCTCTCCTCCCTCGAAGAGTGGCCCATACCGGCTGGGTATTGCTTTGCCGGCGAAGTTGGCCTAACGGGAGAGCTGCGGTTGGTCAGCCATTTGCATCGGCGCATATCCGAAGCCGCAAAGCTCGGGTTTCACACCATCTTCATACCCGCCCTTTCCGCAGACAAGGAGTTCTCTTCCCCAATTGAAATCGTGCCCATCGCCAATGTGCAAGAACTCTATCGACACTTGCAAAAGCTTCAAGGCTGATGTTCACTGAGCCACTTGGCGTATCGGTAGTCCTTCGGTCGATGCGGATGATGGATGCGACTACTATTTCATACGGAGGAAAATCTTAAAAGGCCCTATAACGCATGCCGTATCACCGTGCGGTGATGATGTATTGGTAGGGCAGGGTCTGGACATCTACATCTAAAATCGCAAAGCCAGCTTGGCGGAGCTCCTCGACGACTTGATGGTGGGGTATCTTTATGTGTGGTGGCGGGCCGATGGGTAGGGTGTCGATTTTAAAGTCGATCAATATGAGCTTGCCGTCGGGCTTTAGTCCACTGTGCACCTTTTTCATATAGGCGATGCGGTTGGGGAAGTGGTGATAAGTGTTGACGATCCATATTTGGTCAGCCTCTTGAGCGGCCAAGGCGGGATCAGTGGGAGTAGTTTGGCGTATGGTCAAGTGGCCGTGCTGTGTGTGAAGCGACTGCCAAAGGGTTTGAAGGCTGTCGAGTGCCACGCTGTCGATGTCAATGGCAATGACGTGTGCTCCGCGTTGAGCCAATCGGAGGGCAAAATACCCGTAACCCGCGCCGATGTCGGCAATGATTTTTCCCTCGTAGGGACCAAACCTGTCGAGCAACAGTTGCGGTTTTTGCCATCGGTCGCGATCTGTATCGAAAGAAGGGCAGCAGGAATGAACATGACCACCTTCGTGACAATGCGGTGAAGTGTGTAAAGGTGCATTTTCCTTTGATTCATAGGTGTGTTGAGACATCTTATCGGCTGGGCGAGGGATGCAAGAATGGCATAAAATCGGAAGTGTCAACACACTGAAAGCAAAGGCGAAAAGTTGATATGGTCGAAGCATGTGTTGTGGTATTCGGTGTATCGTCACATTGTTTAAACGCATGAAGTCGCTTCTAAAGTGTTGCTGACTGGGGTTCTTCGTGGATGAGGAAGGATTGCATGGCGGAGAGTTGTGCTTTCAGAGCGCGAATGTCGCGGATATCTTTGATGAGTAGGGACAGTCGGCGGGTGGATTGTTTGAGCTGGCATTGTTGGGGCTGGGAGTGGATGTACTGGAGGAGTCTTTGGAAGAGGGGGCTGTCGTAGTAGGGGTTGGAGGGATTTTCGGGCAGGTGGATTTTTAGGGTATTATCCTTGAGGATGATGCATTCGAAGGCGAGTTTTTGGCATATCCATTTGATGCGGATGGTGTCGAGCAGGCGTATTACGGGATCGGGGAGGGGGCCGAAGCGATCTTTCAGCTCTTCGGCGAAGCGCTGCAAGCCGGCTTCGGTGCGTATGCTGTTGAGCCGCGTGTACAAGTTCATCCGCTCGCGTTGGCTTTGGACGTAATCGTCGGGGATGTACATCTCTTCGCCGAGCTCCATGGAGACCTCGTAGATGTACTGATAGGATGGGCGTTGGAGCTGCTCTTTAAACAATTCTTTGAACTCCACTTCCTTGAGCTCTCGGATGGCTTCGTCTAAGATGCGCTGGTAGGTTTCGAATCCGAGGTTGTTGATAAATCCACTCTGCTCACTACCGAGCAAGTTGCCGGCGCCGCGTATGTGCAGGTCGCGCAGGGCTATGTGGATGCCACTGCCAAGCTCGGAAAATTCTTCAACGGTGCGGAGGCGTTTGATGGCGTTTTCTGTCAGCGGCGTATGAGGTGGTGTGAGCAAGTAACAGAAGGCTTTGCGGTTGGATCTTCCCACACGCCCGCGCAGTTGATGCAGGTCACTCAGGCCATAAAGATGCGCGTCGTTGATAAAGATGGTATTGGCATTGGGAATGTCCAGGCCCGTTTCGATGATGTTGGTGGAGACCAGCACATCGATCTGCCCCTCGATAAAGAGGCGCATGGTGTGCTCGATTTCCTGTGCGGGCATTTGCCCATGGGCGGAAGCGATGTGCAAATCCGGACATAGGCGTTGGAGGAGCTGCACAATGGCGGGAAGGGTTTGGATGCGGTTGTGTACGAAGAAGACCTGTCCGCCACGGTGGATTTCGTAGTAAATAGCTTCGCGGATAAATTCGGGCGAAAACGCCCGGCGCTCGGTGTGTATGGGCTGTCGATTGGGCGGGGGGGTGTTGATGACGGATAAGTCACGGGCCCCGAGGAGGCTGAATTTGAGCGTGCGCGGTATAGGCGTAGCGGTCATGGTGAGCGTGTCGACGTTGACCTTGAGCTGGCGAATCTTTTCCTTGGCAGCCACGCCGAATTTTTGCTCTTCATCGATGATGAGTAACCCCAGATCGTGGAAGCGCACGTCTTTTGACAGCAGGGCATGGGTACCGATGATGATGTCGATTTTGCCATCGGCGAGTTTTTCGAGGATTGCGCGCTTCTGCTTAGCACTTTTAAAGCGGGTGAGGTACTCAATAGCTACGCCGAAGTCCTTCATCCGCTGGCTAAACGTCTGATAGTGTTGGAGGGCTAAAATCGTGGTGGGGACCAGCACGGCGACTTGCTTGTCGTCTAAGACGGCCTTGAAGGCTGCGCGTATAGCCACTTCGGTCTTGCCGAAACCCACATCCCCGCAGATGAGGCGATCCATGGGATGGGGGCTTTCCATATCGCGTTTGACATCGGCCGTGGCGCGTGCCTGATCAGGAGTGTCCTGATAGAAGAAGGAGGCTTCGAGCTCGTATTGCAGTGCATTGTCTGCGCTGAAGGCGTGTCCTTGCGAGGCCTTTCGCTTTGCGTAGAGGCGTATGAGATCTGCAGCAATGTCTTTGATTTTCTTCTTGGTGCGTCGTTTTAGGTTTTTCCACGCAGGGCTGCCGAGGCGATGGAGCTTGGGCACCTTTCCATCTTCGGTGGAGTACTTGCTCAGCTTGTGCAGGGAGTGAATGCTGACGTAGAGCACATCGCTGCCCGCGTATTGGATGCGGACAGCTTCCATGACCTTGCCGTTGATTTTAATCTTCTCAAGGCCACTAAAGCGGCCGATGCCGTGGTCGTAGTGCACGACATAGTCACCGGGATTGAGTGCGCGCAATGCCTGGAGCGTCAATGCCGTATCTTTCGAAAAGCCCCTGCGAAGCTTGTGGCGGTGATAGCGCTCAAAGATTTGATGATCGGTATAAAACGCACAGCGCAGATGTCTGTCGATCCATCCTTCCGCTAAGCTCTCCCGTATTGGCTGGAAAGGTATGGAGCACTGTCGGTCTTCAAAGATGGATTCCAAACGCGCTATTTGACGCGTGTCTTCACTAAAGAGGTATAGCGCATAGCCCTCGCGCAGGAGCCCCTGTAAATTGTCGATTAAGAGGTCGACGTTTTTGTTGAAATGCGGCTGTGGTGCGGTGTGAAATCGTACTGTTTCTGCTTGAAGCCCCGTTGGGCGTTTGAGGTACAGTGTGTGCACATCATCGGGGAGCACGAGTGCCTCTTCGGGGGGAGTGAGATCCACTGGTGGGATTTGTGGTGATTCTTCAAAGTCGGCTGTCGATTGGAGTTCGTATCGATAGGTCCAGCATTCTTGCAAACTGTTGAGGATGGCCTCGTAATCTTCGATCCAAACGGTACTTTGTGGTGGTAGTAGTTGGAGGAATTGCCCCGTGGGCTCTGCACAGACTTTGCGGTAGTCGGGGAGCAGATAGACCCAGTCGAGGGTAGCGATCGAGCACTGGTCTTCGGGTTTGAAGAGGCGTAATTGGGCGATTTCTTCATCGACAAATTCGATGCGCAGAGGCCATTCATTTCCAAAGGCGAAGACGTCCAAGAGCCCACCGCGCAGAGCAAACTGCCCTGGCTCGTAGACAAAGTCGGTCGCCTCAAAGCCCCAGTCGAGGAGATTGTCGACCAGCTCGTCGACCGGATAGGTCTGCCCTTGTTGGAGGCGCAGTGCATAGTGGGATAGTTTTTCCAGCTGGGGTACGCGTTCGGCAATGGCCTGCGGGTAACTTACCACTACGATCGGCTTCGTCGATTGGGCGAGATGGTGCAGTGTACGCGTTCGCAGCAAGTGATGGTAGGCATAGGGCACATCAAAGCGATTGGGATGCTTGAAGGAATCGGGGAAGAAGTGCACGTCTTGCTTCGACAGCCAGGTGATGAGATCCGAATAGACGTAGGAAGCGCGGTCTTTGTCCGTACACACCCAAAGCTGTACTCGTCCGAGATTTTTGTGAAGCGCTGCCGAGACAAAAGTAGCAGCGGAGCCGCTCAGGCCCGCTACATACAGGGGAGAGCGGCGCTGTTCCAGCAATTGCTTGAGTTGCTTAAAGCTCTCCGTCGTAGTACAACGCTCAAGTAGCGTATCCAGCTGTGCGTGCAAGGCCGCTTTGGAATTTTAATACCTATTGACAACGCAGCATGTTGCTTCATGTTTGAAGTGCGCGGCAGAAACCTCGTGTACAATTTTATACATGCAATATTTCATCCGCTATTCAATTGGAAATACACGGGCATTATGGAGCGAAGAGGGCGTCCTCTAAGAGTTGGCAGAGGATGTGACCACAGAGGATGTGGCCTTCCTGGATGCGTTGTGTGCTGGTGGAGGGGATGCGGAGGTGGTAATCGCACAGCTCTTGAAGGGGATTGGGCTGAGCTCCTGTCCAGGCGGAGGTGACCATGCCTATGGAGTGGGCTTTGAGGACTGCGCGACGGATGTTTTCGGAGTGTCCGGAGGTGGAGAGGGCGATGAGCAGGTCGCCGTCGCGACCGTGCGCTTCCACCAGGCGTTCGAAGACGCGATCGAAGCCGAGATCGTTGGAGATGGCCGTGAGTTCGGAGACGTTGGTATTGAGTGCAAGGGCTTGCACGGGGGGTCTGTCTTTGGAAAGTCTGCCGGTGAGCTCCGCGGCGATGTGTTGGGCATCCGCGGCACTTCCGCCGTTGCCGCAGAGTAAGATTTTACCACCGTGTCGCACGCAGCGCAGCATCTGGACATAGAGTTGTTCGAGGGTGTCCTTGAGGTGTTGGTCTTTATACATTTGGGTGTACAGCTCTGCTGCTTCTTGCAACAGGTGATGGATTTGTCTGGTGCTATCTTCCATAGGTATAAAATTGTGCGGGGAGCCACTACAGCGGAGCGACTCCCCGTACAAGAGTTTTTTGTGTTGTTGGGTGGAGTATTAGTTGCTGGGTTTGAGCAATTCGAAATACTTGGCAAAGGTTGGAGTGATGATGATTTCTGTACGTCGGTTGAGTTGGCGGCCTTTAGCGGTTTCGTTGGTGGCTTTGGGCATATACTCGCCGCGGCCAGCTGCAATGAGTCGCGTCGGATTGACGCCAAATTTGTTTTGCAAGACGCGCACGACCGCCGTAGCGCGCTTGACACTCAAGTCCCAGTTGTCTTTTACACAATCGGTGCGGATCGGTACGTTGTCGGTGTGGCCTTCGACCATCACTTCGATGTCGGAGCGGTCTTTGAGCACTTTGGCGACTTTTTCCAGCACATTCATCGCTCGCTTGGTGATGACGGCACTACCGGAGCCGAAGAGGAGCTTGTCGGCGATGGAGATGTAGACCACGCCTTTGCGCACCTCGATCTGAATGTCTTCGTCGTCGATGTTGCCCAGCGATCGCTTGAGGTTTTGTACCAGTACGAGGTTGAGCGAATCGCGCTTGCGAATGCCTTCGGTGAGCGTTTTGATGTACTTGCGCTGCTCGGATATTTCTTCGAGGGTGCGGCGGAGATTTTCCGATTCGGCCTTGTTGAGATGGGACAATTCACTGATGTGGTCCATGAGGGTTTCGTTGGTGCGCTTGACAAAGTCGAGCTCGCGCTGCAAATCGGAGACTTCGTCTTGCAGGTGATTGCGCTCTTGGGTCAGCTGTTGCACTTTGCTGCCGAGCTCTTCTTCCAATTGTGCCTTTTCCTTCTGGCACTTGTCGAGCATGAGGAGCTTTTGTTTAAGCTCGAGCTCGGTTTCGTCGAGTTTTGCCTGAAGAGACTTGTACTTTTTCGAGGAGACACAACCGCTCATCACAGCTGCTGTGAGTACAACGACGGGAATGAGGACGGTGAATTTTTGTATGCGCATCATGATAACCATTTTTTTGTTCCGTGTTTTTGAGTTTTGATCAACCATTTCATACTGTATAAAACCCAGCTATAAAAATATCTCTATCGCGACCTAAAACCGTTGGCTGAGTGTTGTGTCGCTCTTCTATCAATCCGCGGGCCCTTGCAAGGGTAGACTTCGTCGGCCACGTACGCTCGGATTGGAAGTCTACCGCATTTCCCCCTGCAAAAATACAATCTTTGGGCTATTCGTCGGCCGTACTTTGCGTCTTGCACGGGTGGATGTATTGGTCGATGTAGTCGACAATTTTTTGAATGAGGTGTACGCGATCGGGGCCGTAGACATTGTGCTCATGGCCGGGGTAGAGGAAAAAGTCGACTTGTTTGCCGTGGCGGATGAAGTCCTGTAGGAGCGTAAGACTGTGTTGTGGCACCACGATGGGGTCGACGCTTCCGTGGATGATGAGCAGATGGCCATCGAGGTTTTGCACGTAATTGTGCAGTCGTGCGCGCTGATACCCATCGGGGTTTTCCTGGGGCGTGTCCATATAGCGCTCGCCGTACATGACTTCGTAGTAGGCCCAATCGGTGACGGGCCCTCCTGCCACGCCGACGCGGAAGGTGCCGGGACTTCGAAGCATGAGCGTCAGTGTCATAAATCCGCCAAAGCTCCAGCCGTGTACAGCCATGCGCGCGGTGTCTACATAGGGTAGGGACTTTAAAAAGGCCACCCCAGTGAGTTGGTCTTGCATCTCCACTGTACCGAGCTGGCGGTGGATGACGTTTTCAAATGCCAATCCCCTTCGGGCCGACCCTCGGTTGTCGAGACTCCAAACGAGGTATCCCTTATTGGCCAGGGAAAGCATCCAAGGCGGTGCACCCGCCATATAGCGGTTTTGGATGAGTTGTACATGGGGGCCGCCATAGACGTATACCAAAACGGGGTATTTCTTTTTAGGATTGAAATCGTAGGGCTTGATGAGGCGCCCATAGAGTACTGTGCCATCGTCGGCCGGTATTTCTACGATTTCAATGCTGGGCCTTTTGTAGCCCTTGTAGGGATCGGCGGCGAGATGAAGTAAGTGAACACTACGCCCGCGGTAGTCGACGACCTGTATAGCCCTGGGCAGATCCACCGCGCTGTAATCGTCGATGATGTAACGCCCGTCGTGATTTACGCGGTAGCGATGCATGCCCTCCTGGACAGTGAGATCTTCTACTGCAAGGGAGTCTACACTGGCGCGATAGAGGTGATTGTTGAGACCCGAGGTGTCGGTGCCGAGGAGATAGACCACCCCTTGTTCCGGATGGAAGCGGAGGATGTCTATCACATTCCACTTGCCCGCGCTCACGCGGTTCAATAAGGTGCCATCAGAGGCATACCGATAGAGGTGGGTATAGCCATCGCGTTCGCTCCACCAGAGAAATTCGCCCTTTCGGCCTTCGAGGAAGTACGGCCCGTGCTCTGGTTCGACGTATTTCGGATGCCGCTCCTCCAGCAGGGTGTCTAACAGTACCCCTGTACGCGCATCGTACCGCGTGAGCCAGAGGTGATCTTGCCCGCGATTTAATTCTACCAGATAGATGTAGCGCTCGTCCGGGTCCCAAGTGAGATTGGTGAGGTAGTGCTCGGGATCACCCACTGTGTGGAGGTAGACGAGCGTATCGCTATCGAGCCAGTAGACACCGACGGCCGGGCGCTCACTTGCTTGCCCTGCCATGGGGTATTTGATCGATTTGAGCTGTGCCGGCCTTGGCTTGATATCCACGAGGGGGTAGTCGGTCACCTGTGATTCGTCCTTTTGGTAAAAAGCTAGCGCTGTGCCCTTGGGAGACCAAAAAGTGCCCTTGGTAATGCCAAACTCCTGCCGTGCAATAGCTTGCCCGGCCACGGTGTCGGCCGATCGAAATTGCGTCACCTGCACCGAATCGCCACTGCTCAACCGTATGTAGAGGTTGTTATCCCTCGTGAAAGCGATGTGACCAGTGGCCGTACATAGATCAGCGTTTTCACCCGAGGGATAGTGATTCCACAGCTGAAGGGTCTTTGCTCTTCGGTCAAAAAGGTAGATATCGTATCCGTGGCGAAAGTACAACCGCGCATTGTCCAGCCAGTGTATGCGCGGCATTCTCTGAAGCGCAAGTTCTCCAAATGGCGCATCATCGATCGAGAAAAGGGTATCAACCCTGTGAAAGGGATAGCCGCGCAAGAGCAGGTGCCGGTGTGTTGAGTCGTTGTGTACCAAAGTGTCGGTATCCGGTATCCACGAGAGATTGCTCAACCCATGGGGGTAAAATTTTATAAAACGCTGAGCTACTGCCTCTTCTAAGCTGAGATCACGGAGCTGTCCGTAGCTTGCAATCGACAAAGACATGCCGACCAACCAGGCACAGTAGCGCAACACAGCAGATACCTGTAGCCTCATCGCAGTAGACATTTACACACTGCGAACATACAAAACATTCTGCAAGAGGTCGACGGGCGCGGATTGCTTTTTAGATGGGGTATAAAAAAAAACGAGACCGGTTCAGCCCCCCAGCGAACCGATCTCGGAAATTGCTATAAAAGCAAATTAGGAACAAACAATTACACTAACGCCTATGTATATGCCAATACCGTGCCAAACCGGAGGCGTATGGATGAGGAATTAAACTTTGAAATTCATTTTCACACATGGATGTTCTCCAACACGTTGATTGTGTGTATATTTGAGCGGTAAATGCATAAAATAAAAAAGCCCCCATTATGGTTGAGGGCGAACCAGTTGTTTTCACAACGGAATAATCCTTATTGTGAAAAGCACCAAGTTGTTGCTGCAAAGATAGTACAAAAATTTTATACAAACCAAATCAACGCGTATGAAAAGGGTATTAGGTCTGGATCTGGGAGTGGCTTCCATCGGATGGGCGTACATTCTGGAAGCGGAAAACGAGAATGAAACGTCTGAAATCGTGCGCATGGGCGTTCGGATCGTGCCCGTCTCGCACGAAGAGAAGAAGAGATTTATGGACGGAAAGACGGAGACGCCTACGCAAGTGCGACGTATCAAACGGGGGATGCGGCGCAATCTGGATCGATTTCAACAGCGACGCGACAAGCTCATCGATATATTCATCCGAGAGGGATGGATCGACGATCGGGAAGATCTCGCTCCCGCACCTGACGAACATCCCCACTACCTTCACGAAATGCGAGCCAGAGCTGCGGATGAGCAGGTCTCCCTGCGCGACCTTGCGCGCATCTTTCTCGCCATCAACAAAAAGCGAGGCTATAAGAGTAACCGCAAGCTGAAAGGCGAAGACGAAGGCAGCGCCATCAATGCCGTTGATGTGGTCGAAGAGCTCAAAAAGACCGGAGCAACGGTGGGAGAGTACATCTATACGAAGATGCAGGCAGATCCAGACTACATCATCCCACAATTTTATACCTCTAATTACGAAGACGAATTCCACCGCATCTGGGAAGTCCAACGACAGTACTATCCCGATCAGCTCACCGATGCACTGAAGCAAAAGCTATGGCATCAGTCGAAAAACACTACGTCTGCCCTCCTCAAAGAGGTATTTAAGGACAAGGAAGCTGTCAAACCCAAGGGCAATAAAAGGGAAAAGCGCCTGTACGAGTATTCTCTGAGAAGCAAGGCAGCCAAGCATAAAGTCGAGCGCGACGAACTCATCTACGTGTTGATGTGTGTAAACGGTGATATTTCGAAGACAACCAAATATCTCGGAAAGATCAGCAATCGCAGCTATCACCTGCAGGTGAAAGGTTGGACGGTCGGGCAGTACTTGTGGAACCAATTGAAGGAAAACCCGCATCGCGACATCAAAAACCGCATCTTCTTCCGCAAGGATTACGAGCAGGAGTTTGAGCGCATATGGGAAACGCAGAAGCGCTATTACCCCGACCGACTCACCGATGCATTGAAGCGGAAAATAGGTAAAGAGACCATCTTTTATCAGCGCCCTCTGAAATCGCAAAAAAAACTCCTCAGCTTCTGCATCTTCGAATCTCAGACCAAGGTGATTGAAAAAGACGGTGTAAAAAAAGAGGTGCGCATCGGGTATCGCGTAGCGCCGTTCTCCTCGCCACTGGTACAGGAGTTTAATCTCTGGCAGCGCATCCACAACCTTCGCGTTGAGGACAGGCGCACGAGGAAGAACTACCCACTGGCACCCGAAGTGCGCAAGATAATCTTCAACGAGCTCAACTGGCGCAAGGTGATCAAAAAGAAGGAATTGATCGCGCTCCTCAAGCGGTTGAACCTCACCGTCGAAACTGCTTCTGAAGAAAGGGATAATGGGAAGCGCGAAATTCCGCTTGCTCAGCTTGACATCGATATCAATTTTATGGAGATAAAGGGCAATGTCACCAACGCCATGCTCATAAAGGCCTACCAGCAGATGATGGAGGAGATGGATTGGCCTTCGTCTAATATAGAGAAGAAGCCCTACGAGGAGAAGATGCGCGTGTTGGAAGGCTTTTTCGATCACATCGGTGTGGATAAACGCATACTGTACTTCGATGGAGAGCTGGAGGGAAAGGCCTTTGTCCAGCAGCCCGCCTACCAGCTATGGCACTTGCTGTATTCGTTCGAGGGGGACAATTCGCTGACGGGGCAGGAAAAACTCATCCAGCACTTGCAAAACAAGTTTGGCTTTCCGCGTCGCTTCGCCGAAATACTAGCTGATGTGAATATCAACTCCATTAAAGGATACTCCAAGCTCAGCAGTAAGGCCATACGCAAGATGTTTCCCTATATTGAGGAGCATCCCTATAGCAAAGCAGCTCAACTGGCGGGGTATCGCCATTCGCTCCACGAGACCCGTGAAGAGATCGAGCAGCGCGAGCTCAAAGATCGCTTAGATATCATCCCCAAAAGCAAGTTGCGCAATCCCGTGGTGGAAAAGATCCTCAACCAAATGGTGCATGTGGTCAATGCCATCATGGCCGATGAGCGCATGGGTCGTCCCGATGAGATCCGCATCGAGTTGGCCAGAGAGCTCAAACGAGACCTCATAGGGCGAAAGCGCATGACTGAATTTATTCGCAAAAACACCAAGGATAACGAGCGCATTCGAAAGATCCTCGAAGAGGAATTCGGCATCCCCTATCCGACGCGTGCAGATATCACGCGATATAAACTGTATGAAGAGACGGCGAGCATAGGGTTTAAAGAGATATACAATGTAGATCCCAACGCGGATGGCATCTTTCATAAGAGCGAGCTCTTTACCAACAAGGTCAATGTCGACCACATCATTCCGCAATCAGTATTGTTCGATGATACCTTTTCCAACAAGGTGTTGACGTTTGTGGAGACCAATTTGAAAAAAGGTAACCGTACGGCCTACGATTTCATACGCGATGAATACGGTGAAGAAGGATTAAAGCGGTATGAACAGCGTATAGCAGATCTGTATAAAAAGGGTATTATTTCAAAGGCGAAGCGCAACAAACTCCTCATGCGTGAAGATGAAGTCGAGGAGGTCAACTTTATCGAAAGAGATCTGGCATTGACGCGCTACATCACGCGCGAGGCCATGAAGATGCTCAAACAGGTCTGCCGCCATGTGGTGGTGACGTCGGGATTGATTACGGAGGAATTGCGAGAAGAATGGGGACTGATCAACGTGATGAAGGAAATCAACTTTCCAAGGTATCAGGCGAGGGGATTACTGATACGCACACGCGACAAAAACGGACAGGAGCGATGGCTGCTCAAAGACTGGACGAAGCGCGACGATCACCGTCACCACGCCGTCGATGCCCTCATCGTGGCCTTTACAACGCTTAACCACGTCAACTTCTTCTCCCATCAATCGGCAAGGGGGGAAGAAAATATCACGCGCCATGACTTGAAGGCCAAGCTCATGTACAAGGACCCCGAAACTTGCCTATGGCGATTTAAACCTCCGATGCCCAACTTCCGCGCTGCGGCGAAGGAGAAGATCCGAGAAATACTCGTCTCCCACAAGGCCAAGAACAAAGTGGTCACGCCGCGACTCAACAAGATTCGGACGAGCAGGGGATACATCTATCAGAAGACCTTGACCCCGCGTGGTCAGCTCCACAAGGAGACGATCTACGGACGCATCCGGCGCTACGAAGTCAGATATGAAAAGATCGGAAGTGCCTTTACGAAGGAGAAAATCATGAGCGTGGTCAAAAAGGCCTATCGGGAAGCTCTGCTCAAGCGATTGGAAGAATTTGGAGGGGATCCGAAGCGCGCCTTTACGAGGAAAAATTCGCTGAAGAAGAATCCCATCATGCTGCCTTGGGGAAAGCCCCTGCCTGAATCGGTGGGAATACTATATATAAAAGATGTGTTTACCAAGCGCGTGCCGGTTACGCCGGATTTGAAAGTTAACGATGTGGTCGATGCTAAAATTCGCAGAATTTTACAGCGACGACTCGATGCCTATGGAGGGGATGCGAAAAAGGCCTTTTCCGACATCGAGCGCAATCCCATCTGGCTGGACCGCAACAAGGGCGTCGCAATCAAGCGCGTGCGCGTCATGACGGGCGAAAAACCCATACCGCTGCGCCCCATGCGCGATCACCTCGGCCATGAAGATCCTACCCGACCTACCGACTACCACGTCTTGGAAAACAACCATCACATCGCCATCTACAAAGACCCGAAGGGCAACTATCACGAGCGGGTAGTCAGCTTTTTCGAAGCCGTGCAGCGCAAGATGTTGGGATTGCCTGTGGTAGACAAAGACTACAACAGCGATATGGGATGGGAGTTTGTCTTCTCCCTGAAGAAAAACGAGATGTTCGTCTTTCCGTCGGAGGAAGACGGTTTTGACCCGCGCGAGATCGACCTGCTCGACCCGAGGAACAAGGCGCGCATCAGCCCGCACTTGTTTCGGGTGCAGAAGATGTCTAGTAAGTGGTATTTATTCACAAATCATATAGAAAGCGAAACTACAACAAATGATGATTTAAAAAATAAGGACCTCAAGGGGGTAAAGTATTATTTAATACAAACAATAAGATATTTAAAAGGAGTAGTAAAAGTCCGCCTCAACCACTTGGGCGATATCGTGCATGTGGGAGAGTACTGAGCCATGGTCAAGCGCACGCTCTATATCGGCTCGCCGGCCTACTTGCGCCTCCACCTGCGTCAAATCGAAATACACCGCGTATGCGACAGCGGAGAGGAGGACTGCGTCATCCGGCCTATCGAAGATTTGGCCATGGTCATCCTCGACCACCCGCAGATCACCATCACCCATCAGCTCATGCGGGCCCTGCATCAAAACAAGGTCGTGCTGTTGAGCTGCGACGAAAAACACCATCCGGCGGCTATGATGCTCCCCATGGAAGGGCATACCTTGCAGACCAAGCGCTATCGAGCCCAGATACGAGCCAGCGAACCGCTCAAGAAAAACCTCTGGAAGCAGATCATCATTGCCAAGGTGCGCAACCAGATGCAGGTGCTCGCCGCTATCCAGCGGCCCTATATCAAGCTCAAGCGGATGCTGCACAAGGTGCGCTCGGGGGATCCCGACAACATCGAAGGCCAGGCCGCGGCGCGCTACTGGGAGCTGTTCTTAGATGGATTTCAGCGCGATCCCGATGGCCTTCCGCCCAACAACCTCCTCAATTACTGCTATGCCGTGGTGCGCGCCATGGTAGCGCGTGCCATCGTGTCTGCCGGCCTATTGCCCTCCCTCGGCATTCACCATCGCAATCAGTACAATGCCTTTTGTCTGGCCGACGACCTGATGGAACCCTTCCGCCCCTTTGCAGACCTTTTGGTATACGATTTGTGGATGCAAAGGGCGGGGGATGCGATGCTCGAGTTGGGTCGCGAGGTGAAGGCGCGGCTCTTAGAAGTGGCCACGGTCGACGCGTATTACGGCAAGCGAAAGATGCCCCTAATGGCGGGATTGCCCATGACAGCTGCATCGCTGGCCGCGTGCTACGAGGGGACAAAGCGCAAACTGCTCCTTCCATCGATTGCGCTGCAGCCGCGGTGAGGTGCTGCGTAGAGGAAGGGTGAAATCAGGCGTGGAAGATGCAATATATCCGGCGCGAGAGCTATAACCGATACCGCAATATGTGGTTGATAGTGATGTTTGATTTGCCCGTTGAGACGCGCAGTCAGTTGCGTCGGGCGGATCACTTTCGCAAGTGGTTGCTCCAGGATGGCTACCACCGCTTTCAGTACTCCGTGTACGTGCGGCATTGCCCTACGCGCGAGAACGCCCGCACCCATATGATGCGACTGGAAAAAAATCTCCCGCCGGAGGGCAAGGTGGCGGTATTGATGGTGACGGACAAGCAATTTGGGATGATGCGGATCTTCATTGGGAGGCGTAGGGAGGGCCCGATTGCACCGCCGACGCAGCTGGAGATGTTTTGAGGGTCATTTTTTTGATTCTAAAACGGGGGTAGGGGGTTGTGCGACAGCGTTTTAGGGGGGAAACGCTGTCACAGCCCCCGTAAAGATAACAACTTGGATGCTTTTCACAACCTACGTATGTTATAT
>JALWKB010000168.1 GCA_026996805.1 Saprospiraceae bacterium | reverse complement strand
GAGCTTCCCCTTCGGCTATATCCTCTGTGGCCGCCTGAGCGTCTGCCTGCGATGCATCTTCAGCTTGTTGGGCACTATCTGCTGATGATGTTTCGCTGTCTGCTGCCTCGCGAGAACGGAGTTTTTCGAGGCGAGCCTCGAGCTCCTGGCGCAGGTCCTTGAGCTCTTGAATTTTCTTTTTCTTAGCCGCTATTTTTTCCTTCAAGATGTTGATGCGCAGTTCTCGCAGCTGTGCTTCGAGTTGATTGTGTACCTGGTCTTTTTTCTCAAGACGCTCGAGTTCTCTTTCAAGAGATTTCAACTGTTTGCCGTGTCTTTCGAGCCAGCGGTCCACACCATCGATGCGGCTTTCGGTACGCCGTATTTCATCTGACTCATGCGGGCTCCTTATGCGGGCTTTCTTGATCTCCTTGTACATGTTGTCGATCATGCGATAGATGGTGCGCCGATCGGGTTGGAGAATCTCGCTGAAGTGCTCCTTGTAATATTGTTCGATTTTTTTGAGGTCTTCAAAGAGGATGCGTTTGTGGATGTCTTTTTCAAATTTTTCTTTGACCTCAGCGAGCATCTCCTTGACGTTTTCGAGTATTTTTTTGGATGCCTCGACGAGTTCGGGATTGGCGGCTCTGCTATCCCTAAGCTCTTTGAGCTGTTGGAACAGATTGTTGAGCTCGCTCTTTAGTTCATCGCTGTGTTTTTTAAACAGCATGCGCGAGCGGATCTGTTCGTTGAGCTTTTTGGAATAACTCTTGAGTTCTTCCCAGAGGTCTTTGCTAAATTCGGTGAGGTCTTGAGCTTTTTCTTTGAGCTTTTCGAGCTCCTCTTTGTAAAAGGCATAGAGCTTTTCAGCCAGCACGAGAAATTGCCATTCCATTTGCGTGCGGCTGACCATATCGGGATTATCCGCTTTGATGTTGTCTGGCAGGATGGATTCCGAAGCACTTAGGGGACGCTGTAGATGGGTGTAGCCCTCGGGAAATTCGATTTCAGCCTCTTCTTGCCCCCATTTTTTCATGAAATCTTTGTAGAAATCTTCTGTGACTAAGTCTTCGTGAAATATGTATAAGTCGATGAGGTTTTCTTCGATGTTGAGTGAAATGCCTACTAAGACTCTCTTGTCGTTTTCGTCTACTCCCCAGATGACTAATCTCTTACGCATGGCATGAATTTTTTCACCTATCTCGTATTGGTCAAGTTCGTCGCTTTTGCTCGTCCTATGCTATAAAGGGACTGCAAAGATAACAGCTCTTGTATGAAATTGTACACTCACTCGCAGGATTTTATCCTTTCTCTTCGCCCAATGCTGATTCTCTCCTCTATCCCTCCGCACTCTCATTTTCTAAACATAGAAGACACCTGCTTGTTTTTTGTTCCCTGCGAATAATCGTAAAATCCTTCACCGGTTTTTATTCCCAGCTTTCCGGCATTGACCATCTTGACCAAAAGCGGGCAGGGCGCGTATTTGTCGCGTCCCAGGCCCTGATGGAGTACTTTCATGATGTTGAGGCACACATCCAGGCCGATAAAATCCGCCAGATGGAGCGGGCCCATGGGATGTGCCATACCCAATTTCATAACCGTATCGATTTCCTCCACACCGGCAACGCCTTCGTACAGGGCATAAATCGCTTCATTGATCATGGGCATAAGAACGCGATTGGACACAAAGCCGGGAAAATCCCTCACCTCCACAGGCGTCTTCCCCAATGCACGAGCCAGAGACATGATGGTTTGAGCCACTTCATCCGACGTCGTCAGTCCACGGATGACTTCCACCAGCTGCATCACCGGCACGGGATTGAAAAAGTGCATGCCGATGACGCGCTCAGGCCGATTGGTCACCGAAGCGATTTTCGTTATCGAAATGGAGGATGTATTGGTCGCTAATATGGCATGCGACGGAGCGATGCGATCCACCTTTCGGAACACCTCGGCTTTGACGGTAAAATCTTCTACCACCGCTTCCACGACCAAATCTACCCGATCTACAGCCATCTCAAGCGTCGTATGCGTTTTGATGCGGGCAAGGGCCGCCTCTCTTTGTTCTTCGCGTATCTTCTCCTTCTTCACCATGCGCATTAAATTGCGCGCAATGATATCCAAGGCAAGCTCAAGCGAATCCTTCGATATGTCGACCAAGTAGACTTCATAGCCACTTAACGCAAATACATGGGCAATGCCATTACCCATCGTACCTGCACCTATGACGGCTACGCGTTGAATTTGTCCCATATCCCCGTTCTTTTTCGCAAAGGTAGAACCCTCCTGCCAATCTCCTCAACCGTAATTGTATATTTTAACTTACTTTTGCTCTTTACCAGGTCTCAAATCACACTATCGGCATGAACGTACATCGACGAAGGGCCAAAATCACCGGTGTAGGAGCCTATGTACCCCCATTTGTGCTCACCAACAAGGACTTAGAGCAAATGGTCGACACCAGTGACGAATGGATAACCACACGCACTGGGATCAAAGAGCGCCGCATTTTGACCCAGCCCAATACGGCATCTTCTGATCTCGGAGCCGAAGCTGTCAAACAACTCCTGCACAAGACCAATACCGACCCCAACGAAATCGATTTGGTCATCTGTGCCACAGCTACACCGGACATGCTTTTCCCCGACACCGCCAATGTCATCCGCGACAAAGTCGGCATCCGTTCGGGCTTCGGCTTCGAAATCAGTGCGGCTTGCTCGGGCTTCTTGTATGCCCTTGAGACGGGCGCAAAATTTGTCGAAAGCGGCCTGCAAAAGGTCATCGTCGTAGGTGCCGACAAAATGTCCTCAATCGTCGACTATACCGACCGTACCACTTGCATTCTCTTCGGCGACGCCGCTGGGGCCGTATTGCTCGAACCCTCCGACGACGATACGGGCATCATCGACAGCGTGCTCGAAAGCGACGGAATGGGTAGAAACTACCTGTACCAAAAAGGCGGAGGGTCCTATCACCCCGCCACCCACGAAACCGTCGAAAATCGCGAACACTTCATCTATCAAGAAGGGCGCACCGTGTTCAAATTCGCCGTCAACGGCATGGTACAGTCTATCAAAAAACTCATGCAGCGCCATCAGCTCTCCAAAGACGATATCCAATGGGTCGTACCCCACCAAGCCAATATGCGCATCATCCAGAGCATCTCCCATATGTTTGAATTTCCCCTCGAGCGCATCATGGTCAACATCCACAAATACGGCAATACGACCACCGCTACCATCCCCCTATGCCTCTGGGAATGGGAAAATCAGTTGAAAAAAGGCGACGCCCTCATACTCACTGCATTCGGTGGCGGATTTACCTGGGGGTCCATCTACCTCCGCTGGGCCTACGACCCGCCAGCTACGGAGCAGACTTCTCCTCCAAATGTCGAATGAAATCGCGCAGCTCGGCAAGGGCACGCGCCCGATGGCTAATGCGATTTTTCACTTCCGCTGGCAAGGCAGCAAAACTCTTTTCATAGCCCTCAGGTATGAAAATGGGATCGTAACCAAATCCTCCCGTGCCCATCGGATGTTCCGCAATGCGCCCCCTGCAGATCCCCTCGAAATAGTGGACTCCACCTCCGGGGTCTATGAGCGCAATGACGGTCCTAAACTGTGCACTTCTGTCGCTTACCCCTTCTAATAAGCGCAACAACTTCGCCATATTGTCTTGCGCCGTAGCTCCTTCGCCTGCAAAGCGCGCCGTGCGCGCACCGGGCTTTCCACCAAGGGCCTCTACCTCCAAACCCGTATCTTCACCTATGACCCATCCCCCACCGAGATGATCAAAAAGTGCTTTGGCCTTTAAATAGGCATTTTCCTCTAAGGTGTCGCCATACTCGTCGATATCTCCACGAAATCCCACCTCGCGCATGCCGACCAACTGCCACCCAGAAGTAAAGATCGAGCGCATTTCATCCAACTTGTGCGCATTGGATGTCGCCACAAAGAGTTTTCGCATAGCTGACTCAGCCTTTTTTCAGTTCAAACATCTGTTGGAGTTGGTTCCACAGGGCTCGCCGCTTTTCGGATCGACCGGCTCTCTTTTCCTCTAAGAGCTCGACCAACGGCACCGTTAATAAGCATTTCATCCCCCGAAAACGAAAGAACGCGTGTGTTCGCGCCCGGATCATGAGCCCTAACCGCGAAAAGGGCACCCCAAATGTGAGAAATTGTCGAACATTTCGTATATTTACGGCATTATAATATCGGACGAAAGTGTTCGAAGACAAAACCAGTAGCGCACAGTCGTTGTAGTAATCCGTGCGCACGGATTGCATGATCCGTTGAAGAAGTGCCTCCGCTTCAGGCGTGAAGTCCTCCTGCCGCACAGCCACCAGCACATGGGGAGCGGACGGTGCACGACGTACACACGATTTGTCTTCGGACGGAATGATATACAAGTCGGTCTGTAGCATCGCTTCGAATATCGCACAAATGTAGCAGTATCGCATAATACGCACAAAAATTTACGATCATGAGTGGAGAGATTTTCATCGACATCCAAAGAGCCGAAAAAAGTCGAATTGACGAGGTCGACCTCCAAAACCTCAGCTTTGGAAAGGAATTTACCGACCACATGTTTGTGGCCGATTATGTCGACGGCAAGTGGCAAAATTTCCGCATCGAACCTCTCCGCGAAATACCCACCCACCCGGGTAACCTCGCCTGGCACTACGGCCAATCCATCTTCGAAGGAATGAAAGCCTCGAAAAATCCCCAAGGCGAAGTACTACTCTTCCGCCCTGATATGCACATCAAGAGATTCAACACCAGTGCAAGGCGCATGTGCATGCCCGAATTCCCAGAAGACGTCTTCCTCAAAGCACTCAAAGTGCTGGTCGAACTCGAAAAGCACTGGATACCCAATGATAAAGAAGCCGCACTCTATATCCGACCCCTCATGATCGCATGGGACCCCCACCTCGGCGTAAAGCCCTCCCAATCGTACAAATTCTTCATCATGACCTTGCCCGTCGGTCCGTATTACAACAAACCCCTCAACATTCTGGTCCAAACTCAATACATCCGCGCCGCCGAAGGCGGCGTGGGCTTTGCTAAAACTGCCGGCAACTACGCCGCCTCACTCTATCCCACTCAACTGGCCCAACAACAGGGCTTCGATCAAGTGTTGTGGATGGAGCCCAAAGACTTCCGATTCGTCCAGGAAGTGGGGACAATGAATATCTTCTTCGTCCTCAAAGACCGCATTCTCACCCCCAGACTCACCGGCGCCATCTTGCCGGGCATCACGCGCGACTCGATCATACAAATCCTGCGCGATTGGGGATATGATGTGCGCGAAGAAAAAGTCGACATCCTCGACCTCGTCCGCGCTTACGAACGCGGCGATTTTGTCGAATGTTTTGGCTCCGGCACCGCCGCCGTCATCGCCAATGTCCAAAAACTACGATATCGCGATATCGATATGCACTTCCCCCCAAACCAATGGAACTTGTCATTAGAGCTTAAAGATTACATCACCCAACTCAAACGCGGTGAGATCGAGGATAAATACCACTGGACCGTCAAGACCACCGGAGCTCTCAACCAACTCGCACATGCCAACGACGCATAAGACGCAAATTTGACATCAATCTAAATGACAGGCTTTCGCAGGCCTTCCCCATCGAACGTCGATTGGCCCGCGAGTAAGCTGCTGGTCCAATATTTCAAACCATCAACGATAATCGTTTAAGGGGCGTACTACTTTGGGCTTGACCGTATAGGTAATGCCTCCAATGCCCTTTGCTCCCAACCAGAGAGTATCCGTCACATGTAGAACGATTTCACCCACTCCACTGGCCTCTACCACTCCATCGACTACGCGAAATGCTCCCGCATCGACCTTGCCCACTCCCGATGCCTTCAGGTGCATCCGCTGTGCACGGCCCATTAAAATCATCTCGCCCACGCCCTGGTACGTTATGTCTATATCACCATCAATCACTGCATCGAGGTATAGGGCCCCCACTCCTTTGTGTATGAGCCTCAAAGCCGGCGCCCGAAGGGTATCGCCTGACCGCAACACGCCCACTCCTCTATACGCCAACTGTTTTATACCCCGAAAGAACACTTCTATTTCCGCAATCTCTACCTCTCCTGGAGGTTTTTTCCCTCGTTTCTTGATCTGGATTTTATCCATGTCGATGCGCAGCTCTTTGCCGTCCACAGTCACGTGTAGATAGGGTAAAATGGCGGTATCCGTACGTATAGTGATGCGGTCTTCCTTACTGGGAGTGAGTATGAGCTCGAAGATCCCATCGGCCGCTATCGACTCAAAAGGCGCAAGCGCATAAGAGATTTCCGTCCGTACGCCAGAGAGCGTGACAGTATTCTGATGCTGACAACTCAATGATAACATCGTGAGTGCCATTAGCGCGATCAATGCTGCTCTTGAGTATTGCATATAAAGTGATTTTAATGGAATTACGACACGCTGTAAGCAATAGTTACACCGGGGTAATAGACGATGGCAGAATGCTAACCCGTCAAGGCCTTCCATGCGGAGAGCCCCATCGACAAAATCAGTATGCGAAAGGCCCATGTAGAAGCTGCCCGATGGCGCGTCGCCCATCGAGCTGTCCAGTATCCGCCCATTCCCTGGCCCACCGCCATGAGCAAGCCCATTGGCCAATCGACCATACCATATGCCACAAAAATGATCAGTATCACGGCCGTGTACACCGCCACAGCTGTAACCTTGACGGCATTGGCCTCGATAATGTTGCGCCGCGTCAAGCCCATCAATAGGAGCAAAAAAAAGATGCCCATCCCCATTTGAATAAAACCACCATATATGCCGAGTATAAAACTGTACAGCTTAAGCTTACCAGCCGATACCCTCTTAGGTGCTGACCACACTCGCATACTCGACCGAAAGGCTATTACCGCCATGAGCAGGAGCATGAGTAGGCCAAATACCCGTACAAAGGCCTCCGCCGGGATGTACACTGCAATCACTACTCCAATGATGGCACCAACGAGGGCCGGGTAAATGAAGAGGTGATAATCTTCCGTGCGTATCATCTTGTGGCGCCGGAAGACCAAATAGCTCAAACTCGTCTGAATCAATATCCCCACTCTGTTGGTTCCGTTGGCCAAATGGGGTGGCAATCCCAACACCCACATCAATATGGGCAAGGTGATTGCAGAGCCGTTGCCGGCCAAGGTGTTGATGCTTCCCGCTATGAGTCCCCCACCCAAAGCAATGAGGACCTCCTCCACCCCCAATGTGGAGTGCATCTATTGGATCGATTGACACAGTTCGATTAAGACCCCGTCCGCTGACTTGGGGTGAATAAAGCAAATCAACTTATTATCGGCTCCCACTCGAGGCTCTTCATTGACCAGTTGGAAGCCCTGTTCTTTGCAATGGCGTATCGCTTCGAAGATATCTTCTACTTCATAGGCGAGATGGTGGATCCCCGCTCCCCTTTTAGCTACAAAGCGATCGATGGGATTGTCGGGGCCGACTCCTTCGAGCAACTCAATCTTTACCTCGCCGATTCGGAAAAAGACAGTGCGCACCCCTTCGGTTTCAACCGTTTCTTCCTTATACGGTCTTGTGCCGAGCAATCGGCTATACAGCTCAATGGCCTTCTCCATATCGGATACGGCAATGCCGATGTGCTCGAGATGTTTAACCATAGAAGTAACCGAATCCGCTAAATTTTTATGGCAAGCGTCAGATTGTGCGTACCCGCAAAGGGACTGCTGTGCCGATACGAATAATCAACAGCGAGTTTGGTAGTCGACCGCACAGTACCGTCATCGTTGTACGTGTGGAAAAGATCGAGAATAAAGCTCGCTCCAAGGCTCAGCCCCGTATAGGCATTATTGACCTTGTCGAGGTATTGATCAAATCCAAAGCGGTTGTCGTATTTGTAGGCAGCACGGATCATAAAGCGCTCTAAGAAGGCCACTTCGGCACCGATACCGAGTTCGTCTCTTGAGTAGGAGTTGGCCGTAAAATTGCCCGCAACGGTCATTCGCAGTTGCTTGCTAAAGTGGAAATCATAAGACGCACCGATGTGCAGCAGGGAAGGAATATCAAATCCGGCGGCTTGCACTTCGGTGCGGATGTCGCCGGGCACGAGTACGACGCCCAGGCCAGTACCGCGATACTGCATCTTCGTGCCGAGGTTGCGCAAGCTCACACCAAATTTAAACTGATCCCGCTTGCCTGAAATGTATTGCACGCCGGCATCGAGCCCAACTCCTGAAGCCACTGCGTCCGTAATGCCTTCGTAAACGATGCGCAACAAGCCGCCGACGCGTATGCGCCCCGCATTGGGGTTTTCCTCGTTCTTAAACTCGTAGGCATAACTCAGTCCCAAGTTAAAGAGCGTAGGTGTAAAGGTGGCTCCGGTGCCTTCGGGTGAGTTGACAGTGGTCAGATCGATTTCTCCGACGTTGACGTTCATCAAGCTTATCCCAAAGGCAGCGCTCGACGACAGTCGATAGGCAAATCCCAAACTGCTCATCGTAATCCCGCTGGGCACCAAATACTGCGCACTCCCAAAGGCCAGTTCCAACTTGTTTAGGCCGACGATCCCAGCGGGGTTGATGCGCTCAGCCTCATATCCACTGACAAATGCAGCTGTCATGCTATGCCATCCTGCTGATCGCGCCCACGGATTCATGAGCAACTCGTAGGCTCCTGCCTCTCCCTGTCGGTCGGGATTGCCCGCCTGTAGCGTGCCTACCCCAATAAACATCCACAAAAAACTCCAAAGGATCGTGTATTTCCTCATGTTCCTGCTTTTTTTAACGCAATGTAGAAGGATCAAACTTGCGCATGATACCAAACCACTTGATGATGCGCTCCTGGCCCGTATCTTCATCTCGAATGTGGATGATATACGTACCACTCGATATCGGAATGTTTTTGTCGTTTTTCAGGTCCCAGACGAGATCAGGCGTAAACTGCTTGTCGCCCACCACGGCTCCCTGAGGTGGTTTGGGGAAGTTGCGCTTGTACTGTCGAATGAAGCGACCGTCAAGTGAATAGATGGTCACCGTCGATCGCTCGGGCAAATTGGTGATTTTCACGATGTTTTCCAGCGGATTGCCTTCATAATCCGACTGACCATAATAGGGATTGGGCACAACGCGCACCTCCTTAAGGGCTTCAGGCACTTCGCCTTCCTCGATGGGACGCGCTTGCACCCCTTCGAAAGTGATTTTATACATGTTGTGACCGTTGTTTTGCCCCGTCAGGCTGTGCACAGCGTATGGATTGTTGACGCGCAAGCGGATGCGCACCTCATCGGGGACCAGTCCCTCAGCGTAGGAAAGCATCTTCTGCCCCGGCTGCAGCGCAGCAATCGCAGCCCAGGTGATTTGAGACACTCCCCTTCTGATGTTGCGGTTTCGATTTCGCTCAAAATATCGCACTAAGCTCTTACACGAATCATACGGCGTATTGGTCACGTAAATCTTGTGCTGACCGCCAGCGTAAAACGACACAGCTGGTGGCAACAAGAAGTCAAACAGCAATTCGGGAAAGATCATTTCATCCGTCGGATTAAACATCATATCGGCACCGCGTAAGAGCCCATCCTGCGGCTTGATGGTATCCAAAAAGTCCGAGAAGTTTTCGTTGTTGTAGATCGATGCCTCTCCAAAGAAAATGTTGAGCCGCTGCCCTGTCTCCACATCGATCGCATAGCCCGGAAACCACCCCATACCGACTGTTCCGCTATTGTCCGGTATGGGCATTCCGTTTTCGTCGGCATCCTTCGACACGGAGGGATCTTGCCGCAGCTGAAACTCTACCGCACGGCCCACCGTCTGAAGCCCGGTAAACTCAACCATCTGCCCGGTGGTCGTCTCGACGACGATACAGCGCGACCACTTCGACTTGTCAGGTGTCAGCACAATGTCGACATTATTGAGATTATCAAACGCCTTGCCACTATTTATGGCACTTCTTTGAAGGTTACCTGCAGTGGAATGTCTCCACGCTGGCGAAATGACGCTTAAAGCTGTCGAAGTTTCAGGATCACATAGGATGTAGGGGACAAACCCCTGGCCAAAGGCCGAGGAAAAGGCGCCAGCGGGATCTACTCTGGTAATATATTCCTCTTCCCTCTGTATGAAATCGAAGGCGCGCAACTGGAGATTTAAGCCGCGGAATTCAAACAAGTAGATGAATCCATTGGGCACGGTAAAGAGCCACGGCTGCTGCTTGTTTTGCGCATATTCGTACTCTACGCCGATAAATCCGTTGTTGTCTTCCTTCGAATAGCCCGGCTCTTTCGTCTGAGCTATGGATACGGCAAAACCGTATTTCTTGATGATCTGCTCGTTGAGTCGTTCGATGGTGCGTTCGGAAAAGATGGTGTCACCATCTTCCGATACCATGTACCAATTGGCATCACTGTCTATGACATCATCTTGATTGTTGCTGTCGTAAAAATACAGCCAGAACACGCCATCCTTACATCGGAGGGGATCGTAAATCTGTACTTGAATGGGGCCTGCACCCTTTTCATAGCCGATGATGCCGTCAAAAGTGCCGTTGAGTATTTTTTCTTCTGTGGCTTGATCAATTCGCAAAAACTGCCCGTTGACGCCCGTGCCGTCGTAAGTTTCGATTTTCGGACCATCGCCATAAGCAGCATTGAGCTTTTGATAGATGATAGGACGCGGAACACCCTTATAGGGGAAGCCGTTTTCATCTCCCACATTGAGACGCCCCTCGATATACGGAGTTTCAAAGGTGGTGAGGGGGCTATCTGGATCAAAGGGTAACTCGCTATTTTGCGCATAGGCAATGACGAGGAAGTAATAGGGCTTGTGGTTGATGAGCCGCTTGGCTCCTGACTCTGCAAAGGCATCTTCCGTGACGCGCAGCGTATGGCGTATGCCGTTGTCTAAGCCCTCGACTTTGAGCTCAGGCACCCAAACGAGTTCGCTGGGCTTGTTGGGATTGGGAATAGCTTTCCAGTTGTAGATTTTTTTCACGCCATTTTTGATGTCAAAGGTGGCTATTTCGCGGGCTTTTTCCGGATCGTTGAGCTCTGCACGTGTGACGTTGGGCCCTGCTACCTGGTAGATGCGATACCCCTCGAAATAGTAAAACGGATCTTTCATCTGGGGAGGTGCACCTAAGATCCGCTCTTTGTACTGCTCCTTGTAGTTATTGAGGGTGGGGTCATCATTCGTCAATACGAGTATGAGCTCGCGATCCAGTTCGATGATGTCTACGTTGGGAGCTGACGGACCATCCGTAATGTCAAAGCAGTTGTCAAAGAGGTCCTGCGCCTTTTCATCTGCGGCGATGAGCTCATCCAACGAAGGACAGGGATAATCCTGATCAGCCACCCATACCACGCCGATGATGAGTTCGTTTTTCACACCTGGGAGTAGGATAAATGGCCCCGAGGCTTGTATTGTGCGGAAATCACCCGGTGGCGTTCCTTCCTGACACATGCTCCAACCATTGGGGTCGTTGGGCCAGCCGGGAAAAGCATAGCGCGTATAGTTTGTACTATTCGGATCGTACCCCGTCCCTCCAAGTGTGAGCCGGGTGCCGTCTTTCCACCGCCCCGTCATATAGTTGTACACCTCCGTAATCTTGTCGGGATCGGTCATGGGAGGGATGGGCGTGGGCGAGCTCCCCGTGTTGATGTAATACATAAACGATGACATGCCGAGCTCTACAAAGGTATCGAGGGGATTACCCAACGAGTCGAAGAAAAACTCCTTCGGCCCGCGGAAGTAGTCCACCCCCAAAATGGGGATGTTCGTACCATAAGTGGGCACCCCTTGATCGCATTCCGGACCGACATTGCCATCGACCTCATCGGAGTTGTAGATAAACATCAAGTCTCGGCTGCGATATCCCAAAAAGTTCCCCGCCGTATCGAGCACGATTTCACGCGTGGTATCACAACCGATGTAGTCGTCAACATAACATCCCAGGTCGGGATCGACCCACATGGCGAAGTAGGTACTGTCGATGCGCTGCGTAGCCCGGTTGATGAGTTTGTGTCGATAGAAGGTCATATCGTTGACCTCATCGGATGTCTGATAGGCAAAGGCCTGCACTTGTACCTCCATTTGCATGGCTACGGCTCCCTCAAAGCGCGTGCTCTCCGCCCCCTTGTCGTTGTAGACATAGAAGAACATTTGGTCGGGCACTTGCTCTTGCGAAAGTGCACAACCGCGTATTTCGATGGTGGGAAAGTCGCCGTATTCGGGGTCATAGATGAAGTTACCATTGACGTCAGCAAAAGTTCCGAAGCCCTGTTTGCCCTCTGGGATGGGGAAGAGGTATCGCTCTTCAAAAAAGCGATTGCCCTTGGCTGGCCAGTACTTTACTCCATCGGGTATTTCATCTTCGGGTATGGGCAACGTCCCTTCTTCCTTGCGCTTGTTGTAATTGGAGATATGCGCCCGTACCTCTTTGCCAAGCACTTCAAAAAATCTGTCCCAGCGCTCACAGACCTCTCTATCGGTCGTCCCTGTACTGTCGTCAAGAGGACCGGGAAACCATGAAAATCCTTGGGTGCGATAGTCGAGCGCTGTAGCCTTTAAGTTTCCACCCTGAAAACCACCGATCCATACCGAGCCCGCAAAGAGACTGGACACTTCCGGCTCTCCCGAGGTGGGATCGACTTTTGGCACAACATAGCGCGCTTTGCCATCTCCATCCCACCACAAATCGCCGCCCGTAAGCAGTCGGGCGCGGACATTGTTGATACTCAGATCCACAAAAGCCTTCGGTGGCTTACACTTCTCCCTCAGCTCTACTT
>JALWKB010000167.1 GCA_026996805.1 Saprospiraceae bacterium | reverse complement strand
CCGACACGTTGCAGCGCAGGCCGGCGTTGACTTGCGGAGACTTTTGAAAGTTATCGTCTACTTCATCGCGAATCTGTTGGCGTTTGGTCGATGTATTCGAGCTTGTCACATTTTTATCGTCGTTGTTGACATAGAAGCGTGGCTGGCCAAATCCTCCGAAGTTGGAGGTGATGTCTTCACTTACACTATTGACGAGATCTCCACTGTGGTGAGCAGCCCAGAGGATGGCTTTTTCCTTGTTGTCGGAGATGAGGCTTTTAAAGAAGTTCCATCCCCAACCTCCGCACAGCGGGCACCAGGTGGCCGTGCGCTTCGTGATGAGGGTGTATTGCTTCTCTTCCACCTGCTGTGCGTTGAGGGGATGTACGACCGAAAGTGTACAGACCAGTACGATTGAAGCGAGGAGATATTTTTTCATGGCACGATTGATTTTTGGTACGGTGTACAATTTCATACAAAGATACACAATACCCCATATATGGCTATGGATAATTCGACGATGGCGGGAGGGTTGGGGCGGCGTTGAAGCGTCTACCGCTATGCTCTTTGACTCTTCGGATCAGCTCTTACAGGTGTTGACGCCGATGAGTCGGTACAGCGGGCAAAAGCCCGTAAAGCTCGTCACGGCCAGGATCAAGGCCACGATCAGCAAGACGATGGCTGTTGTACCCGTGATCTTACCGAGGTAGTACAACACCAGGATCACGACGGCCACGAGTAGGCGAATGAGCTTGTCCGTCTTTCCTACATTCTTCATCATGGTTTGGAGATTTTAGGTTTTGCACTTGAAGAGACTGTCCCTCACACGGAATCCTGATAGGCATATCGTATCAGGTCATGGGAGGTGACGATGCCCACGACGCGGTTTTGGTCATCGACGACGGGCAGGGCATGAAATTTATTAGCCATGATGATGACGGCTGCTAAGCCAACGGAATCGTCGGGGGAGATTTTTACCACATTGGTCGACATAAAATCGCGCACCTTGATGCGTCCGAATTCCTTGTCGGTAAACTCATTGCGTACGGAGATGAGGCGCAAGATGTCTTCCTTCGAAATGATGCCCACGATTTTACCCTGCGAATTGAGTATGGGAATGTGATGGAAGCTGTGCTTTTCGAATGTCTTGTCCACAAGGCGCAGGGTATCGTCTTCGTGGAGGGTGATGACGGGTGAAGTCATGATTTCGCTGACGGGGATGGTCGTATCCATAGTTCGGGAGTTTTTCATTGGCGAATATACATATCTTCACTGAATAATACCATCCTCGCTGGGTATTTATTGTACATCTTTGCACTTGCCCATAAAATTGCTGTACCTTCGCAACGTTAAAGCATCGCTGTATGGACAAGAGCACTTTCCTCTCTGCATTGGAAGACCGCTTCAAGCGATATGCAGCCATCGACACGCAATCGGATCCGCGCAGCACGACCACTCCCTCAACGGCCAAGCAGCTGGATTTGCAATACTTGCTTAAAGAAGAGCTCTGTGCCTACGGAGCGGAAGACATCGAAGTAGATGAATACGGCTATCTCTATGCGACGATTCCCCCGAGCACATCGAAAGACGTGCCGGTCGTATGCTTTTGCGCGCATGTAGACACAAGTCCCGATGCGCCAGCCACGGGCGTCAAGCCCATTGTCCACCGTAATTACGACGGTTCGCCCATTGTGCTTCCCGATGATGAAAGCGTCGTGATTCGCCCGGAGGATTTCCCCCATCTCTTGCGGTGTATAGGGCACGACATCATTACCGCCTCGGGGACGACACTGCTCGGGGCCGACGACAAGGCGGGAGTGGCCATCATCATGCAGTTGGCACAAATACTGCTCCAGCATCCAGAGATTCCTCACGGCAAGATTCGCATTTTGTTTACGCCCGACGAAGAGATAGGCAGAGGGGTCGACCATGTGCGCCTCGATGTACTCCAGGCCGATTACGGCTATACTTTAGACGGTGGTGTGCCGGGATCGCTCGAAGATGAGACGTTTTCGGCCGACAGTGCGGAAGTCGACATCCAAGGTATAGCGATCCATCCGGGCTACGCTAAGGACAAGATGGAAAACGCCATCAAGATAGCCTCGCGCATCATCGCCTTTCTACCAGTAAACACCCTCTGCCCGGAGCGCACCGAAGGGCGCCAAGGCTTTATCCATCCCACGGAGTTCCGCGGCAGTCTACAGAGTGCCAAGCTCTCCTTTATACTACGCGATTTTGACACGCCAAAGTTGAAGGACCACGCGGCGCTGCTCGAGCAAATCGTACAGACCGTCTTAGTGGACTATCCCGGCTCGAGCTATACGATGACTATTCGCGAACAGTATCGCAACATGAAGGAGGTGCTCGAACGTCATCCTCAGGTCATCGAATATGCGGAAGAGGCCATACGCCGCATTGGACTCGAGCCGATAAAGGAGCCCATACGCGGTGGCACCGACGGTGCTCGGCTGTCTTTCATGGGATTGCCCTGTCCCAACCTCTTTACAGGAATGCAGGGTATCCACTCGGTGCGCGAATGGGTCAGCCTACAAGACATGGGGGCGGCTGTAGAAATGCTCCTCCAGCTCGTACAGATTTGGGAGGAAAGGTCTTGAAGCTCACTCTTCTTCAGTAATCGGGGTCAGCCCTAAGGAGCGCCCTTTTTCGAGCATGAAGGCGCGCGCAGCTTCGTAGGTGTTGGGTATTACGCCATCGAGTATGGCATCTTTGATGGCGTTTTTGATGATTCCCACGGGTTTGGAAGGAGGGATGCCAAAAGTGCGCATGATTTCCTCTCCATCAATAGGGGGCTGCCAATTGCGGATACGGTCTTTTTCTTCGACTTCCTTGATGCGCTGGCGCACGATTCGATAATTGTCGAGATAGCGACGCACTTTATGGGGGTTTTTCGAAGTGATATCGGCTTCACACAGGAGGAGCAAATCTTCCAAATCATCGCCCATGTCGAAGATCAACCGCCGGATAGCGGAGTCGGTGATATCGTCTTTGGTCAGCGATATGGGGCGAAGGTGGTGGCGGACGAGCTTTTGGACGTATTTGAAGCGATTGTCCAAGGGCAATCGCAACCGCTTGAAGACGGTTTTGACCATGCGAGCCCCGACGACTTCATGACCGTGGAAGGTCCATCCTTCCTTGGGATGAAACCGCTTTGTCGGAGCTTTTCCGATATCGTGGAGCAGGGCAGCCCAGCGCAACCAGAGCTTTTTGTCCGGCTCGTTTTTAGTCTTGGCTGCTACGTTGTCGAGTACCTTGAGGGAGTGGTAGAAGTTGTCTTTATGGCCTATGCCCTCGCGCCATTCCACCCCCTTGAGCGCTTGCAGCTCGGGCAAGATGTACTGCAACAATCCCAGTTCGTCCATCAACATAAACCCGCGCGAGGGTTTATCCGTGCGCATGATTTTTTGCAGCTCGTCACTGATGCGTTCTGCGGAGACGATTTCGATGCGATGGGCAGACTGGAGGATACCCTCTTTGGTGCGCGGATGGATGGTAAAGCCGAGTTGTACGGCAAAGCGGATAGCGCGCAGCATGCGCAACGGATCATCGCTAAACGTCCGAGCTGGGTCTGTAGGGGTGCGGATGATCTTGAGTTCGATATCGCGCATGCCACCAAAGGGGTCGATCAATTTCCCCTTATCGGGGCCGTTGAGCACATAGTACAGGGCGTTGATAGTAAAATCTCTGCGCAGCTGGTCGTCTTCAAGGGTGCCTTGTTCGACCTGGGGTTTGCGGGAGTCGTGGCGATACGACTCTTTGCGTGCCCCGACAAATTCGATTTCATAGCCTTCCATGTAGATCCGCGCTGTTCCGAATTTTCGGTACACGACCAAGGAGCTGTCTTTGGCATACCACTTGCGCACCGCCTCAGCGAGGGCTATGCCGCTGCCGACGGTGACGATATCGATATCCTTAAGCGGACGGCTGAGGATGACATCCCGCACAAAGCCACCAACGGCATAGGCCACTAAACCGAGTTTGTCGGCAGCCCTACCGATTTTATCGAGTACTCGGCGCGTACGAGCATCCAATGCGTCGAAGTGCTCTACTTCCAGCAAGAGGGGCGTGAGTACCGTGGGCTGTTGTTGTTTGTCATCCATCGACATGTACAACGATTTTATACACAAAATTATACTTCTGAGAGTGTTTTGTGTTTTTGGTCGGGTATGAAATCGCCGTAGTGGCGGCCTATAGCATCGAGTATGGATTCTACCTCGGCACTTTGCGTGGCTTGAAGCAATTGAAGGCGGAAGGGTTTAAAATCTGGAATGCCCTTGAAATAATTGGCATAGTGTCGTCGCAGTTCGAGCACGCCGCGTTTTTCCCCTTTCCATGCTACGGCGTGTTGGAGATGGCGTTTGATGATTGGGATGCGCTCTTCGACCGTGGGGTCAGGCAACAACGCACCTGTCTGGAAGTAGTGGCGAATCTGGCGGAATATCCACGGCCTGCCGATCGCTGCTCGGCCGATCATCATGCCATCGACGGGATAGCGCCGGCGATATTCGGCGGCTTTGAGCGGGCCATCGATGTCTCCGTTGCCGATGACGGGTATGTGGATGCGCGGATTGGACTTGATCACATCAAACCACGACCAATCGGCCTGTCCCTTATACATCTGGGCGCGCGTTCGCGCGTGTATGGTGATGGCCTGTATACCCACATCTTGGAGGCGCTCGACCACCTCAGCAATGCGAATGGTATGGGCATCCCACCCCAGTCGCGTCTTAACGGTGACGGGGCGCGTAGCTTCTCGGACCACCGCGCGGGTCAATTCGACCATCTTCGGAATGTCGCGCAATATACCCGCACCACACATCTTGTTGACGACCTTCCGCACAGGGCAGCCGTAGTTGATGTCGATTACATCGGGCTGCATGTCTTCGACAATAGAGACAGCTTCCATCATCGAGTGAAGCTCGGCACCGAAGATCTGGATGCCGATAGGGCGTTCATTGGGATAAATGGTGATTTTGCGCAGACTCTTAGGTACCTTGCGCACCAGGGCCTCGACAGAGACGAATTCTGTAAACACCATATCGGCTCCAAAGTCCTTGCACAAAGCTCGAAAAGACGGATCCGTCACCCCTTCCATAGGCGCTAAAAAGAGGGGAAAATGCTCAAATCGCAGGGAGCCGATATGAACGCTTTCACCCATAGACGTGGCAATGGTATTCGTACTTCATGCAATCTAACGTGGTAATGCCATAGGCGGTTCGGAACGAAATATCTAATTTTGCCACACCAAATGCTTTTTTTGAAAATTTTGTAAACCAGCTGTGGATGGAGTGGACGCTTTTTCACATTGCGGCAATAGCGATTTTTGTCATAGCTTATATACTCATCGTTTTCGAACACCCCTTGCGACTCAACAAAACTGTCCCTGCACTCTTCGCGGCCTCCTTGGGCTGGGCGATCGTCTCTTATGGATTTCAATTGGGCAGTGTAGACATCATCGACCATCACGGTCATCTCTTCAACACGGGTATCAACAACTCCGAAGCACAGACGGGCTTTACGGATATCTTGCTCCATCACTTAGGCAAGACTTCTGAAATACTGATCTTCCTCATTGGTGCCATGACCATCGTCGAGCTCATCGACCTTCACAGGGGTTTTGACATCATCCAGCGCTGGATACGCACGCGCAAAAAGACACATCTATTGTGGATCATCGGTTTTTTGGCTTTCTTTCTTTCAGCGGTGATCGACAATCTCACGGCGACCATTGTACTGATCACTCTCCTGCGCCGCATTATCCACTCGCGTAAAGAAAAACTCTGGTTTGCCTCACTGATCGTCATAGCGGCCAATGCGGGTGGTGCATGGTCGCCCATCGGCGATGTGACGACCACGATGCTGTGGATTGCTCACAAGACTACCACGCTTAAGCTCATCGAAAGCCTCATTTTGCCCTCTCTGGTGTGTTTTGTCATTCCCGCCTTTGTACTCAGCAAGCTTCCCATCATGAAGGGCAATGTCTACATCCCTGAAGATGCCGCTGTCGAGCGGGATACCCTATTGAGCAGCCGCGTGATGCTCTTTATCGGCCTTGGAGGTATACTGTCCGTACCGATTTTTAAGGGCATCACACATCTACCACCCTATCTCGGCATGGCTTTGGCCCTGGGATTTGTGTGGATGATATCGGAGTACATCCATCCCGAAGAGGAGTTTTCAGAAGACCGACGCCATCTTTACTCCGCCCATCGCGCCCTTTCGCGTATTGAGATGAGCAGCATTCTCTTTTTCTTCGGCATACTCATGGCTGTGGCTTCTTTAGAGACCATTGCCGTGCATAAGGTCAGCGTACTCGAATACGCAGCCGAACAGCTCGACATGTTGGTCCCCAATCGCTATGTGGTCTTCACCCTGTTGGGATTCTTTTCGGCCATCATTGACAACGTACCCTTGGTCGCTGCTGCCATGGGCATGTATGACTTTCCCACAGACCACTATCTCTGGCACTATTTGGCCTATACAGCGGGTACGGGTGGCAGCATGCTCATTATTGGCTCCGCAGCTGGGGTGGCTGCCATGGGATTGGAAAAAATCGAATTTATCTGGTACCTCAAGCGCATCGGCTGGCTGGCACTCATTGGATTTTTAGCCGGTGCCGCAGTGTTTATCCTCATGAGTTCCTTCCACTTCACCTAAAGTACTTCAACCGTGCAGCAGATGACATTCTTCTATTTTCTCACCATCATCGGAGTGATGGTCACCGTCGCAGGTTGTAAACAGACTGCAAAAAACAAGACTACCACCACCGCACAAGGAGCAATGGCCGAAGACAGCTTGCGATATCCCGGCGAAAAGTACTTGCGCAATATTCGCCAGCTCACCTTTGGCGGCAACAACGCAGAGGCCTACTTTAGTTTTGACAATTCCAAGCTCGTCTTCCAATCCGACTACAAAAAATGGGGCGTCGAGTGCGATCAAATCTTCGTCATGGGCATCAACGACGACACGAGGCGCAATCGCCCGCAGATGATCAGCACGGGCAAGGGGCGCACCACCTGTGCCTTTTTCCTACCGGGCGACACCCTCATCCTTTACGCTTCGACCCACGAGGGCGGCGACTCCTGCCCTCCCGTGCCAGAGCGCCCCGACGGAAAGTACGTCTGGCCCATCTACGAGGATTACGACATCTACGTAGCTGATCTCCAAGGGCGCATCGTCAAAAAGCTCACCGACACGCCCGGCTACGACGCCGAAGCCACCGTCTCTCCTCAAGGAGACAAAATCGTCTTTACCTCGATGCGCACGGGTGATCTCGAACTCTTCATCATGGACATCGACGGCAACAACGTCCGCCAGCTCACTAATACCCTCGGTTACGACGGAGGTGCCTTTTTCTCCCCCGACGGCAAACAGATCGTCTTCCGTGCCTCCCGCCCATCCACCCCTGAAGAAATCGACGAATACAAAACACTGCTCGCTCAAGGTCTCGTACAGCCCACCGAAATGGAAATCTTCGTCATCAATACCGACGGCACGGACCTCCGACAGGTGACCAACCTCGGCAAAGCCAACTGGGCTCCGTATTTCCACCCCGACGGCAAACGCATCCTCTTCTCATCCAACCACGCCTCCGAGAGGGGATTCCAGTTTAATATCTACATGATCAATATCGACGGTACCGGACTCGAACAAATCACCTTCGACTCCGTCTTCGACGCCTTTCCGATGTTCTCTTGGGATGGAAAATACCTCGTGTTCTCCTCCAATCGCCACAACAACGGCACCTACGACACCAACGTATTCATCGCCGAATGGGTCGAATAGCGCTCCCCCTCAATTGAGATAGTCCTTGTAAAAGAGAAGCCCCTCACGAGCATCGTAGTCGGCCCGGCCCAGAGCTTCGTACAAATCCTTTTTATACGGATATTTCTTGGCATCGATGATATAGACCTTACACCCTATCGCCCGCGAAAGCTCCCGATGCTTATTGCGCCACTCATAGGCGAGCTCTAATGCCGTCTGCTTGTACCCCTTATTCCAGCGCGGACCAAAGATGACCTCAATGGTAAAAATCCCATTCCTGTACGACAATAGGCGCGAAGACAATCCGAAGTGGACCCGATAGACAATGTCGGATTTCAACAAATGCCGCTTATTGATCTCCTCGATATTCATCGCACCACTTTTGCCCAATCGATTGCATAAATCATGCCATTATCCCTCCGTACTATCCCTTCACCTCAGCAATAATCTGTATAAAATGGTGCGCCGATACGATAGCCATCACTGGCCATTCCCACTACAAGCATTTGCAGTGCCACTCTGGTTCAATCTCCTATCGAAGGCCATAGCTGCCGAGGCCATTACCTTAGATGCCCACGATTTTATACACCCCGTATAAAATGGTGGGACGATAAGCCATTGGGTGCATAAAATCATCGACAATGGAGGGAGGTTAATGCAGCGAAAACGCGGAATATTGAATGGATTTTCCTATATTTATCGTAACTTTGCTGGCCGATGTGCGATTCGACAAACCGCAAAAATTTTGAAAACGATGGTAACAAGGGCAGAACCTCTCGCTAAATTTTTATATCCCGAAGACAAGGCCGAAAACCGATATAAAAACGAGGTTATACGCGACTTTTGGGTATGTGTCGTCTCGAGAGAGTGCAGTATCCTTGCGCGTCGTGAAGTGTTGACGGGCAAGGCAAACTTTGCCATCACCGGTGAGGGGAAGGAAGTGCCGCAAGTCGTCTTAGCCCGCTACTTCCAAAAGGGTGATTTTCGAGCTGGCTATTACCGCGACCAGGCGTGGATGTTTGCGCTGGGCATCTGCGATGTACAAGATTTTTTTGCGCACTTGTACGGTGACCCTGAGCACGATCCCTTTTCAGGGGGGCGGCAATTTAACAATCACTTCGCCACGCCCTTTATCGATGCAGAAGGCAATTGGCTCCCCCTTGCCGAGCGCTACAACATCTCTTCCGATGTCAGCTGCATTGCTGGCCAGATGGGTCGAGGGCTTGGCTTTGCCCTGGCATCGAAAAAGTTTCGAAACTGCCCCGAGCTACACCAATTTACCGAGCTGTCCAACAAGGGAAATGAAGTATCCTTTATCACTTCGGGCGATGCCGGCTTAGCTGAAGGCGCCTTTTGGGAGACCCTCAACGCCGCCTGCGTCATGCAAGTGCCCGCCGCCTTTAGCATCTGGGACGATGGCTATGGCATCTCCGTGCCCATAGAATACCAGATTGCCAAAGCCGATATCTCCAAAATCACCCAGGGATTTAAAGCCACTAAAAACGAAAAAGGGCTGTACATCTACACGGCCTACGCATGGGATTATCCCGGACTTGTCAAGACCTACGAAAAGGGTATCGCCCTTGTGCGCAAGGAGCATGCCCCTGCTCTCTTCCACATTAAAGAGTGCACCCAACCGCTTGGCCACTCCACTTCAGGCTCCCACGAGCGCTACAAGTCGGCCGAACGGCTGAAATGGGAAGAAGAAAAAGACGGTATCCGCCACATGGGCGCCTGGATGGTCAAGACAGGCATACTCACTGAGGAGCAGATCCAGGCCCTCCGCGAAGAGGCCAAAGCCTACGTGCGCAGCGAAAAAGACAAAGCCTGGAAGCGATACATCCGATACGGCAAGGATCTAAAAGATCAACTCACTTCAATCTACAGCGATATACTATCCAGACACGCCAGCGACAGCTACATTCAGGAGCTCGCAGCAAAGCTCCGCAGCCTCAATCCTCCTTTCTGGTTTGAAGTACTCAGCAATGCGCGCCGCTTGGCCTATGCGATAAAAGATCTCGACGACGAAGCGAGTGCGCGCCTCGACACCTTGATCAACCAATCCATCGAGCGGGGTAAAAAGAGCTACAACACTTATCTCTACAGCGAATCGCCAAAATCACCGCTCCGTGTCAAGGCCGTTCCCGCCCAGTACGCTCCCGATGCCGAAGAGGTGCCGGGTTATCAAATACTCAACGCCTTTTTCAAAATAGCCTTTGAAAGGGATCCGAAGCTCTTTGCCTTTGGCGAAGACGTCGGCAAAATAGGTGATGTCAACCAGGGGATGGCCGGATTGCAACAGCTCTTTGGCGAAGAGCGCGTATTCGACACGGGCATTCGCGAGTGGACAATCGTCGGCCAAGGCCAGGGGATGGCCATGCGCGGCTTGCGCCCCATTGCGGAAATACAGTACCTCGATTACTTGCCCTACGCCTTTTCTCCCCTTACCGACGATGTAGCTACCTTGCGTTGGCGATCGCGCAACCAACAGCAGACGCCCGTCATCATACGCACGCGCGGACATCGGCTTGTCGGCATATGGCACGCGGGCTCGCCTATCGGCATGCTCGCCAACTCCATGCGCGGCATGCACGTCTGTGTACCGCGCAACTGTACCCAAGCAGCAGGCATGTACAACACCCTCCTCCAGGGCGACGATCCCGCCATAGTGGTCGAAGTACTCAACGGCTATCGCGTGCGCGAAAAAATGCCGTCCAACCTCGGCGAATTCTCCGTGCCCCTCGGCGTACCCGAAATATTGCGCACGGGCAAGGACATCACCCTCGTCACATACGGGGCCATGGTGCGCATCTGCCAAGAGGCCTGTCAGCTCCTCGAACGCATGGGCATCGACGTCGAGCTCATCGACATACAGACCATCCTGCCCTTCGACATACAGGGCATCATCCTCGAATCGCTCAAAAAGACGGGGAAAATCCTCTTTGCCGACGAAGATGTCCCAGGCGGTGCCACTGCCTTTATGATGCAACAGGTCATCGAACGTCAGGGCGGCTTCGAATGGCTGGACTACCCCCCACAAACGCTCACCGCCCAACCACACCGCCCCGCCTACTCCAAAGACGGCGAATACTTCAGCAAACCCTCCGTCGAAGACGTCGTCGAAAAGGTCTACAGCATCGTACACGAAAAACCCTGGAGTGCCAAACCCGACTATAGCTTCGAACACAGCCTAAACTGAGCCATTGGTGTCGGAAAACCTCGTCATTATCCCCACCTACAACGAGAGCGAAAATATCGCCCGGCTCATTCCCACAATTATGGGGCTTGAGCCGCGCTTTGATGTGCTCGTCGTCGATGATCACTCCCCCGATGGCACCGCTCAAATCGTACGCGAGTTGCAGCGACAATACCCCGAAAGGCTCTACTTGATCGAGCGCAAAGGCAAGCTCGGACTCGGTACCGCCTATATCGAGGGCTTTCGCTTCGGCTTGGCACGCCCCTACCACTTCATCTACGAAATGGATGCCGACTTTTCCCACGACCCGGCAGATCTGCCGCGGCTAATGCATCACGCGCGCAACGATAGCGACCTCGTCATAGGCTCGCGTTACATTCGCGGAGGTGGCGTCGAAAATTGGCCGACCAATCGCCTCCTCCTCTCGCGCGGCGCATCGATCTACGTGCGCCTCATCACCGGCATGCCCATCAAAGATCCCACCGCAGGCTTTGTATGCTTCCGCCGAAAGGTGCTTGAAACGATCGACCTCGAAAAAATCCAATTCATCGGCTATGCCTTCCAAATAGAAATGAAATACGCCGCCTACAGCCTGGGCTTCCGCCTCAAGGAAATCCCCATCATCTTTCGCGACCGCATCGAAGGCTCTTCCAAGATGAGCAAAAAAATCATCCGCGAGGCCATCACCGGCGTGCTCAAAATCAAACTCAACAGCTTTAAACGCAATTACTACCGCAAACCCTCCATTTCCACCTCTCAGCCCAAAGCCCCTCAACCATGAAAAAAAAGGCCCACGAAGCACTTAAACAACTCGAACACATCGTGCGACAGGCCGGCTACACCATCCGCTACGAAAAGGGACACTTCCAGTCCGGCTGGTGTAGAGTCAAAGACCGAAACATCATCCTCATCAATCGATTTTATCCTCCAGAAGTGCGCCTCCAAATCCTCCTGAACATCATCGACACCCTTGGCCTTACCTCAAAGATCACCAATACCTCAGACCGCGATTTTATCCGATCGCTCCAAAGACGCGAAAAGAGCTCATCCACCTGAGGCATGCCTGCACTACAGGTCACACTGCTCGGCACTGGCACATCGCAGGGCATCCCCGTCATTGGGTGCAGCTGTGTCACATGTCGGAGTTCGGATCCACGCGACAAGCGCTTGCGCTCTTCCCTGCGCATCTCCTCTGAGCAGACCCACGTCGTCATCGACACGGGGCCCGACTTTCGCCAGCAAATGCTACAATGGGGACCGCCGAAGCTCGACGCCGTCGTCTTCACCCACGAACACAACGACCATATCGCAGGGCTGGACGATATCCGCCCGTATTACTTTCGACAGCGGTGCCCTATCCCTCTATACGGCTTGCCTCGCGTGCTCGACAACATCCAAAAGCGCTTCGATTATCTCTTTTTCAACACCTCCTATCCGGGCATCCCCTCGGTACATCTCCACGAGCTCACCCCCTATGCGACCGTCCGCATTGGGGACATCGCCCTCCTGCCTCTCACCGTCTATCACGGTCAACTCCCCATTCTGGGATTCAAAATAGGCAATCTGGCGTATCTCACCGACGTCAAATCCATTCCCGACGAAACCCTTGCCCATCTACACGGTTTAGACACACTCATCCTCAACGCCCTTCAGCCATCACCTCATCACTCCCATTTAAGTCTTCAAGAAGCCTTGCAGTGGATCGACGAGCTCAAGCCCCGTCGGGCATTCCTCACCCATTTGTCCCATCACTTGGGGCCTCATCGCGATTTACACAGCCAATTGCCCCCCCAC
>JALWKB010000166.1 GCA_026996805.1 Saprospiraceae bacterium | reverse complement strand
CAGAGCTATAGCAGAAATCATCTTTGAAGGCATCATCTACTTCCAATTGTCGACGTGTGTTCAAGACTTGAATATTTCTCAATTCGTCGTAACCCATTTCATGTATACAGATGTATACAGACATTCAAGCGTGCAAAAAAGGTTGGTATGTCCTACTCTTTTTTTCAACTCGCCCGCTAATGAAGGTAGCCACCGACCTCTCTCCAGCGCACCACCGCCATGAGATGAACCACCCTGCCGTTAGCTCTAATAAAGGACAGTACTCGCCTACCTCGCAATTTCCACCCAAACTCGATAGAACACGGATCTGTTTCAAATATTTCGCCTGATAATATCACCGCGTCACCACTATCTCCAATTCACCCTGTACAAACAACCTCCTGTCTTTTCGAACTTCCGAAGCTGTATGTATTTTTTATCCACGACGATGGCCACACCATAGCTCGATTGAAGTGTATATCCTCTGCCCACGATTTCATACAAATCGATACACCTCACCTGCCTACCCTTCTATCAGCTGCTCCCACTGTTCGATAATGCTCTGAGCGGGGCGATCGTAGTACACGCCTGTCGATCGATGCCGCCGCATGCCGCGTAAAAAGAGGTAAAACACGCCTCCAAAGTGTTCCGCATACGAAAAGTTCGGCAGGCGCTGCCGCAAGTATCGCACCAGAGCCATCGTGTAGATGTAATACTGCAGTCGATAGTTGTGTGCATCCATTGCACGCACCAGAGCATCGCCGTCGTAATCTTTCAATGCATTGCCTAAGTGGTTGGTCTTCCAGTCGACGATGTAGTATTTGCCCTTGTGGTGCAATACCATATCGACAAAGCCGTGGATGACGCCACTGTGTGCGTATTGCTCGGTGCGTATTTCCGGTACGAGCTGGGTTATTGCTTCGCCCGGCCACCGCTTAAAGCGAAGGTAAAACTCCAGTTCGTTGAGCCGTTGGTCCATGCCGATATCCCGCAGCGAAAAGTTCCCCACCTCACTCGACAACACCCCATGGCGCACGTGGTCGACCATCAACTCGACGTAGTCGGGTTCAATCTTGCCGTACAATCCATATTGGTGTAAGAGCCTTCGCAGGAGTCCCGGGGGCAGGTCATCACTTTGGAAGTCCACCTCTTCGAGCAGTGCATGGATGAAGTTTCCCACATGGGGACCTGCCGGCAGCTGTTGGAAGATGAAGTCGTCGTAGTCTGTGAAGGCTTGAGCCCAATGGTATGCGCGCGTGGTGTGGCCTTCTTCGGTATCTAAGGCCGAATAGCTCGTCACGACCCATTGCGGGTCAGTATTGCCGCGGAAAGGGCGCGGCTGGCGCGAAATGGCGGTGATTGGTGCTGTATAGGGTTGTAAGGCTTTCGCGTGAAATAGTTCGGTATCCGACCATCGGGGAAGCACCTCTTCAAAAAGCGGCTTCTGGGCGGCCGTGACGAGTACGGCGCAGTGGTGCACAGCACGTGTCAGAGCGACGTAGAGCAACCGCCGCTCGTCGCCCTTTAGTAGGGGTTCTTCCATGGTGTACACTTCCCCCCTGTACTTCAAGGCTACAGTAGGTGTTTGTTCTTCATCCGTCCACGCCGTATGGGGCATAAAAGTGTACCATTGGGAGGGATAGGGCTTGTTGGTGGTACGCACGGCGGGCAATACGACGATGGGAAATTCCAGTCCTTTGGCCTTGTGGATGGTCGATACGACCACGGCGTTTTCAGCGCTTTCGATGCGCTGCTCGTAGAGAGCTTCGGCGGGGGGGTGTTTCATGGCATACGCCAGCCATTCGACGAGCTTTTCGTCACTCCAGCGGTGGTGATATTCGAGTTGATGGAGAATCTCCATCAGCTGAATCAAGCGCGTGTATCGGCTTTCGCCATCGGCGCCTCCGCTGCTCAGCAGTCGGTCAAACACTCCATAGCTATGCATAAAGTGCTGCAGTGCCGAAAAGACGCCGCGTTCTTTCCAAAGTGCCCTACACTCCGACAACAATTCGATGTGCGGGACGACATCCCACACGGCGTCCCAGCTGAGGAATTGCGGTGTGAGCTCGGTCATCAGCGCTGCCCGCACCTCGCGCTGCGGATGTAAAAATGCTCTCAATATGCGGTGCAAGTATAGGGCCTCCACTGTACGGGTGATGTACTCCTCGGTACGAACCACGGCGGGCACTCCACTTTGGAGAAGGGCATTCTTCATCTGAATGGCTTGATCATTGGTGCGCACCAGTACGGCAATATCCCCAGCTTGTACCGGCCGCACCTCCCCATCACTCGAGTGCCAATAGCCCGAGTGGAGCAAACGCAACACATATCCCTGGACAAAATCACTCAGCGTAGAGCGCTGCTCCGGTTCAAACAGCACGATCGGTGCCACCGGGGCGTCCGAGTCTTTAAAGCACAACTGGTCAAATTGCGCAGGGTCTCGTCCGGGCTCCACGGGATGATAGGCGATTTCCTCATCGACAAAGGGGTTTTCCTGAAGGGCATAAAAACGATTGAGCGCCTCGAGGTAGCGGGGGGAAGAGCGATAGTTGTGCGACATGGTGTACACGCAGTCGACTTCGGCACGGGCCCGCTTGTAGGTCGACAGATCGGCACCGCGCCATCGGTAGATATTTTGCTTGGGATCGCCGATATAAAATACCCGATGGTGCGGCGAATGAAAGATGGCGCGGAGCAGTTCGTACTGCCATCGGTCGGTATCCTGAAATTCGTCGACGATGAGCGCTTTGTACTTGCTGCGCATCAACCGCAAGAGCTCCTCATCGCGCTGTGCCACGAGTTTGCGGTGCACAAAGGCGATCAAATCCGAAAAGCCCAGTAGCTGTTTGCGCTCCCGTTCGGCGTGTATCTCGGGAAGGTATTGCTCATAAAGGACAGCAAGCAAGTGATTGGCAAGGCGCTCCACCGAATGATAGAGCGCTTCTTTGCACGTCGCCAACGCGTACCAATGTTCGAGCCATTTCGGCTGCAGTGCGTCCCGCGCACCGCACTCGATGACGCTTCGCAGCCAATGGAGGTTGCGCACATCCTGTTGGAGGGCATAGGGGATGAGATCGTACATCTCCTGCTGGAGCACCTCGTAGAGATAGCCCTTATTGCGCTTGGTCGAAAGACCTTTTAACAATTCCCTCCAATACTGCGGCTGTTGTTCGACCTGTGCCGTGATGTGCTGAAGCAGTGTCTTTTCACGACGGATAAGACTCTGCAACTCGTCTATTACCGCGTCTTGTGTGCCGGTGCGAGGTCGATATCCCGCGTGGAAGAGCCGTACGATTTGATGGAGCAGCTCAATGCGAAAGCCTCTTTGCAGCAGGAGTTGAAACAACTCAGGTGGCAAGCGGGTGATCTCCTTTCGCCAAAAGGCGGCCAATTGCTTGCGCACCAGCTGCTCCTCCGATTCCATGATGGTGTAATCCTCCAAAACGCCGAATTCGTAGGCATAATCCCGCAGGGATTGTTGGCAAAAGGCGTGTATGGTCATCACCTGCAACTCATCGAGGAGCATGATGGCATCGCGTACGCGCAATTCCACGGTTTGGAAATCGCTCTGCTGAAGCGCTTGTTGCAAGATGCGCGCAATCGCATCGCCGCGATCCACCATTTCATACAAGTACTCTGCCCCTCCTTTGAGATAATTTTGTGCAGCAAACAAAAATGTCCGAATGCGGTATTCCATTTCGGCAGCGGCCGCATTAGTAAAAGTCAATACCAGTATCTGACGCACCGAAATCGATGTCTCGACGAGAAGGCGCAAATACATCAAGGCTAAGGAATACGTCTTTCCCGTGCCCGCACTAGCCTCGACGAGCTGTGCACCTCTTAAGTCAATGGCGCAGACATCAAACGGCAGCGTATTCTTGTCATGCGTTTTCATTCCAGTACGGGGCTTTGGTCGAAAAACAACTTGGCCAGCGCATGCACTTCCTCAGGAGGCAGCTCCATCGTTTGTCCGCTGCGCACCCACACCTGCCAATACGGATCACTTTCGTTTTTATACCGCTCCTCTGCCAGCTTATGTATTGTTTTTACAAACTCCTCATGTGCTCGTACCTTGCATGTGTCCACGTCCAAGGGCTTTTTCTTGTTGTTTCGCAGTCGCAGAAATTTACGCCAATACCTGTAAGAGGCTTCCGGGTGAAAGGCCAGGGGCCGTTGGAGTGCTCGGTTGTACCACTGTAGAAGCACTTGCACGCGTTGTAGAGCTTCGCTGGGATTCGGCAAGGCACAGCGGTAGAGAATGGGTGTTTTGCGCTTCATACTGGGGTTCCACTGCACGTAGGCTGACAGCCGTAGCCTTGAGCTCATGCCTGCCGCTGCTAAGAGCCATTGTTCGATACAAAAGGCAGTCCAGTGGTTCCACCCCTGTTTGGACGTGCAGATATGCAAGTGCATGTCATCGATGATGTGGGGTACTTTACCCTTGATGGTGTATTCATCTGCGTGGATTTCGACGATTTCATGCCTCCACTGGAGATGTTCGAGATTGAGTTTGAATGCAGTGTATAAAATGGTTGATAGAGGCGTCATCTCGTCGCGCAGTTTGTCCATTTCCGCCACGGCTGCATTGTTGAGCGGCAACATACCCGACAGTTTCAAGCGCTTTATTTGTGCCTGCGGAGGGTGACTCTTTCCCTCTGTCAGCCAGTATTCTCGCAGGCGATAGCGGTGAAGCCCGTCGACCACGGCCAGGGGTTCGTGTTCTTCAAGCCATACGTCGTCTAAATAAAGGTAGATGCCCAGACGCTGTTGCATGTACCAGCGCAAGGGATGGCGAAAACACCGCACGAGCTGATCGGGTGTAGCACCACCAAGGGGAATCTCATCCTTGCTCGGAGACGGTGCGAGCAACGCTCGATCCGAAGAGCGGTAGTCGACGTACGTAAAATACGGGCTACCCTCCTCGAAGTACAGTTTGTGATAGGGGTGGATGGGGTGATGTCGTATGAGGGTATAAAATTGTTGGTCATCGCGGATGCGCATGCGTTCCTTGAGGTATTGGAGCAACTGATCCACCACTGAAGAAGGAGGCAAGGGGCGGTTGTCGTAAATACTTCGCCCGATATAGCTCAAATAGAGCTTGTCTTGCGCAGAGAGGAGTGTTTCCAAAAAGAGGTACTGGTCGTACTGGCGCACATCGCGATCGCCGGGTGCAGGAGCGAGTTGAATTAGATCAAAGTTCGGCCGTTGCGTACGACGCGGAAAGTCGTCACGATTTAAACCCAATACGGCTATGACTTTGTAAGGAATGGTTCGAAGCGGAATCATCTGCGCAATAGTAAGGGGACCAGAGACCATGCCACTTGCGTTTTCGGCGGGGTAAAACTGGCTTTTGAGCAAATAAATAAAATCGCGATACGGGACATGGTGGTCTTCGAGCGTCTCTGCGACCTCTCGTATAGCATTGAGCTTGTACAACACATAGCGATAGGCCGAGCGATACGGCTCTTGGATTTGCATGAGGTCTTCCATTTGACGCTGAACGATGTGGAGCCAAGTGCTCAAGGGACGCGGTTGGCCGCGCTGTTGGATGCTGACGATGAGATCATATACCCATTGGGCAAATTCGACGGCACTGTGAGCCATTTCACCCGACATCTCTGTGGGCAGTACCTCCTCACCAGTGGGCAGGACTTGCATGGAGCCACCGTGCATCATGTACCCCAAGAGAATGCGTTTAAGCCCGTAAAACCACGAGATGTAGTGACTTTCATCCTCTTCGCTGCCCTTGATGCCGTATCGAATATTGGCCTGTTGGAGTACACGGCGTATTTGCTCCGTGTCGAGGTATTGAAACCGCGATTGAATCGGATCGAAGTCCAGAAGACGCAGCACGTTTTCCGCGGTTAAATCCCCCTCCTCCAGTGTTAACAACTCTATCAAACACTGGACGAATGCCTGCCGATAGTTGTCTACCACATCGGCGAGGACATAGGGAATGCGCTTGTCGGGATGCATGTTGTCAAACACAGCGCGTATGTAAGGCGCATAACGCTCGATGTCGGTGACCAAGACAGCCATTTCATGCGGGGCGTAGCCGAACTGCTCGATTTGATACAATAGATAATCGTGCAGCACTTCCACTTCGCGCAATTCCGTATAATGGGAGGTAATGGTAATGCTCCCGTCGTCATGCAGGCGAGTGTCGATCGGCGGCTGTTGGTCAGGTAGTGCGTTGGTATGCAAATCCGATTGGATGCAGGCCAATGTGGTGCGTGCACTTGTAGCCTTGCGATGGGTGTAGATTTCCACTGTTTCGGGGAGTGCATCGAGCAATAGATAGATGAGATCCTTGCCCACCTTACCCCACTCCATAAGGAGAGGATTGCCCTCGTAGAGGTGCACGCTTTCGGGATCCCGCCCCAAAGCGCGTCGAATCCAATTGGCTGCCTTAGGGGAGATATCCTTATACCAGTACTCCTCGGGCGCGGGATTAAACAGGTAGAAGGACACTTCGCTTACTTGAGGAAGGATTTCGGCAAAGACTTTCATGTGCAGTGGAGAAAAGGTCGACAGTCCGAAAAAGTCGATATGCGGAAAGCGCTTGCGAAGTTTTTCGCGGGCAGCGGGATCGTGCAACTCATCAGCAAGCCACTGAGCATAGACCGAGCGGTCGAAGTGATGTCCGAGTGCCTCAACTTCACGTTTGACGGCTCTCCAAAGGCGGCGCTGCCAGGCCTCGTGCTTTTCCCACTCCTCCACCTGCCAGTCCTCTAAATAGGGATGCCTGTATGGCTGGTCTGCATTCCATTGGGTCACCATCTGCGGACGGTACACACTGTATTGGTCGAAGACATCGGCAATGCGCCGAGCAAAGCGCACCCGGCGACCTTCTCCCGTAATGTAATGCGCGATCTCCGGATATTCCCTTCGGACGTGATCGGGATCGAGCATGTGGTAAATCACCCAGGCTAACTGCTCCTTCGATAAAAAGGGTGTCTGCAAGAGATCCAAATGACGAAGGATAGCCATGAGCATGTCGTCGGGTGAGTAAAATGTGGCGTGGGCAAAGATGCCGTGTGCTTCGGCCATGCGAATAGATACCCAACGGCGCATACCTGCCGTTTGGACCACGATGGCCGCACTATCAAACGGACCATAGCTTCGCTCTCCATACTGGCGTGCGAGCTGCTCAACAAGATACTCCATATCGTTGGAAAAATACAGCCGTGCACCCATCACTTCGTGAGTTTTGTGTTTCGATGACGCAATCGATACGACAGTCCGCTCATACGCCGCGTATGACGCTGTACTGCTGCCTCGAGCACTTCGGGACGCGCGAAGAGATAGACGCGATGCCGCGCCCTGGTCACAGCCGTATAGAGCAGCTCACGCGTCAGCAGGGGATGCTCGGCATCTTCGGGCAAAACGATGATCACCTGATCGTATTCCGACCCCTGACTCTTGTGGATGGTCATCGCATAGGTCGTCTGGAAATCCTTGATCACGGAGGCGGGGTAAAACACCATGCCTTCTTCGTCCCTCCGCTTGAAATACGCCAAGTAGCGCTCTCGCTCTTCGTCGTATCGCACGATGCCTACATCGCCATTGTACAGCCCAAGGGAATAGTCGTTTTTTGTTATCAAGATGGGTTGGCGATGATAATACGGACTGCGCACTTCGATGAGGCCCTCTTCTTGTAGATGTGCTTCGACAAGGGCATTGAGCGCATGTACCCCCAAGGGCCCTTCGTTGACGGCGCATAATATGCGCAGTGCATGCAAACGCTGCCAGGCCGCATCGACCGCTTCCTCGTGCACATAGCTGCGATAGGGCTCTAAGAGTTCTACCAATAACGCTTCGTCCCATTGCGGAAGGACGATCAGCTCTGCCCCCTCGGGAGGGGAGACAAATTCCTCGACAATCTCAGCAGCCGTCAATTGTCCCGATAGCACTAAATTGCTAAAGCGCCCAATGCCGCGATGCGGGTCAAAGCGATGGGAATATTTCAATTCGATGGCATGGCCCATTAGCAAGGGACCTTCCCCTTCGTCGATAGTATCCAAACGAACAAGGCGATCGAAAGTAGGTATAAATTGGCGGTAAAACGCTCGATCTTCCTCACTGTATCGATCAAAGGGCATGGCCGCTGTACAGAGGTCGCCGAAGACGAGCCCGGCTTCGACAGAGGCGAGTTGATGCCGATCACCCACTACTATGAGCTGAATCTGCTCGGGTAAGGCCTCCATCAGGTGAGCAAACAAGACCACATCCATCATCGAGGCTTCATCGACAACGAGCATATCGTATGGGAGGGGATTCGATGCATTGTGTGCAAACTGCAGCGTCATGGGAGAAAAACCCAGCAAGCGATGCACCGTAAACTGCGGAATATCTCGAATGCTCTGACGTACCTCATCCCTTAATTGGAGATGTCCTACTACGTGCTGGATCGCTTCACCCATGCGATTGGCCGCCTTGCCCGTTGGTGCTGCCAAGGCAATGCGCAAGTGTGGCCGAATCGATAAATGAGCGGCCAAGATGCGTGCAATAGAGGTCGTCTTGCCCGTTCCTGGCCCACCAGTAATGAGCGTAAAAGCGTAGCGAAAGCTGTGCAAGAGCGCAATCAATGGCGCAATATTGCGCTCATCCATGCTCTCCTCTTCAAACAATTGCCACACCACATTGTGCAGCTCGGCCGTCGGTGGCAACGGCAGAGACGTTTGTAGTAATCGGTTGATGCCGTGAATGATCTGCGTCTCATAATGCCAGTAACGGTGAAAATAGACGTATCCGTCCATGTAAACGAAGGGCGTATCGCGCTGTTGGTCCCACGGCGACATCCAGGGGTTGGAAGGCCAACTGGTCGGCGGCGGCAAGAGCGCGCGCACCTCCGGCTCAAGGGCTTCCCAGTGGATACAGACGTGTCCTTCCGTCAGAAACCGACGCATTTGGTCCGCCAGCGTTGCAGTGGCTTTGTCCATGAGCAACTCAAATACCGAGTACGACCTTTCCATATTAGAGTCATTCCACATTTGTTGATCGGTAATGTATAATAAAGTTCAACCGCATTACGTATATAAAATACGTAAAGAAATGGAAAATTTTGAACAAAATGCACCAATAGGGCATTTAATAAGAGAGGCTTGGACAATAGATTGTCAAAGCCATTGGGATAGGGGCTGCAAAACCTAAGACATTTAACGACTGGGGGAAGAAGTTCGATACCTGTTTTCGAGCTTCTGGAACGGACTTTGTGGATCATTTTCTTTAGGTATTAAATAATAGAACGCTGCATTTTGCAGTTAATCTAAATTGTGAAATATCTTTGCAATAGTGAATTGTGAACTAAACGCCAAAACTAAAGAGCCATGGTAGAAAACTATCCAGAAGGTTTAGGGACGTTTCGAAGTACGCTCAACCGAAGAGCGAAGATCCTCCAGCTCCTCGAGCAGGAAGGGAAGGTATCGGTACCAGAGCTGAGTGAAAAGTTTAACGTCAGCGCCGTAACGATACGCAACGACCTGGTCAAACTCGAACAAAACGGACTGCTGATCCGGGTCAGGGGCGGAGCGATCAAGGAGAAAAAAGAGCTTCAAGATTACCTCCTTCAAGACGAAGGCAAGGAAAACTACCGCGAGAAGCTCGCCATCGCCAAAAAGGCCGTGCAATTCGTCAAAGACGGCGAAAGCCTCTTCCTCGGCGCAGGATCGACGACCTTGATTTTTGCCAAGCAGCTTTCGCTCAACCAAAAGACCGTCAAAATCATTACCTACTCCCTGCCGATCGTCGAAGAATTTAAAGACGACTGGGCCACAGAGGTCATCTTGCTTGGCGGTGTCTTGCGTCGCAAAAACCTCTCATTGGCAGGGCCATTGACCGAACAAAATCTGGCTAATTTCTCCTACGACAAGATCTTCTTGGAAGTCTCCGGTATCGACTTCGACAACAACATCTACTGCCAGGATATCGAAGAGGCCTCCATCATCAAGTCGGTCGTCGACATGGGCACGGAAGTCATTATCCTCGCCGACCACTCCAAATTCCTGCGCAAGAGCTTCTACAAGATGCCCGTACTGCACAAGGTACACACCGTCATCACGGATTCCAAGGTCGATCGTGAATTGGTGTCTAAGCTACAAGCTACCACCAATATCCAAGTGATCATAGCCAACAAGTGATGCCTTGCGCACCGTCCTCTTAGTTGGAGGCCGTGGAGGTATCGGGCGTCGACTCGCCGAGACACTCCTCCAAAGCGGATGGAATGTCTCCATTCTCACGCGAGCCAACAGTTTTCGCAGCGTCAATCATCTCATACGGTACTATCACTGGGATCCCGACAAAAGCGAGTTTGATCCTGCCGCGTTAAGCGACGTGCACGCCATCGTCCAGCTGGCGGGAGCAAACATCGCTGAGGGAAGATGGACCACAAAGCGCAAAGTACAGCTCTACGAAAGCCGCGTCACCAGTACGGATTTTCTCTTCGGCCAAGTGCAAAAGCACAAGCCTCCCTCCCTGAAGTGCTATATCGGCATTTCGGCCACGGGGTATTACGGCACGACAACCTCGGAAAAGATCTTCTCCGAGACCGATCCCCCGGGCAGCGATTTCTTAGCGCAGTTGTGCATGGGATGGGAGCGCGCCCACGAACAGTTTACCCAGCTCGGTATCGACGTGTGGATCTATCGCACAGGAGTCGTACTCGATACCGCAAGTGGTTTTTTGACAAAAATTCTACCCTTCGCCCGCTGGGGACTACTCGCTCCCCCGGGCAGGGGTAGCCACTGGTTGCCCTGGATACATTATCGCGATCTGGTAGAAATCTTTCGAAAAAGCATCGAAGGGATCATCCCTGCCGCGGTATACAATGCTGTTGCACCAGAGCACGTGCGGCACATCGATTTTTACCGCACGCTCGTGCAGATCATCCATCGACCGATGTTGTTGCAATATACGCCTCCAGTGTTGTTACGTGTCTTATACGGCGAGATGGCGTACTTGCTGCTGGAAGGCAGTAGAGTAAGCTGTCAAAAGCTCATAGATGCCGGATATACCTTTCACTATCCGGAGCATCGCAAGGCATTAGAAGACCTGCTCGGGCAAAGGCAATAAAAAAGGGCAAATCGCACCGCTCAACCCCCTTACCCTTGCTGCATTTCTGCCCTGGGGGATTCGGAGGGAGCTGGTCGATTGCCCATGCAAAGATACACAAATTAGTCGGTTCGTCCCTCTGCGAGAAAGTCTAAAAACAGCTCCCACCGCCCCTCTGGTGGCAACGGCGCCTGGATGCGAATAGGCACCTTACGCACCGGATGTACAAATTCCAGCGCTGCACAGTGCAAATACAGACGATCGGCCTTCTTGCGCGGATCACCATAACGACGATCACCTACTATGGGAGCCCCCTCATAAGCAAATTGAGCGCGAATCTGATGCGATCGCCCCGTCTCGAGCTCAACCTCCCACAGGTAATAACTGCTGATCCTGCCCAAGAGCTTGTATTTCAACACTGCCTTTTTCGCACCTAAAAAGGGCTTACGCTTGACTTTGACCTTTTTCTTTTCGGCGTCCTTGTACATCCAATGCTCCATCACTCCCTCAAACTGAGGTAGCACCTCTTCAGTGAGCAGCCAATAGGTCTTCTTGACCTGTCTGTTTTTAAACAGTTCGTTCATCCGTCGCAGGGCCTTACTCGTCTTTGCAAACACCATAGCCCCCGAAGTCGGCCGATCCAGTCGATGGACCGTGCCCAAAAAGACATTGCCCGGCTTTTGATCCCGCTCTTTGATAAATTCCTTTATCAAATCGGGAAGCGTCACATCGCCCGTCTCATCCGGCTGAGAGAGCAAACCCTCGGGCTTGTTGATCCCCAACAGGTGATTGTCTTCGTACAATATGAGGCCCTCCACATCACTTGCTGTCCATTCCATGACATCTTCCATTTTATACTAATGCATAATTACATTTCCCCAATGTACCATACAAAAATTAATCCTCCCAATGCGCTCATCTGAGGCATAACTTTAATCTGTTAATGTATGAAATTGTGCATGCCCACGTATCACATTCGAGCACATATTTGGGAGGCACCACTACTGCCTTCGCCCACACCGTCCTATACATTTTCGCATAAAGAGTCGGTATATATTACCCGTTGGCACAATATTTGTTTTAGTCTATACGAGTTTTGGTTATTGAATGAGGATATGCCTGTGTAATTGGTCTCAATTATGCAGGCATTTTTTTTTTGGGGCACCTGGTGAATTTCCCTGGATGTTGGAGTCGATGCCGAAAAATCATCTAATTTTACGCGCAAAACGGCAACACATGATCATTGGTGTACCGAAGGAGATTAAGCCTAACGAAAATCGCGTTGCTTTGACCCCTGCTGGGGCGTTGGAACTCACGAGGCGGGGACACCGCGTCATCATTCAAAAAGGGGCGGGCAAAAACAGCGGATTGGCCGACGAGGATTACGTCCAATCGGGTGCAGAACTGGTCGACACCCTTGAAGATGTCTATGCCGAAGCCGAGATGATCGTCAAGGTCAAAGAACCCATTGAGCCCGAATATGCGCTCATCAAAGATCATCACACGGTCTTCACCTTTTTCCACTTTGCCTCCGACAGGCGCCTTACCGAAGCGATGATACAGAGCGGTGCGGTATGTATATCGTATGAAACCGTGCAGCTCGAAGATGGCTCGTTGCCTTTGTTGGTGCCGATGTCAGAAGTAGCGGGGCGCATGGCTATCCAAGAGGGGGCAAAGTACCTCGAAAAGCCACAGGGTGGCCGCGGTATTCTTCTGGGAGGTG
>JALWKB010000165.1 GCA_026996805.1 Saprospiraceae bacterium | reverse complement strand
GTCTTCAAGAGTGAAAAAGAAGCCAAGCGCATCGCCGATAAGCGTGCCCAGATCTATCGAGAAATGATCAAGCGATCACGCAAACGCATCCGACTCGAAGACATCGAAAGAGGCATCAAGCTCGGTAAGGTTAAAGAGCTCAAAGTGATCGTCAGGGGCGATGTCGACGGTACCGCAGAAGCGCTGGCCGAATCCTTAGTAAAATTGTCCAACGACAAGGTGCAAATCCAAGTGATTCACAAAGGCGTCGGCCAGATCAACGAATCGGATGTGCAACTTGCCGCAGCCTCCAATGCCTTAATTGTTGGCTTTCAAGTACGACCATCCTTGCAGGCACGCAAATTGGCTGAAGAGGTAGGGGTACAAATTAAGACCTATAGCGTCATATACGAGGCCACAGAAGAATTTAAAAATGCCATCACCGGCATGCTCGAGCCCACCTACAGGGAAAAAATCATCGGAAACCTCGAAATACGGAAAGTATTTAAGATCAGCAAGGTGGGCAACGTGGCGGGCTGCTACGTCGTCGACGGTATCGTGCGACGAAAAGACTTTGTGCGCGTGGTGCGCAACGGAATCGTCGTATTCCCCACCAAGGAAAACCAACACGGACGCATCGCCTCCCTCAAACGCGGCAAAGACGACGTAAAAGAAGTGCGCCAGGGAATGGAATGCGGATTGCTCATCGAAAACTTCCAAGATATCAAGGAGGGAGACGAAATTGAAGTCTATGAACTTGAACAAGTTAGGCCTTCTGTCGATTAAATGATACACAAGGGTTTAAAATGCAGAGCTATGGCCGAACAAACTAAAAAGCGTTACAGCGACGAGGAGCTCCGCGAGTTTGAAAAAATTGTAGACCAAAAACTCGACGAAGCACGAAAGCAATACGATTACTACATGAAGCAAATCCGCACCATCCAGGAATCTAACGAAACGGCCATGAAGGTCTACTCGGACAACGCCACTGTGCGGGAGCTCAACGAGTACACCGCTTATGCCGAACGCATGCGCAAGCTCATACACCACCTCGAAAAAGCCAAAATACGCATCAAGAACAAGACCTACGGCATCTGCCGTGAGACTGGCAAGCTCATCTCAAAAGAGCGCCTACGAGCAGTGCCTCATGCCACATTGAGCATAGAGGCCAAGCAAAAACTGTCGAACCGCTGAGTATGCCTCTCATCTTCCGCAGGCATCCCTACCTCATGGTAGCTGCCGTGATAGGCACCGTCATACTCATCGATCAGAGCATAAAAATATGGGTCAAGACCAATATGCTCTACGGTGAGGAGTTTTTTGTATTCGGCTTGCCGTGGTTTCGCATCCACTTCGTCGAAAACGAGGGCATGGCCTACGGCATTCAATTGGGAGGTAAGTTTGGAAAACTTCTCCTCACGCTCTTCCGATATGCGGCTGTCATTTTACTGCTGTGGATGCTCCGCCATTTTATACAGAAAAAATATCCCCTGGGTATGCTCTTTTTCTTTTCGCTCATCATTGGTGGGGCGATCGGCAATCTCATCGACAGCACCTTTTATGGACTGATCTTCAACCACTCGACCTATCACGGCCCTGCCGCGGAGCTCTTCCCCAAAGAGGGCGGATATGCGGGCCTGTTTTACGGCAAAGTGGTCGATATGTTTTACTTTCCGCTGATCGACACCCGCCTGCCGGAGTGGATCCCCTTCATTGGTGGCAATCGCTTTCGGTTTTTCGAGCCCGTCTTCAACTTTGCCGATACTTGTATCACTACTGGGGTGATTGGGTTGTTGCTCTTCTATCGGCGTTATCTGTTTTACAAATAACGCATAGTACACGACAAACTGTCACAATAATTTTCCTTACAAGGAGGTACGTATGACATACTGGCGTATGTCTTGCCAAAACTGCGCGAAAAGCGCTGTTGGTACGCGGATTGATGAGAAGGGAGTGAAATGGTTAAACAAAAAAACTGGGAGCTATGACACTGGTAAGATTTGAAAGGACGATGCCGAGTGCTTTTGACTTCAGCGATGTCTTTGGCGAATTTTTCAACCGCGCGTTTTCGGGTACGGCTTTGACGCGATTGTTCCAGAACGCCGTCAATGTATACGAAGACGACAAGAAGGTCGTATTGGAGATTGCACTGCCCGGAGTCGACAAAAAAGACGTCGACATCCAGTTGAATGAAGACTTGCTCGAGATCAAGGTGGTGCGCAAAGAGGAGCGCGAGGAGAAAGACGAAAACTACATCCGCCGAGAGTTTGACTTTACGAGCTTTGAGCGATCGTTCCACATACCCGATTCGATCGATGCCAAAAAGATCGAAGCCAAGTTCGAAAACGGCGTGCTGTACGTAACGCTTCCGAAAAAGCAAGAGGTCATCGTCGAGCCTAAGAAGATCAAGGTGAAGTAACACCCCTCTTACCGAGGCAAGAGAAGAGCCCCTCCCTGTTGTCGGGAGGGGCTTTTTTGTGTGTGGGCTTGGAGGAATCTCCCTAGCGTGTTATTTTTGTAGGGCTATTGGCTGATTGAAAAAAAACATAAGGGATGAAGATGGTGTGGTGTGCGAGGTACGCCCTTATGGGGGCGATGCTGGGGATTTATTTTCTCAGTGGACATGTAGTGCATGGACAGATTACGGGTACCGTATTTCGGGATTTTGATGGGGATGGGGTGCAGTCAGGCGTCGAGCCGGGTGTTGAAGGAGTTCGCATACGAGCCTTTGCTAATGCTGCTTTGCCCCAAAAGGACCAATTAGTCGGTGTAGCCCTTACGGATTCGATGGGTAACTACGTGCTCAATGTCCCCACCTATCCAATACGCATAGAGTTTGACTGGTCAGAGGTCGATTGTATAGAAAGTGGCAGTTACGATTATCCCGCGTTAGGGGGTACAATGTATGGTACATCTATTCAATTTGCTTTTTCATCGGGGGAAGTCCACCATTGCGCTATTCAATACCCTTATGACTACGAAGGGGAAGAAAATCCTTTTGTCTTTGTGGCGATCTATGGAAATGGCGATCCTGTACATCCTTCAAGTAATTTGTCGGAAGAGCCCGCCTTGGTGCGCATGCGCTATTTATGGTCTGGCTTAGCTTCCAATTCGGGTAGAGGGAGCACTAC
>JALWKB010000164.1 GCA_026996805.1 Saprospiraceae bacterium | reverse complement strand
TACTATTTTAGGCTGATCGTCTTGTATATCGTGTTGGCCTGGATTTTGTCCCTGCTCGGCCAGCCTTTGAAGCACCTCATGCTGAAGCATACGCCTTTGGGACGGTTTCGGTGGGGCAATTCGGTGGCGGCGGGACTTGTCCTTTTGATTTTTGTACTCGCATTTCTGCTCTTCGTGTTGATGCTCATACCCGTTTTTACGGCGCAGATACAGGTGTTGCGACAGATCGACTATGCGTCGTTTCAAAATGCAGTGAGCCAGCATCTGGAGGATGTACAACAGTGGCTGAGACAGCGCGATTTTGCTATAAAACTGGAGGTGGTGGTCCAGCGCCTTGAAGATGCACTGCTCGACTTTTTTGATCCCGGCTACATTACTGCGCTGTTGACGAGCTTTGTCGTCGGTGTGAAGGATTTTGTCATTGGCCTGGTGTCGGTATTTTTCATTGGATTTTTCTTCCTTCGCGAGGAAGGCATGTTTGTGCACTGGGTGAAGAGCTTTCTACCCAATGCCTATGAGGATGAGGTGGACGAGGCGGCTGCGGAGATATCGTCCCTACTGCGTCGGTACTTTGGGGGTGAAATCATGCGTGCGCTCTCCGTGATGAGTTTCATCTTTATCAGTCTTAGTCTATTGGGGATAAAAAATGCGGGATTTATCGCCTTTTTTGCCGGCATTTTCAATGTCATTCCGTATGTTGGATCGTTGATGGGTGCGCTCATGGGCTTGTTTATCACCTTTACCAATTATATGGACGCGCCGTTTTTTGAAGTCATTTTTGCCAAGCTTGTCGCGGTAGTCGTGGTCTTCGTCTTGGCGCAGATGTTGGACAATTTCGTCATACAGCCCTTTATTTTTTCTAAGCAGATCAAGGCGCATCCTCTGGAGATCTTCATTGTCTTTCTCGCGGGGGCGCAGGTGGGGGGATTTGTGGGGATGTTGTTGGCCATACCCACCTACACGATGCTGCGCGTGATCGGTAGGGTCTTTTTTCAGCGGTATAAAATCATTCGCCGCATTACGCAAGAGCGGTAGCAACTCAGTCTTGTAGTGCAAAGACTTTTTTAAGGAGCTCGGTCGTGCGCGCTTGCACATCGCTGCGTATGCGACTTTCTTCGATGCGAATGCGGTCGAAGAGGGCATCAACGGCCTTTTGGGCGATGTAGTCCTCTAAATGCGGATTGCGTTTTTCGACGAGGGGGATGGCGTTGTAGGTCTTGACGATTTTGTTCCAGAGGGTGAGTACGCCGGTGTGTTGTAGGCTTCGCACGATGACGGGTTTGAACGCTTCGACGAGCTGGCTTTCGGTGTGAGTGCGCAAGTATTGCGTAGCTGCGTCTTGATTGCCTTTCAGGATGCGCATGGCATCGCGGATGGTCATCTTTTGGATGGCATCGACGAAAATGGGTTCGGCCTCTTGCATGGCCAGTTCGGCTGATCGATTGATCTTGAGCAAGAGCTTTTCCTCGGCATCTCGAAATGCGGGAAATCGCCGAACCTTCTGCACGATGGCTTGGGCCTCCTCGGGAAGTACGATTTTATACGGAGATCGATAGAAGCCGTCCCGTTTACCCAAGTACTGCACACCGTGGCGTACCCCTAAGGTGAGCGCCTCTTTAAGGGCATCTGCGACTTGTTGTTCGGTCACGGCAGGAGCCTGACTCGCTGCTATGTCTTGCAGCTTTTGCATCGATTGTGGATCACAGGAGAGGTGGAGCATCGTTGCGAGCGCGATGAGCATCCACGGCATTTTTTTTGGTTGCATGGGCTTAGCCTTTGTCCATTCCAACGCTGGGAAGTATGGACAAATTGCCAGACTGAATTAAGGGCGGAGGATGCTGAGGTAGTGTACTCCGGGGGCATACTCCCGTTCGATGTAGTTGCGCAATAGCTCGAAATCTCCCTCGCGATGGGCAAAGTCGAGCGCTTGCACATCGAGGATTAATACCGGATAGCTCTTGATATTCTTGAAATAATCGAAATAGGCGTCCTGAATCTCTTGAAGGTATTCGGCACGGATGTGCTTTTCATACGATCGCCCACGTCGCTGGATGAGCTCCAACAATTGCTCTACAGGGCGGTGTAAGTATACCACCATATCGGGTGGGGGAAGCTGTTTTTGCAATATTTGGTACAGCGATTGGAAAAGTCGGAACTCATTGGTGGGAAGATTGATGCGGGCAAAGAGAAGACTCTTTGGGAAAAAGTAATCCGACAGGTGCTGTGAGACAAACAAGTCGGGCTTGAGCAAGATGCGCTCGAGTTGCTTATAGCGCTCGGTCAAGAAAAACAGCTCAACGGGAAAGGCATATTGCGTGGGATTTTCATAAAAATAGGGTAGAAAGGGGTTGTCAGCAAACTGCTCTAAGATGAGACGTGCACCGTACTGTTGTGCAAGGCTTTTGGCCAAAGTCGTCTTTCCGGTTCCGATATTGCCCTCGATGCAGAGGTATCGACGCTGTTGCAGCTCCCGTTGCATGTGGTGCGTTTTATACGGCAAAACTACATATAATAATTTTTTGCATATGTATATCCGAACGGCTGTCGCTACACAGGCTTGATTTTATCCCTAATGCAGGTGTATTTGGTCGGTACAGCGAGGAAGTCGTACATTTGTGTCGTCAAAATGAATGGGCCATGTCTTTGATGAAAAACTTCAACGTGAAATACTTTCTCCTCTTCATCTTGTCTGTGCTTGTCATGTTGTACTTTTACTTCTACGCCCCGCAGTGGATATGGACGACCTTCCCCTTTATAGGTACCTTTCTGGCCAAGGCCTTTGACGTATTGTAACCCTTTTATAAGAGGGTTGCGAGTTTTTCAAACCAATGCCAGAGGACGATTCCCCCGCAGACGGACACATTGAGGGAGTGTTTGGTACCGTACTGGGGAATCTCTACGGTGAAGTCGAGGTGGGGGAGCAAATCTTCTGTCAGGCCGGTGACTTCGTTACCAAAGAAGAGGGCATATTTTGCCTCTTGCCGGATATCGACGTTTCGGATGTCGATGCTTTGATCGGTTTGTTCGATACCGATGAGGGTATAGCCGTTGGTTTTAAGTTGTTGGGCGGCTGTGATGGGATTGTTGAGGTATTCCCATTCGACGGAATGGGTCGCACCGATGGCCGTCTTGTGGATTTCGCGGTGTGGGGGGGTGGGGCAGATGCCTGTGAGGATGAGCTTTTGGACGCGAAAGGCATCGGCAGTGCGGAAGAACGACCCGACGTTGTGGCCACTTCGAATGTTGTCTAATACTACGACTAAGGGGAGCTTTGGTGCCTTGCGGTAATCTTCGACGGAGAGGCGCCCGAGTTCGTGGAGAGCTTTTTTCCTCATGCTTTAGCGTGATGGGTCTCGAGCTGGTGGCGAAGGGCTGCTTGGACGAAAGCACAGAAGAGCGGATGTGCCGTCTCGGCTCGGCTCGTAAATTCGGGATGAAACTGGACGCCTACAAACCATGGGTGTTCGGGTATCTCTATGATTTCGACGAGTTGGGTGGGCGGGTTGATACCCGTGATGCGCATGCCGTGGGCTTCGAATTGGTCGCGATAGCGGTTGTTAAACTCGTAGCGGTGACGATGGCGTTCGCGTATGAGTGGTGCGCCGTAGGCTTTGTATGCCCAGCTATCGGGTGTTAGGGCGCACTCGTAGGCTCCGAGTCGCATGGTTCCGCCGAGGTGGGTGATGCGCTTTTGTTCTTCCATGAGGTCAATCACCTTGTGTTCGGCTAAAGGATCGATTTCAGTAGAATGTGCATCTTTCAGACCGATGACATTTCGGGCAAATTCGATGACGGCGCATTGCATGCCCAGACAGATGCCCATAAACGGAATATTGTGCGTACGTGCATAGTGCACCGCCCTGATCTTGCCTTCGATGCCCCGTGAGCCAAAACCCGGTGCTACCAGAATGCCGTGGAGACTACCCAGTTTTTGGGTGAGTTCCTCTTCCGAGAGCGATTCCAGTTCTTCCGAGTGGATGAGTTCAACCTGAATGTGGGTTTCGAGTTGGGCCCCGGCATGGGTAAACGATTCTAAAATGGACTTGTAGGCATCGCGCAATTCGACGTATTTGCCGACCAGGCCGATGCGGATGCGGTGTTTTGGATTTTTGAGCTTTTGCAAGAAGGCGCGCCAGCTGTCTAAATCGGGTTGCTTCAGGGGCGGTGTGAGTTGCATTTTTCGAATCACTTCGCGATTGAGGCCTTCTCGGAGCATGTGGAGCGGCACGTCGTAAATCGTGTCCACATCGATGGCTTCGATGACGCTTGAGCGTTCGACATTGCAAAAGAGGGCGAGCTTATCCCGCACTTCCTCTGTGAGGGGGTGTTCGGTGCGGCAGACGAGTATATCGGGCTGGATACCCGCTTGGAGGAGCTCTTTGACCGAATGTTGGGTGGGCTTGGTCTTCAATTCGCGGGCAGCCGAGATATACACGATGAGCGTCAGGTGGATGACCAAGCAATTTTCCCTTCCGAGTTTCATGCGCATCTGACGAACGGCTTCGAGGAAGGGGAGGGATTCGATGTCGCCGACGGTACCTCCAATTTCGGTGATGACAATGTCGTAGCCCTTTTCTGCAAGCTGATACGTTCGCCGCTGGATTTCATCCGTTATGTGGGGAATGACCTGTACGGTTTTGCCTAAATAATCGCCTCGTCGCTCTTTATTGATGACGGTCTGATAGATGCTGCCCGCCGTGACATTGTTGTCGCGGGAGGTGGTGATGTCTAAAAAACGCTCGTAATGCCCCAAGTCGAGGTCTGTCTCAGCGCCGTCATCAGTGACATAACATTCGCCGTGCTCGTAGGGATTGAGCGTGCCGGGATCGACGTTGATGTAGGGATCAAACTTCTGAATCGTGACGCGTAAGCCCTGACTCTTGAGCAATTTACCCAGTGATGCGGAGATGATGCCTTTGCCCAAGGATGAAGAAACGCCCCCCGTAACAAAAATGAATTTCGCCATTCGACTTCTATTGTGCGTTCCCCATGGGGATCGCCGTTGCTACGGGCTACAAAGATAGGGTTTTTCTTAAAGGGTGATCAAAGGCATGTAGTCTGCTCACAGGAAGTTCAATTGCGAAACGCATGCCTACTCAGCAATAAAATGGTGCATTTGAGGATACAATGCGCTGTTGAGCCGTACAGGTTGGTCTCATCTGTATACCACAGCCGCTCAAATCGGCGTTTATGCTGCGTATTTTTGTTTGTAATTTTGGTGCTTAAAATTTGAAAAATGGCACAAGCGCATTCGGATGTCCAGGCGGTCGACAATCTGGCAAAGGCGTATGAGGATTTGCGTCGTGAAATTGCTAAGGTCATAGTAGGTCAGGAGGCTGTCGTAGAAGACGTGTTGATATCGCTCTTTGCCAATGGGCACTCCCTCCTTGTTGGTGTACCCGGTTTGGCCAAGACGCTCTTAGTCAGCACCATCGCTGAGGTATTAGACTTGGATTTCAAGCGCATACAGTTTACTCCCGATCTCATGCCATCCGATATTACGGGGTCGGAAGTGATGGATGAGCAGCGCCATTTCATCTTTAAAAAAGGACCTGTGTTTACCAATATCGTCTTGGCCGATGAGATCAACCGCACGCCGCCGAAGACGCAGGCGGCGCTCTTAGAAGCCATGCAGGAGCGCGCCGTGACCTTTGCCGGGCGATCGTACGACCTGCCCAAGCCCTTTCTCGTATTGGCCACTCAAAACCCCATCGAGCAAGAGGGTACCTATCCGCTTCCCGAAGCGCAGCTCGACCGCTTTATGTTTAATATCCCGCTGGACTATCCTTCCCGTGAAGAAGAGATCCAGATTGTACGGCAGACCACCGGCAATCGCCAGGTCGAGCTCCAGCACATCCTCAACGCCGAAGAAATACTGCACTACCAGCGCGTAGTACGCAAAATACCCGTCACCGACAACGTCATGGAATATGCCGTAGGACTTGTCGTTAAGACGCGCCCCAAATCGGATGAAGCCCCAGAAGTAGTCAAGGAATACCTGAGCTGGGGGGCAGGACCTCGCGCCTCGCAGTACTTGATACTGGGTGCCAAGTGTAGAGCAGCTATCCACGGCAAGTATTCCCCCGACATCGAGGATGTGCGCAGTGTGGCGGCCAATGTATTGCGCCATCGCATCGTGCGCAACTACAAGGCCGAGGCCGAAGGCATCACCGAAGACGATATCATCGCACAATTGCTCTGATCTTTGAGCAAAATCGCTTATCTTTATCCCATGCCGAATAACCAGAAACTACAGCTGGGCTTGATCGCCGTGCTTATAAGCCTTATGTGCTCTTGCTCGGTGGAAAAGTGGCAGGCCAAACCCACCGCCGTGGGCAAGCCCAACGAAATAGCCATCCTATGGGATAGTACTGCCTTGCCGCGAGCATTGCGCGATTCCATCATTCGGTATTGGGAACAGCCCTATATCATCACCCCACAAGTCGAACCACTTTTCGATCTGCGGTGGTTTCGCCCCGCTCAGCTCGAAGCCGATGTGTACAAACGCACACTGCGCACCTATTTCATACCGCTCAGTACCGAAGACACTAGCTCCGCGCTGCACAGGTTGGTATCCCGCTATATGGATCATCGCCTGTTGCTGCCTGCGCAAAGGGTTCAACTACGACAGTATCGCGACATATGGGCCAAAGGGCAAATCATCATCGTTTTGCGAGCTCCCAATCGACAGGCCTTGATAGATGGTTTTGTCCGGCTACATCCCCAAATCCAATCGCTCATCGCCAACCACGATGCCGATGTCATCAAGGCCAATCTCTACGTGGAAGGCCTGGATCCCGGCTTGCGCGCGGTCGTGGATTCGATGTTTGGCTTGCGTTTGGATGTGCCAGCGGGATACAAAGTCGCCGTCAAGCGAAAAAACGTCTTATGGCTTCGCAAAGACTTCCACGAGGGGATGCAGAGCCTTATCTTGTGGAAAAAGCCCTATCGCGATACCCAACAACTCAACACCAGGGCTCTCATCGACGATTTCAACGCGATGGGAAAGATGATCAAGACCGATATTCCCGACGACCGCGTCGTCGTCGACGACCGCCACTTTCCCGTCTACCGTTTTACACGCAAAATCGGTGGCCTCTATGCCGTAGAGCTGCGTGGTATTTGGATGACGCAAAAGGACTTCTTTGGAGGCCCCTTTGTCATGACGGTACTGGTGGATCCGCAACGCCGTGAGCTCCTCTATCTCGCCGGCTTAGTATGGGCACCCGCCAAGGATAAACGCGATCTCATCCAGCAGCTGAGTTTTTTGATCAATACCGTACGTCCGAAGGCCGCTGTGGGGTCTAACGAAGCTGCTCGCTGATCATGCCGAAGCGTCGTTCCCGCCGTTGAAATTCGCGCAATACCTGTATGAAATGCGTCTTGTCAAATTCCGGCCAATAGACTGGTACGAAAAACAACTCGGCATAGGCAATCTGCCACAAGAGGAAGTTGCTCACCCGATATTCTCCGCTGGTGCGTATGAGCATTTCGGGATCCGGCATGTCGGCTGTGGAGAGGTGTTTTGAAAAGTACGCCTCATCGATGGCGTGTGGTTCTACGCGTCCTTCGCGTGCCTTTTGAGCAATCACCTTGGCGGCTTGTACGATGTCCCAGCGCCCACTGTAGTTGAGAGCCAATGTCAGGCACAATCTGCTATTGTCCTTCGTGCGTTGCATTCCTTCAAGGAGCGCTTTTTTTGTGGCCGGAGGCAAGCCGTCGATGTCGCCGATGGCATTGAGTCGGATGTCGTTTTGGTCGAGCTCGTCAATTTCTTCCTGAATAGCCTCAATGAGCAGGCGCATCAGGGTTTGGACTTCTTCGCGCGGACGCCTCCAGTTTTCCGTCGAAAAGGCGTACAAGGTCAAAAATGGTATGCCGAGCTCAGCACATAGCTCTGTGATGCGGCGTACGGTCTTTGAGCCTTGTCGATGCCCGAAGATGCGCGGTTTGCCTCGGGCCTTGGCCCACCTGCCATTGCCATCCATGATGATGGCCACGTGTTGCGGCAGTTTGGCAAAGTCAATCTCGGGATACTTGTCGCGTATGGACTTCTTTGCCTCCGCCATGCCCACTTATTTGTTCCAGTGAATAGTCAATTGACGCTTTGCACTCTCCCATGAAGCCCACACCCCGATGGGGAAGGTTGCGATCTTCGATACATGTCCGAAGGTAAAACCGTAGAATACGGGCACGCCCAATCCCCCCAACCTGTCGCGTATGACCTGCTTGAGTGTAAACGACTCCTCCCCGGACTTGCGTTCACATCCGCGAAACACGCCCAAGACGATCCCCGCGGCCTTGTCGAGCCGAGCAGCATTGATGAGCTGGGTGAGCATGCGATCAACGCGATAGGGACTTTCGCCGACATCTTCGATGAAGACCAGTTTACCGGCGGCGTCCCAGTGAAAATCCGTCCCGCAAAGGGCAGCCAAAAGACTGAGATTCCCCCCCGTGAGGATACCCTCAGCATTGCCCGGGCTGATCACCTCAGGCCTGTAAATGTCAGCATCTTTGCCCTCATAGGCCTCGTACCTGATCACCACTGTCTGCGGACGCTCGTCCATCACAACGCGGCGAAAACTCTCACCCGTATAGCCCTCAAGCGTCGATTTGGCTACGGGGCCGTGGTATTGTACAATGCCCGTGCGCAGCCACACGGCGTGCATCAATGCCGTGATATCGCTAAATCCGATGATGGGTTTTGGATGTTTGCGTATGAAATCGTAGTCGAGTAGGGGGAGCAAGCGCGTCGTGCCATAGCCTCCGCGGATACACCAGAGGGCGCGCACCTCTTCATCGGCATACATCGCGTGGATGTCGGCTACACGCTCGTCATCGCGCCCTGCCAAGTAGCCCCATTTGTGGTGCAGGTGCGCTCCTTCGCGTACCTTCAACCCCAAACGACGCGCATTGCGTACGGCTTTTTCATAGTCATCCGCCTTGAAAGGACTTGCTGGAGCAATCAATCCGACGGTGTCCCCCGGCTTGAGCGGCGGAGGCACCATGCGCTCGGGAGTATTTTGTTCATCCTCCTCCTGATCCACCATTTTATGCATGCGTTTCGTACACGCAGCTATTGCCATGCCCCCCAATGCCGTTATGCTCCACTTGTGAAAGGTCCTCCTATGCATACATTTTTTGAGCAAGATACGACGAATCTCCCATAATGTGCTCTAACGCCATATGGAGAGTTCTTCTTACCTTTGAATGCGTTGCGTCATCGTTTAAAATGTGCATTAGAAGTATGAAATGGTACTTCATCATCATGCCGCTTCTGGTCGCTTGTGCTTTAGACAATAGCACCGAGGATGGGAATAAAACTGTAGAAAAAGCGACCGCTCCACCAACCCACGGTACCCAGGCTGTCGCCAATGTTATTGGGCAAATACCCTCTGTCAATAAAGTACTCGACGGTGGATTTTTTTATCCTCAATGGATAGACTCGTCATCGAGGTATTTGTGGCTTCATCGCGAAAAACACAGAGGGCTCTACCGATACGACCGCACTACGGACAAGATCGACTCGGTCTTGCCTTCCTCCTACGTAGTGAAGCGCGTCGTTCCACTGGACGGAGGGAAGCACTGGGTAGCCGTCATGCATATGTTTCTCAAGCGCAGACGACACTCCGCCTTGCTCTATGCGAAAAACAATGACCAACCACGCACTGTCGTCCAAACCGCAGGGCCACTGAAGATCGTCTACCAACACGGGCCGTGGGTGTACTTTCTCGCCCTCGAAGGTATTTCGGCCTACCATATCGGCCGCGATGAGGTGGTTAAAATTCCTCCGGGGCGCTTTGCCTACGAGGACTTCGACTTAAAAATGCGCCTGTACTCCAATGGCCGCGATAGTGTGCTCAACCCCTTTGGCGAGGGCAATTACATCTGGGTACAGACCCATCCCGATTCGGCGCTGACTTTGCTGCACAAAGTGGGGCGGGGCACCTTCATCTCCACCCTCGAAGGAGATATCGTCGATAGCCTCGGCCATGTGCTGGCTCCTCAGTGGACACTTCAGGGCCGAGCCGTCTTGGGCATGGATGCCTACGACGACGGCCATCGCTTCACGAAGTCCGACGTATTGCTATACCATCTCCGTAGCCGAAAGTTGGATAACCTCACAGCCCAGCTCCACCTTATCGCCCTGTATCCCAGTATGAGCAATGATGGGAAAATGCTCGCCTTTAGCACGCCCGACGGTGAGGTGTATGTCGTCGATCTAAGCGCACAATTTCATACACCAAAGAAAAAAAACAAGTAAGCGAATGATGTGCAGCTATCTTCGATATTTTGCACTGGCCGTTGCCTGCACTGTGTACGCATCTGCGGCGGGTCAGGCCTTACAAGGGGTGCGCATCTGTATTGACCCGGGCCATGGGGGGTACAATCCCGCCAACGATCGCCAGATATTCCTACCCCATGGGCTGGTGTACTGGGAGAGCGAGGGTAACTTTACGACGGCCCTTCACGTGCGTGACTATCTCGAGGCGCTGGGTGCCGTGGTGCGCCTCACCCGTACGGGCAATGAAGAGAGCGACGACATCAGCCTTGCCGCACGCAGCGCCATCGCCAACGCCATGGGCGCCGACTATTTTCACTCCATCCACACCAATGCCGGCGGCGGCAACTACTCCCTTGTACTGTACAAGGAAGTCAATGGGCAGCCTGCCTTCGAGGAGGCGCGCGAAATGGGTCAGATTATGGCTCCCCGCCTCGAACGCCTCATGCGCACCGAGCGCTGGCTCAACAAGGGCGACCGCAGCTTCCTCGGCTTCAACCTCGGCGTGTTGCGCAATACCGACATGCCCGCCACACTCTCCGAAGGTTCCTTCCACGATGTGCCCGAAGAAGGTCTCCGCCTGCGCAATTCTGCCTACCTCCAAAACTACGCATGGGCCATCGTCCAAGCGTTTTGCTCCTATTTCGAAGCCAACTGCTTCACTACAGCCCGCATCGGCGGCATTGTCCGCGATGCAGCTACAAACGATCCCGTCAATGACGTCTACGTACACGTCACCCCCGGCAATTACGAGTACTTCGGCGACGACGGATACAACGGCTTTTATGCACTCGATGCACTCATGCCCGGCACCTATACCGTCACCGTGGAGCGCGCAGGCTATATCCGACGACAGTTTCAAATCACCGTCCAGGCCAACACGTATTACGAACGCGATGTGCGCTTAGCTCCTTCCGCCGATGGAAGGCCCTTTGCCGATTTCCACATCGAAGGTCTGCCCGCAGGTGCCGGCGATACCCTCACCTTCGACGCCAGTCCCTCCCAAGACGACGGCTCCATCGTGCGCTACTTATGGGACTTCGGCGACGGCACCAATGACATGGGAGTACGCGTCCGACACGTGTATGCCCACGATAGCACCTACGTGGTCTCCCTGACCGTATGGGATGACGACAACAACAGCAGTACCCTGTCCAAGCGCATCGAAATCCGCACCCCCATACCCGCCGTACCCACCCTGCGATATGTGCTACATCTTCCCGAAGATACGGCCATCGCCCTTTATGGGATACCTTCGTACGATGTGCGAGGCACAGGCTATGCTTTTAGTTTACACCCCATAGACACTGCGCTGGAGAGCCTTCTCTTTATCGGCCCTTGGGATAGCCTTCTGGCAAGGGGACGATTGACGGTGCAGCTCTCCGATAGTGCGGCACCCAAGTCTCGCATTCCCTATCGCGTGGAATTTTATGCGCTCAATCGCATGGGTGCTCGTTCACCCAGCTCCGATGTGTACGGATTGTACTTCCAGACTCTACCTGATGCCACCCGCCTGCTCATCGTCGACGGATTCGACCGACAGGCCTCGTATCCGCATCTGACCCACGACTTTGGATGGCGATACCTCCAAGGCCTGTGGCATGTAGCCGATACACTGGACATCCAGTGCACAGCCAACGAAGCCGTCGCCAGCGGCAAGGTCCAACTCACCAATTACGACATCGTCTGGTGGTTTTTGGGCGACGAATCGACCCGCGATGAGACCTTTAGCGCTAAAGAACAAGCGGCCATCCGCCAATACCTCGAGGCTGGCGGTAAGCTCTTCGTGACGGGCTCAGAAATCGCATGGGATCTCGACAAAAAGGGATCGGCCACAGACAGGAATTTTTTCCGCAATTACCTCAAAGCACGCTTCGTCGACGATGGCAACGCCAGCCTGACCCCTGCCCGTGGCGTGCGGCGTACCCTCTGGGAAGGCCTGACTCTACACTTCGGAAAAGTCTACCCCGAAGATTATCCCGATGTGCTCCAACCTGAAGAGGGGGCATTCCCCATACTCCGCTATCGCAATGGCGGCATTGCCGGTATCGCCTATCGCGGCACCTTCGGCAATGGTACAAGCCAGGGAGCCCTCGTCTACATCGGTTTCCCCCTCGAAACCGTGGCCGACACCTCGACTTTCCGACAGTTTGTCCAAAAAGTCCTCGAATTCTTCCAACAACCCTCCACAGGCACGCAAACTCCCACCGGTAGCAAACAGATCATCCACATTGCACCCAACCCCTTCCGCAACCATCTCTACATCAAAAATCTCAGCCCCCGCGCCATCCGGGTGAGCATAGTTGGCACGAATACGCGCTTTCTGTGGACACAGACCCTTCACCCACATCAACGGTATACCATTGACACGCATCGTTGGCCTATCGGTGCGTACATCCTCACCCGCCGTAGCGACGGACAGGTCCAACCCATCACCATAATCAAGCTGCCCTAAGCTTTCATCATGCGTTCACCACGGCAGGAATTGGGCAAAATGGGCGAAGAGCTTGCCCTACGGCATTTGAGGGGTAAGGGGTATGAAATCGTGCGCGTCAACCAGCGCGTGCAGCGGGGCGAGATCGACATCATCTGTCGCAAGGGTGGGCTCCTCGTCTTCGTCGAAGTGCGCACGCGCAGCGAAAGCGAAAGCGCCTTGCCCGATGATTTTATCGATCGCAAAAAACTCCAGCGATGGACCAATGCGGCCCTCCAGTACATGGAAG
>JALWKB010000163.1:41054-41955 GCA_026996805.1 Saprospiraceae bacterium | reverse complement strand
GCTTCGTATAGGCGTGGATGAAACGCTGACGCGCCTCCTGGCGGGCATAGCTGCGCACCAGCTCGTCGGTGATCTCTTCGGCAGGAAGGTCGCCCTGCATTAAGTCGCGGCGTATCCGCTCCAGCTGGCGGGCATCCGTGAGGTATCGCTCTTCGTACGCGCGTACGGCTTGCTCAAACGCTTCTCGCGTGGTCAGCTGCAATCCTTTGGGTGGTGCAATCTCCATCGGGCGCTGTTGGGCCAGTAACTCGACGGGGCGTACCATGACACTAAGCGTTAGGAACACGAGCAGGGTCAACAGGGGCAGTCCCCCCCCCCCCCACATACGGGAGGTACTGTGCTGGTGGTGTGTAGTGTGGGCTCGACCATTACGGGAGCCGCTTTCGGATTTAAGAGTTAAGAATAACATGGCTAAAAAGTTTTTGAAGTTTAGACATTTGCTACACGCATTCTTCTTGTCTACTGAAGCAGTTGCCCTCCTTAAATCTCTGCCGTCGTCTCAATCGATAAATGCCTGTGTGGTCAAAAGCGTTGCACTAATATACACATTTTTTCTCAATCACCAACTCCATCCGCCAAAAAATGCATTTGTTGCTCCTTTAGACCATTTTTTCTATTTATTATGTACTAAGATTTTCTATTAAGGGTTGCCTGTGTGGTGTATAATTTTTTTCACTTTTGTGGATTGCATCAACGGCATGCCCTCTTGTGCGGCTACAAGGCTTAAGTGTATTCCTCGGACCACAGCGGCCACCGAGATTTCTCCACAGAGACCGCAGAGAGCGCTTTGTGTGCCCTCTTGTGGTTCATACATCCCTTTCGAGCACTCCGGCGCCGAAGAGAGCGAAGTCGCAGACAGCGGGATCGTCGGGATAGAGTTTGCGGCATATCTCCGTCACTT
>JALWKB010000163.1:0-41044 GCA_026996805.1 Saprospiraceae bacterium | reverse complement strand
CGACGTGTACGTCGAGCGGAATGACCAGCCGCGCCGGCGCAATGCGCGTCCACAGCCCAAAGTCCACGCCGCGATCATCGCGGCGCACCATCCATCGCAAAAACATATTCAAGCGTTTGCAAGTAGACCCCCGAGCCGGTGTGGGCACGTGTTTTCTCGTGCGCTGCGGAGCCTGCGGCAGCGAAAAAAAATAACGGTGAAAGTGCTCCAAAGCCGCCCGTGCCGACCATTCAGTATCATCATCGTATAAGAAAGCACTTTCCAGCGTGTCGTGCGCGCGATAGTGGTATTGCAAGAAATCGAGAAAATACAGCGCATCAACCCCCTGAAAAGTGCGATGCACAAAGTCCGAAAGGCGTTTTTTATCCCTTTCGGTGTGGTGAAGGATAAAATCGTGCGGCGCATCGTTCATCCGTCGAAGGATCTCTTCCGCTTTGCGCATGATGAGCGAACGCCTCCCCCACGCCAATATCGCCGTCCAAAAGCCCGCAATCTCGATGTCCTGTCGCTTCGTAAACCGATGCGGTATGGCTATGGGATCCGTGGCTATGAAATCGGGGCGATTGTAATAGTCCACGCGCTTTTCCATCCACTCGCGCAAATATTCTATGGAAGGCATGCGGCGTTTTTATATACTTTGGTGTGGGTGTTTTCCCCGATGGGACCGAAAAATTCTGGTGACCTCCTCCAAAATCTCCTCCCGATCCCGTTGAGCATCAATAGGGGTATAAAATCGTACGAGCTTTTTGCCATAATCCAGTCCCACGGGTACGATGGGCACTCGCGCTTCTCGTGCGATATAGTAGAATCCCGAACGAAGCTTGTCGACCTTTTTGCGCGTACCTTCAGGAGTGATGGCGAGCAGAAAATGCGGTTCTTTGGCGAAGATTTCCACCACTGTCCGAACGAGTCCCTGTGGTCGGCTTCGATCGACGGGATAGCCACCCAACGCGCGCATGAGCCACCCCAGAGGCGGTCGAAACAGCGTGTGTTTGGCGAGATAGCGCGAAGGAATGCCGGTAGCTTCGCGCACCAAGATGGCAATGATAAAATCCCAGTTGGAAGTATGCGGCCCGACGGCAAAGACGGCTTTTTGCAGCGGCTTGGCATTTTCCTCCCCCTCGATTTTCCAACCCATCCATTGCAATATCCGCCGAGCAATCCAGCTACGCCACGATGCCATAGTTCCAACTTTGGCCCCAAAATACACCATCTGCTCAAACCGCATCCCTTCCTATGGCGTTATATGCCAAGAATCCCCGCCATTCAGTACATCTAAAAGGGTAGCCGGCGATGTACTGCAGAGGAGGCTGGATTCGCGTACGATCGACCATTTCATACCAAACCATAGGGCCATGGCGCATCAAAATCTCCCACCCAACATTCGGTTTGTACGTGCCATCGAAGGCATCGAAGAATACCGTTTGGACAACGGTCTGCAGATTTTGCTCTTCCCAGATCCCTCCCGGCCGACGATCACCGTCAATATCACTTATCGCGTCGGCTCGCGGCATGAGGGCTACGGCGAATACGGAATGGCTCACATCGTCGAACACTTGATGTTTAAAGGTACGCCCACACATCCCGACATCCCGGAAGAGTTTACGCAGCGGGGCGTTCGCGCCAATGGTACTACATGGATGGACCGCACCAATTATTACGAAACCTTTCCCGCCTCCGACGAGCTCCTCGATTGGGCCTTAGAACTCGAAGCCGACCGCATGCGCAACGCCAATATCGCACCCGAAGATTTAGAAAGCGAGGCCAAGGTCATCGCCAATGAGTATGAAATGGGAGAAAACCAGCCCGCCAACGTGCTCTACAAGCGCATGATCGGAGCAGCGTACGATTGGCACAACTACGGCCACAGCACGATCGGTTGTCTATCCGACATCTTACACGTGCCCGCCACGCGTTTGCGGGAGTTTTACGATCGATACTACCAGCCCGACAATGCCGTGCTCATCGTAACGGGCAAGATCGAAGTGCTTGACGCGCTCCAACGCATACAAAAATACTTCGGTCGCATACCAGCCCCAGATCGCAGTCGACTCCCCTTACTGCCCACGTACACGCGCGAACCCGCCCAGGACGGCGAGCGAACTGTTCACCTCAAGCGCGTCGGTGAAATCCAGCTCTTTGCATGCCTGTACCACATCCCCGCATCTACGCACCCCCACTACTATCCCTTGATGGTACTCAATGACTTGCTTACCGACGAGCCTACGGGCATATTGTACAAAGCCCTTATCGAAACGGGCAAAGCCACAGGGGTATGGGGATTCATACCTCCCACGGCGGAACCGGGCTATTTTTACATCCACACCGAGACGCGTACCAACAGCTCCCTCGACGAGCTGCGACAGACCACGCTCGACATCATGGACCGGCTCGCTGATTTTATACCCTCTGATAAAGAAGTGGAGCGATCCAAAAACCGCCTGCTCAAGGAATGGGATATGGCCTTCAACGATCCTGAAAAGATGGGAATCCTGCTAACCAGCTTCATCGCTCGGGGGGACTGGCGGCTGTTTTTCTACGCTCGCGATCAGATCCAGGCGGTACAGCGCAAAGACATCGTCGAGGTGGCCAAAAGGTATTTTCACCCCTCCAACCGCACGACGGGCATCTTCGAGCCCGTCAAGGAGCCCCACATCGTAGAGATAGAAGAAGCTCCTCCTCTGGAAGAGCTGTTGCGCGACTATCGGGGAGGCAAGAGCCGTGCATCGGGTGAGGCCTTCGAGGCAACTCCTGCCAATATCGACTGCCTCACACAGAAGATGGTAGGCCCCGACAGTCCGCAAATCGCCTTACTCCCCAAAAAGACGCGCGGCCAAACGGTCCACCTATCGTTGACTATGCGCTACGGCAACCTCCAGAGTCTTAAGGGCAAAGCCGAAGCAGCCCTTTTCCTCGGACGCCTCTTGCTCAAGGGCACAAGACATAAATCCCAAGAAGAAATCAACGACATACTCGACACCACGCGGACGACCATTGACATTCATCCCTACTTCGATGCCGTATCCGTCATCGTCGAAACGCGACGAACCCACTTGCACACCATTATAGCACTGCTATCAGAGCTCTTGTTCGAGCCCGCGCTGGAAGAAAAGGCATTCGAAAAATTGCGCAGAGAAGTCCTCGCCGCCATCGAACACCGCCGCACAGATCCCCTCACCCTTGCCTCTATCGCCTTTCGACGTGCCCTCTATCGCTATGCACCCGACGATCCCCGTTACGTGCGCACCCTCGATGAGCAAATCCAACACATATCGGAGTTGCAGCTCGACGAGATTCGCCAATTCCACAGCCAATTCTACGGCACCGATCACATCACCATAGGAGTAGTGGGAGACTTCGCTCCCGAAGAAGTCCGCTCTTGGCTGCAAGAGCAGTTTTCCAACCACCCCACCGAACAACCATTTCAGTTGATCCCCAATCTCTATTTTCCCACTTCGGCTCAACAGATCGAGATCGAAACACCCGACAAAGCCAATGCCGTCTTTAAGGCCGGCATGCTGATACCCCTCAGTCAGAGAGATCAAGACTACGTACCCTTGGTGATAGCTAATTTCATCATAGGCGGGGGATTTCTATCTTCGCGATTAGCCACGCGCGTTCGCCAAAAAGAGGGCATGAGCTACGGCGTGGCTTCGAGTTTTTCGGCCAATTACTTCAGCGCTTCGGCCGCTTTTTCCTGTTATGCCATCTTTTCACCGTCGGATAAGGAACGCCTTCACCGTGCCGTTTTCGAAGAGCTGGACAGGGCCCTTCAAGAGGGCTTTGAAGAGCATGAGCTCCAAAACGCTGTACAGGGTTGGATCCAAAAATACCATCTACGCTTTTCGGATGATCGATGGCTGGCAGCCACCCTGGAGGACAATCTCTTTAAGGAGCGCTCGATGCAGTGGTACGAAGACCTCTTCCAACGCGCTCGACAACTCACCACCGACGAAGTACATCGCGTCCTTAGTCGATACGTACAGCCCAGCCAATTTGTCGTTGTCAAAGCGGGCGATTTCGCCAAAACGACTGCTCCGCCCACCGCTGCTGCTAAATCCTGACCTACGCCCCCGCATTAGTGATTTTTCGTATCTTTTCACGGATTTGACGACAACTCACACATGGCCGACATGCGCGCATATATTCCCAATGTGCTCAGTGCCTTTCGCATTGTGGTATTTCCTCTACTCCTGTATTGGGCGCACCACAAGATGGAAAAGCCCTTCATCACAGCCATGTTTTTTGTCCTCCTCAGCGACGTGCTCGACGGGTTTCTGGCGCGCAAATGGCGTATAGAGAGCTACGTCGGAGCTAAACTCGACTCCTACGGCGACTTACTCACCATGATCGCAGGCCTCTACGGGGTCTATACCATGCGCTGGGAACTCATTCAGCCCTACGCATTTTGGGTATGGATCTTTTTGTTCAGCTATATACTCTTCTATGTGCTGGCATTTGTGCGATACCGCACCATACCGTCCTTTCATCTGTACTCCTGGAAGACTGTGGCCGTCCTCTTTGCGTTGTACTTTTTCATACTCTTCCTCTACGGGGTCGAACCAGTGAGTTTTGTGACAGTAGTCATCGCCGGCATTTTAGCCAATATCGAAGAGATCATCTTAGTGTTTTTACTGCCTAAACCGCGCCATAACTGCAAGAGCCTTTACCATGTCTTGCGAGAGGGAATTGCACCAGCCACTCCTTTGGACTAACTTTTTTACTTTTTTGTATAAAATGGTTATTCTCCTGATACGCTCAGCTCAAACCACTTCTGATCAGGTAATCGGAGGGCATGTCTGCAGAGAAAGGCGATTTCACCCAGTGCATGGGAAACATAGAGGATGCTGAGGCCCTGCTCCGCTTGTATGCGCTGCAGCAGCTGTAATATTTGTAAACGCGTCGCCATATCGAGTGCTGAGACGGGTTCGTCACACAACAGCACTTCGGGGCCGACAGCTAGTGCCCTAGCTATGCTCACGCGTTGCTGCTGACCACCCGATAGATGCCGTGGGTAGCGATCCAACACGTCTTCTTCGAGCTCAACCCACCGAAGCAAATCACCAATTTGGAGCGGTGGTAACGTAGACGGACGACATTGGAGCGCTTCGTACAGGGTAGCCCGTACAGTCCGATACGGATGTAAGGAGCTCGAGGGGTGTTGCCAGATAATTTGTACGGGATGTCGCATCCGATGTCGATGGGTAGAGCCCACTGCATTGGCTTGTATGCCCTTAAGCCAAATCTCTCCTCTATCGGGCTTGAGCAATCCAGCAATCAGCAGGGCAAGCGTCGACTTACCCACCCCCGAAGGCCCCACGATACCAAGCGATTGGCCCTCAGCTAAGGAAAAACGGAGCCCTCGCAATAAAAAACGATCGCGAAAACGCGGATGCCGATAATACAGATCTTTCACCTCCAACACTCGACCACCTCGATGGACCTCGGGCATTGCCCTTTCTCTGAAGTGCACCCTTTGATCGTTCAAGATCTCGGCATATTGAAAGAGTTTGCGCGTATAGTGGTGTTGGGGTTGGCGGTAGAGCTCTACTACCTTTCCGCTCTCGATGACTTTCCCCTTCCGCATGATCGCCATTCGATCTGCGTGTTCCAGTACGTCATGCACTTGGTGCGTAATCCACAGCAGAGAGATGGACCACTCCCGTTGTCTTTTGACAATATAGGCTATGGCTTTGGGTCGCAGGGCGGTATCCAATGCCGCTAAGGGTTCGTCCAACACAGCTATCCTCGGGCGCAATACCAGGGTCCACACCAAGGCGAAACGCTGTAATTCTCCTCCGGACAGCTCATGGGGATAGGCTTTCAGCAAGTCGCGCTCGAGGGAAAGCTCGGCCATTTCGCTGAGGAGGATTTTTTTCGCTTTTTCTTGGCCTATTCCGAGCACACTGCGCATGCTCTCAGTGATTTGCGATCCCACCGTATAGAGCGGATCAAAAGCCTCGTGGGAGTTTTGCATCATCAGGCCAATGGTCGTCCCGCGAAGGCGTTCCCATTGGCGTGGGTTCAGCCCGAGGGCATTGGGGATGTCCAGAAGCTGAAGTCTTCCACTGCGGATGTGTTTGGAAGGAATGAATCCGAGCAGCGTCAGCGCGACAAGGGTTTTCCCAGCGCCTGTTTGGCCTACCAACGCCGTAATTTCGCCGTCGCGGAGCGCAATGCTCAGCTCGTCGACGACGCGCCGCCCTTCAAAGTCTATGGTCAATCGCTGCAAGTCAAGTACCGTCGATTTCATACGGAAAGTGGCTCACCGACAAAAGTACGGCAACGCCATAAATCCGTTTTTTGACCGTTTTGTGGGAGAATTTCCGTAGGTTTGCATAAAAATTTTTCCTCATATGAAGACGGGATGGATCCCTTTCGGGTTGATCGCATTGCTCTTTACCCATTGCAAGAGCGAAAAGTCGACATCGGGCACATCACAAGCCACATCAGAGGATGCACCGGCGTATCAAAAGATCGAAAAGCCCGGCATGCGACTTGCCGAAGAGGGAGCATACGTAGAGTGTCTCATCGACGACCAACTGTGGGAAGCCGCCTCGACGAATGGCCGCTACATCGAAGAGCAAGAGACCGGCCAGGTCATCTTACATATCTCAAGCTCAACAATGGAAACCATTGCCGAAAAGCGGCAGGTACGCTTGCTCGAACTCCTCCTTCACGAGTTCGACCCCGAAAAGAAAGTCTATACCAAAGGTGCAAAAATCTATTACAAGGTATTAGAAGAGGACAATCCCAGCGCGCATCAGTATGAAAGCACCACGGCACGCATCGAAGTGTCGAAATGGGATCCCGACAAGTCCATGATTTCGGGGAGTTTTTCCGCTACCCTCGTCGACAGCCAGGGCAACAAAATCGAAATACAGGCCGGACGCTTTAAGGATATCGCGCTCGACCGCCTGAAAATATGAGACGTCGGTGGGCCTTTTTGCTGTATCGCTATCCCTTCAAGAGAGTTTGGAATACATCGCTGTCCTTTCGGGCATCCTCTGTGTGTGGCTGCAGACGCGGGAAGATATCCGTGCATGGCCATTGGGTATCCTCTCAGTGTCAATCTACGTGTGGATCTTTTATCAAGCTCGGCTGTATTCCGATGCCCTGTTGCATTTCATCTACATTGTCCTCAATGCCTACGGATGGTGGTACTGGTCGCAGCGGCGACGAGACACGCATTCCGAGGTGCCCATACGTCGATTCAAACCGTGGCTCTGGGTGGCAGTTCTTGCAGGAGTACTTGTGGTCAGCGCACTGTGGGGTCATTTCATGGCCCTCAACACCCAAGCGAGCTTTCCCTATGCCGATGCGTACACGACGGTGATGAGCCTCACTGCGCAGTACTTTTTGGCAAAGAAATACCTCGAAAACTGGCTCCTGTGGATATCGGTCAATCTCGTGGCTATCCCCGTTTACGTGCTCAAGCAGCTCTACCCGACGGCCGGCTTATTTGCAATTTACCTGGCACTCTGCATACTGGGCTGGCTGGAGTGGAGGCGTCAATATCGAATGCAGCGCACCCAGAGGGGAATCAGGGCTTCCACTTGATATTACACCCGACACTGGGGAATTGCTCCTTTGGGGGCTCTTTTCCGGCCAACAAAGCATCCAAAGCTGCAGCGAGATCCTCACCCGTAGGGGAGGCACCACTGCCCGGTCGCGTGGCATCGAATCGCCCCCGGTAGTACAATTTCATACCACCATCAAAGACGAAAATATCGGGCGTACAAGCTGCTTGGTAGGCCTTAGCCGTCTGCTGCGTTTCGTCAAAGAGGTAGGGAAAATCAAATCCCCACTTTTCCTGGAAGGCGATCATCTTGTCGGGGGCATCATCGGGGTAGTTTTCAATGTCGTTGGCATTGATGCCGACAAAAGAGATGCCCTTTTCCATGTACTCTTTTGACAGGGGAACGAGGGCCGGCATGATATGGACTACGTAAGGACAGTGGTTGCACATAAAAATGATGACCGTACCCTTGTCGGATCGCAATTCCTCCAAGGAACGCATCTTTCCGCTGCGCGGTTCGATCAGTATAAAATCGTGCGCCGGCGTACCCAGCGGAACCATCTGTGAGGGGGTCAAAACCATTTTCGCTACTTTTGTGTTTGCTCCGTGGGCAAAGTTAGCCAAATTCGTCGGGCATATGAAAGGGCAAACGTTCCAGCGTTGGATTTTTTATTTGGCACTGGCCATCGCGCTGTGGTCGACAGCTGCGTGTCATTGGAAGGCTTTTCGTCAAGATGCTTGTACAAGCATTAAAATCGTCGATCGACCCATCATCTTTGACAGCACGCGGGCACGGCTGACCATCGAATACATGAAGAGCCACTACGGTATGGACGTAGACCGGCCGACCATCCAGCCTAAGATGATCGTCGTTCATTGGACGGCTATACCCGACTTAGAGCGTTCGTTTGCAGCTTTTGATCCCGTCTTTTTGCCCTCCTCGCGAAGCAAAATACGCCATGCAGGCGCTCTCAACGTCTCCGCACACTATCTCATCGACAGAGACGGTACGATCTATCGACTTTTGCCCGACACCATTATGGCGCGACACGTCATCGGACTCAACCACGCCGCCATAGGCATCGAAAACGTCGGCGATGCTTCCCACCCCCTCACCGAAGACCAGCTGCGCGCCAATGCCTGCCTGATTCGACAGCTCGTGCAAAAATATCCCATCGAATACTTGCTGGGACATCACGAATACACGCGGTTTATCGGCCATCCGCTGTGGAAAGAGCTCGACACGAGCTATCTCACCTATAAGGTCGACCCCGGCGACGCCTTTATGGAGGCACTCCGATCAAAGTTGCACGACCTGACCTTTCAACCACTGCCAACTCCTGCTTCTTTGCCCAAGCCCACCATCGACGAAACGCAATCGACTCCCCCATCACAGAATGCCGGCCTGGCTAAGATCGTGTGGCATTCCGACTCGGTGCACTTCGGAACGGTACAGCACGGCGAAGTGCGGCACCACACCTATCGGTTTACCAATGTGGGCACTGCTCCGCTTAAAATCGAAATGGTGTCGGCATGTGACTGCGCCGAAATCGATTATCCCAAACACCTCATTGCCCCCGGGGAAAGCGGCGCCATTCGCCTGACGTTTTACAGCGCCCGACGCAAACCAGGTCATGTGCGCGTCGAAATCGACGTCATCGCCAACACCGAGCCCTTCTTGCACACACTCATCCTCGAAGCGGATGTCCTCCCTCAGTAGCCAGTCCACATCCGCATGAACGTGCAGGATTTTCTTCGCGAGGCGTACGGACAGGACTTATGGGATCTCCTGGCCTTTATAAGCGGGGTGATTTACGTCTTTCTCGTAGCGCGCGGCAAGTGGATAGGCTGGCTATGGGGAATCTTGAGCTGCAGCATTGTGCTGTGGAAAGACATCGTCCAGTATAGGCTATTGTCGGATGCCCTCTTGCAGCTGTACTACATCGGGATGGGAATGTACGCCATTGTCAGCTGGCGTCGTGCTGTGGGCGAGGATGCTTCATTTTCTGTGCGGGAACTCCCTTGGTACGTCCACTCCGTTGCGATAGGTATCGGTTTGTTTTTAGGCGGTGTGCTTGGTCAGTGGATGGGGCGATTTGGCGCAGCGCTCATCTACCTGGACGGAGTGACGACGGTCTTTTCCATATTGGCAACCGTTCTTATGGTCTATCGCGTGCGCTCCAACTGGTGGTACTGGATTGCTACGGATGCACTGTACATCTACATCTATCTCCGCCAAGGAGCGCTCTTTTTTGCCACTCTGATGGCCGTTTATCTCGGCTTTGCGATCTACGGATTGTACCGATGGTCACTTGCCGATACAGAAGTTGGCGAAGATGTAGTCGAGTAAATCTTCGGGGTCGACCTCGCCGATGATGGCGCCTAAGTGATGGGAAGCCTGGCGAATGTCCATGGCGATGAGATCTGCCGGGAGGGGTTCCTCCAATCCCTGCAGGGCCCGCTCAAGGGCTTCATGTGCTTGGACGAGGGACTGATAGTGCCGTGCGTTGGTCACTAAGGTCTTTTCCTGTAAGGCTGTATCGCCAATCACCATTTCATACATGCGATCTTTCAAGGCCTCAAGGCCGTGGCCGTGTAGGGCACTGATGGCAATACAATCCCACCGCAAATTTGCTGAAGTTTCATCGTTACCGACCAAGTCCCATTTGTTGGCGACAAAGAGGACATGGGCATGGGGCAAAGCGAGTTTTTCCCACTCTGCTTTAGCGGCTTCGAAGGATTGCTCCGTTGCATCAAAGACATAGAGTACAAGCTGGCTCTTTTGGAGGTACTCTTTGGCCCTCTGGACGCCGATAGCTTCAATAGTATCCGTAGTATTGCGGAGCCCTGCCGTATCGATGAGGCGGAAGCGCACTCCTTTGATGAGCAAGCTGGCTTCGATCACATCGCGCGTAGTGCCCGGGATATCGGACACGATAGCGCGCTGCTCGCGAAGGAGCGCATTGAGCAGGGTCGACTTGCCCACATTGGGACGGCCGGCTATGACGGTGGGCACACCCTCCTTGACGACGACGCCCAGCCGATAGGAGTCGCGCAGCTCTCCCGTGATCTGCAATATCTCCTTGAGCGTGTCTCGCAGCTGGGTGCGATCGGCAAACTCTACGTCTTCCTCACCAAAGTCGAGCTCTAATTCGAGAAGGGCAGCAAATTCGATGATTTTCTGACGCAGCAATTGCAACTGTTCGGAATAGGCTCCGCGCAATTGGAGCATGGCTTGGCGATGCGCTGCGGCGCTGTCCGCTTGAATGATGTCGATGACAGCCTCTGCCTGGCTGAGATCCATCTTGCGGTTGAAAAAGGCGCGCATCGTAAATTCGCCGGGCTCTGCCATGCGTGCCCCAGCATCGATGCACCACTGCACCAGCTTGCGCACCACATACATGGAGCCATGCGTGGAGATTTCCACCACATCCTCGCCCGTATAGCTGTGCGGCGCGCGAAAGACCGTCACCAACGCCTCATCGAGCTCTTCTCCATCTCGGGCCACTACTCCGTACTGTACCATGCGGCTCTTTGCCTTTGCAAGATCCACATTGGGAAACAATGCATCGGCAATGGCTATGGCCTTAGGTCCAGATAGACGCACCACCGCAATGGCACCCGTGCCCGGAGGCGTCGCAGGCGCTACGATGGTATCGGCAGTGTCGTAGCGATACATCATTATGCATCGGCAATGAAATGGGGCTCAAAGGCCTCAATCAACCCATCGATGGATTCGTCCAACATTTCATATACCACATCAAAACCCCCCTGTACAAAGGGATCCGGCACATCCTGATTGCGGTACTGCGTACTGTATTCGGTCAGCAAGTGGATCTTGTCTTGATACTTCTGCTCTTCCCCGGCCAGCTCCCTCAACGTCTGTTCGACAGAGCGATCCAGCGCGATGATGAGATCAAAGCGGTCAAAATCTGCGGGCTCAAACAGGCGCGAAATCTTTCCGCTGATGTCGATACCGTGACGCGCAGCCTCCTCGATCGCCCGAGGATCAGGGGGCTGACCAATGCGCAGGTCACTCGTACCAGCGGAATCCACCTCCCAATGCAAGCCAAGCCTCCGTACCCTATCGCGCAAGATGCCTTCCGCCATCGGCGAACGACAAATGTTGCCCAAACAGACAAACAATACACGCAACTCCGTCGGTATTTCCCGTGCACTCGACTCTCGCATAGGCCTGATTTGTTTACCCCGAGATTGAAATCTCCCGTGCCTTCCTCATTTTAACGCAAAATGATAAACGGTATTGAACGATAGGCCGTTCGAGTGCGCATGCGCAAGACATACCATCCCGCGGGAAGTGTCGACACATCGATCCGCATCACGGGGCCCATACCTTTCACCGTGCGGATTGTCCTTCCCTTGTCGTCCAAGAGTTCAGCGACAGCCGGGCCGTCGGATGGCTTCGTCAAGCGCACGTGTAAATGCCTACGCGTTGGATTGGGATAGACCCGAAAGATGGATTCACCCACTATATCGCGTACACCAATGAGCGTGTCCGTTGCTTCGACAAAGGTCGAGCCCTCCGCTGGAGACACACAGGTGCGCTCTATTCCACGTGCCTCCACACATGCCTGAGCGGTGTATTCCACCAAGTCGATGAGCTCGATGTCGTCGATTGCCCACCCGTCGGGAGCACCGAGCACGAAATCTTGGGAATACGAGTCGTGACCGTAGCGAAACTTGATATTGAACTTCTTGCCTTTGAAAGGCCTTAAATCGAGATAACTGCGCACAAACGAATCCGTGCTTCCGTAAAATCCCTTATAAAATGGTTCGACAAAGGTGCCATAGGGTATGGGGCCGGAAAAGCCATTTCTGATGAAAAGTGAATCGGCCAGTTGAAAGGGACCTCCATCGACTGAGTACTCTACTGTACCTGCAGTGACATTGCCTCGAACATTGGGAAACCGATACCAGTGGTGAAATCGCAAAACGGGATTGGACAGGTTGATCTCCAAAGGGTTTCGCAAGAACAAGTGCTGATCATTGGCTTGTGTGGAGTTCTGTATGTAAAACGCATACGGTTTAGAACGCACGTATTCTTCGGTCACATCCCAATAGTCATAGCCGTTGAGCGCAACGTCCTGCCATGTATCTTCAAAGATATCCAAGTCTTCTTCGACGCGCTCATACCAGTGGATTTTAGACGCGCGGTTGGGGTCGGTGGCAAAGCGATAGGTGAGCTCCACGTGCTCTAAAGGCACCATAGTATCGAGTTGCCAGTGCAATACACTCCCATCGACGACATCGGGAGGAATGCTGGCTGAGCCTGGCACATAACTTCCGTATGTGGGAATGGTGTCTGTGATGACCACATCGAAGGCTGTGTCCGGACGGTTGTTGGACAGTGCGAGCTGTACGGTGACCTCTTTGCCCGCGACGACTTCAGGGGTGACGTGTTTTTGCAGCAGGAATCGGTTTTGGCATACCGGCGGGGGCAAAAAGCTCTCCCGCTCCTCTTCATCGCCGATCTCATCCGGGTCGCCTTGCGAAGCTCCGTATCCCAGACCTCGTTTGGCAAAGGCTTTCCAGATCAAGCAGCTGTGCGCTGCATTGTAAAGCAAGGTATCGGCCAGCAAGATGGCATCCCTGCCGTCGACAAATCCCGGATTGCAGGGTTGCAGCCGCATGCCTTCGACGACGAGGCGCAAGGCGATGTAATTGCCGGCATTGGTGTCGCGAATCTCCGGGTCAAAGCCATAGGCTTCGACCAGCTGCCAGTACATCTCCCACAACATCGTGGCCCATACCGATCCCAATCCATGGGGAATAGAAAGGGCTCGAGCGGAAAAATAGGTGAAATCGTTGATCTTCATATCAGTGGAATAGGGCTTGGGGCGAATACCTCGGCCACTGGGTCTGAGATTGGTCACGTAGTTGCCCACACCTCGCGCCTGTTCGCCCGTCATGCCCGGCTGATGTGTCAACGCCAGAGTGAAAAAGTCGCTCCACCCTTCCCCCATCTGCTCGACATTGGTCAAACAACCGGAGTTCAACGGGCCTCCTGTGAGGCGATTGCTCACACCATGACCGTATTCGTGGATGATGACACCGTTGTCAAAGCTCGTGGCGCGGATGATCTCTTCAGTGTTTTCCTTGCCGATGCGGACTTTCACTGCGGTATCTCCCGCATAGATGCGTATCCGCTCACACGCGGTACGTGGGATGTAATACGCCGGTATGGTGACCTTATCGCCATCCTGACCAGGTGCCATGACGACGCGCGAGTCGTCAAAACCACATATCAAAGCTGCTACTGCCCCGGCATTTTGCGCGTTGAGGCATTTGGTGCCAAATTCGCATGTGCCTCGGTCGATGATGGCCACTTTGCCGGTGAGATCGTTCTTCAGCGGACTTCGACATCCTCGTGACGATTTCTCTGTACCGTCATCGACGATTTCCATAGGAGCAACGATGGGATCAAAGGGCGGACGCTTGCCGAAGTTTGCCTGTACGCTGGGTATCCTTTGCTCGCGCTGGCCCAAAAGAAGTGTCACCTCCGATGCGGTATTGCTCCACAGATACAGCTGCATGCGCCCACTAAGGCCATCGGGCGGAGTAGAAAAATTGGCGTTGTTTTGCCCTCCCCTATCCTGAGATTGTACAATGACGGCATCGCCTCCCAAACCGCCCTTCCTGAAGTTGTCCTCCTGAAAATTGCCCGATTGTTCGTCAAAACCGAGTCGATATAAAATGTCGTGAAACATGTTGGTCACATAAAAGGCATTGACCACAGCAGCACGAGCGTTGGAGGGATCATCGACCGGCTTGGTCGTGTCGTACATATAGTTGAAGTGAAGTTCTGGCCCTCCGTCGGGCTCTTCCAAATCAGGCTGCCCGTCGTCTTCCCATTCGGTATAGGCATGTGCGTTATTGCCCCTGGTGATGGTATACAACTGATTGCGTACCCTGTGCCATCCATTCGGACTTGCGAGTGGATCTGCAGGGTCGACCACCCACTGAAAGGAGCCCGTCAGAGGACTCTCCGCCGGCAGAGGAATGACGTAGTATCGCGCACCGTCCAAACGGGTCTCCTCCACCTTTGAAGTCGTGCCTTCACTCTTTGACGCTGCATGGGATTGCACGATTTCATACGAGCCCTCTCCAAAATGACAGTGGACCATCCAGTTGGCACTGTCCACCACCTGTCCCGTCGACACGTCAATGCGCATGCTGGGATAATCGGCCTTATCCACCCGATCGATGGCCAAATCCCAGCACAAGACCAGCTTACCCTCGTCATTGAGTACATAGACCTTGCGCATGTGTACAGGAGATCTCGAAAAGGGCACCTGTTCGAACACGTATTGATCGCCTTCCTGCCTCTTTTCGATCACACCTTTCCACTGCGGCCTTTCAATACCGATGTGTCTGGCAGCATGTAAGAGGGCCTCCTTGGCCGTGAGCCGTTGGGAGACCTCTACCACGCGCTCGGCGATGTCTTTCACAAATCTCGGTTTGGAAGCGTATATTTTGCCTTGCCTGCTGCGATGTAGACTCCACAAGGCGTTGTATATGGGCACACCCCTATAGCGCTGCTGTAAATACACGTGTTCGATTCCACTGCGCGCATGCCTGTAATGGGTCAGCACTGCGAGATCCTCCAAATCCTCCTTCGTAAAACCGTACTTAGAGCTGTGTCGAACGACATATTCGCGTGCCCAAGTCGGTAGCGACTCCTGAGCCACACAAATCACCGTGACGAACAAACCTGCAATTGTCCAAACGACTCTTCTCATATACTTGAAATTTTGCACCATTTTATACCTGAATCATTACGCGATCCATCCCAAAAAAGATGGGTATCATCCAGAGAGTGATCGTCCTGCTGGGATGCCGTGTATGTGTGTTAATATTTTCACCATTAGCATAACCCTCTTCCTCATCCCAAGCGATTGGCTCAGCCACTGAAAAATGAAAATACTCACCGCACACATTAGCACGACGAGCACCACCCCAATGAGTGGTCAAAACGATAGAACATGCGCGGATGGTTGTATCATCCAACAAATAAAGTTACAAAGTTCAGCGAATTTACTCAAACTGTCTCGGCTAACTCGAGCAAATGCCCCTATGAGCAACCGATGGATAGAGTAGACATGAAAGAGCAACACTTGTTGTTGCTGTAAAACAGCATATGCACCTGAAGAATAAACGGAACATGCGGTTTTTATCGTTTTAGACCGTATGAAAAATCCCACTCCCACACCATCATCGCTCATATGGGGAAAAAATGCCCTCTTAGAGGCTTTGCGCGCTCGCACATCTATCGAAAAAATCTACCTCGCCCAGCAGTTGCGAGGAGACTTTGAAAAGCACATTCGCCAGTGGGCACGCGAACACGCTACCCCCTTAGTGCGCGTACCGAGGCAAAAGCTCCAAAAGCTGGCCGGACCGCATCACCAAGGTGTAGTGGCAGTGGTATCGCCAGTACGGTTTTATACCCTTGATGAGGCCCTTCAAAAGGCCCCGTCATCGACGGGAATCGTCATGCTCGACCGCGTGACGGATGTGCGCAATTGGGGCGCGATCGCCCGCTCGGCCCTGGCTTTCGGCGTGTACATTCTGATCACTCCCACCAAACACTCCGCTGAGCTCAACGCTGCGACCATCAAAGCCTCTGCAGGCGCTCTATTTCAGCAGTACGTCGTACGTGTGCACAACCTCGTCGCTTTGGCCCACGATCTGAAGGCAATGGGCTACCGCATCCTCTGTGCCGACAAAAACGCAGCGACCACCGAGCTCTCCGTGCTCTACCCTCCACCGAGATGGTGTCTCGTCGTCGGCTCCGAACACCGTGGTATACGCAAAGAACTCCTAAATTTAGCAGACGAAATATTCTACATCGATCAAAGGGATGCAATCGATTCGCTCAATGTGTCTGTTGCAACAGGAATCGCACTGTATCGTTTGTATAAAACAATAAGCCAACGATGATATTGCGCAAAATGCCATTATACCTTGCCCAGCTATCGATTGTCCTTGCAATTGCTCTTGTTTTGAGCTCGTGCTTTAGCAGTAAAAAACTCGCTCCTGAAGCGGAAGCAACCCCAGTGGCACCATCGCTACTGTGGAAGATTTCCGGCAACGGGTTGGATACGCCTTCGTATCTGTATGGTACAGTCCACATCATTCCCGAAGAACTGTTTTTTTGGCCCGAAGGCGTCGAAGAAGCCCTCAACAACACTGCTACCATCACCCTTGAGACGGATGTGAGTGTGCGCTCATCCTTTAAATTTTTATGGTTTACCCTTCGCGGCAAACTCTACATGCGCAACGATACTACATTAGATATGCTCGTCGACTCCCAATCGTATCGAGAAATCATACAAACCTTTAGTCAAAACAACCTCAAAAACAAGGAATTGATCCTCAAAATGGTCAATCGCCTTAAGCCTATATTCACCAGCCAATTTCTGTACATGCTCGAAATGGATGGGGAAAGTCGAGCTCTATCCTACGAAAGAGAGCTCGCCAAAATAGCCAGAGAGTTTGGCTTTAAGCTCGACAAACTCGAGCGCATTTCGGAGGTCCTCGGCATACTAGACTCCATCCCGTATCGTCACCAGGCTAAGCTCCTCGTCGAATCAATACGGTCATCGCGAGATAGCACCGTAGTGCTCTATCAACTCTACAGGCAGCAAGATATCGAAGGGTTGCACAGCCTGATCATCCAGGAAGCCGACAGCAAGCCTTTCGTGCACTGGCTCCTTCACTATCGCAACCGCATGTGGATACCCCGTATGGAACGTCAGATGCGCAAGGGCCCCGTGTTTTTTGCCGTTGGAGCCGGACACCTGGCAGGCAAAAACGGCTTGATTGCTCTACTGCGCAAGCGAGGATACAGCGTTACACCTATGCGCAAGCGTGTGAAGTTTTAAATCTCCGCCTCTCATGTCGCACATTCTTTCAGTTAGAGGTAAAAAGCCCGTTATCGGAAAGAATGCCTACATCGCCGATACGGCTGTACTCATCGGCGATGTCGTGTTGGGCGAGGCATGCAGTGTGTGGCATCACGTAGTAATACGCGGCGATGTACACTACATACGCATTGGCGACAGGGTCAACATCCAAGACGGAACCATCATCCACGGCACATACCAAAAGCATCCCGTACATATCGGCAATGACGTCTCAATCGGCCATCGAGCGCTGATACATGGATGCACCATTCACGACGAGGTGCTCATCGGCATGGGCGCCATCCTCATGGATGGCGTGACCGTACATAGCGAAGTGCTCATCGCTGCCGGTGCCGTAGTGCCCCCCGGTACCGTACTCCAATCGGGGTGGATCTACGCCGGCAACCCCGCCAAACCCCTCAAACCCCTCGCCCAAGAACAACTCGAATTCTATATCCGCCGAACAGCCCGCAATTACGTCCAATACGCTCAGTGGTACATGCCAAAAAAATAAAAAAAATTTCCTCGAACCACCAACGCCTGCCCTGTCATCGTCGTCTATACATAATGAGCATCGGCAAAAAATGCGTATTTTCGAATTTGCATGCGAATTCGAAATGACTTCAAACGACGATAATGCCAAAGGAAAGCATTCCTCTCAAAGCCCTCATCGAAGGGTGTAAGAAAAATTGCCGAGATGCTCAAGAGCAATTGTATCGGAAGTACTTTCCGAAAATGTTCGGGATGTGCATCCGATATGTGCACAACGAAGACGAAGCGATCGATATCGTCAACAGGGGGTTTCTCAAGGTCTTTCGTAAAATCGACAGCTTTCAACACCACGGATCCTTTGAAAGCTGGATACGACGCATCGTCTTCAATACCTTGCAAGATTACTTAAAGCGGCATTCAAAATACAGAGAGAATATCTACCATACCATGCCGGAACACGTATCTGTCAAATCACAGGCCTTATCGAGGCTGTATGCTCAAGACCTATACCGCATCATCGACACCCTGCCACCGCGCATGCGTACCGTATTCGAAATGTTCGCTATTGAGGGCTACTCTCATCGCGAAATTTCACAAAAGCTCAACATCAGCGAAGGCACTTCCAAGTGGATGGTCTCCGATGCCCGTGCACGCATCCAACAACTCCTCAAAAAACAGGGTCTTCTATGAACCAAAAACCGAATACACATCCCGCCACAGAGCGAATCATCAACAAGGGGTGGATGCGAATGCGCGTCTTGCTCGACCAACACCTTCCCCAGAATGCCGACCAGCGCGAGAAAAAACGGCGTCCCATGCTGTGGATTGCCTTCCTCCTGCTCGGTCTCAGCACGCTACCTCTCCGCGACTCAAACTACCTTCTTAAAACGCATTACGCCATCCACTTGCTAAGTCCGCACCCACACATGCAAACGCTACATGTGGCAAGCCAACGAGCAAGCCGTACTGTCCACCCTTCACCGAGTTATAAGCCACACTCGTCGACCGACCAATCCGCAACACTTACACGTAGATCCAACAGGAAGAGTTCTCCTACAGCTGTGCCCTCACTATCGACCATCACTCCAAAGACAGTAAAAGCTACACCGAGCCAAGTCGACGCCTCCATCGCCCATACTGTGAAGATCATAAAGCCCCTGCGCTCAGCTGCGGTCAGAGCCTTACCCGATCAGGAACTAAAGCGTTCCGCTGGTGCAGACATCGCCGTCGTATTACCATCGACAATAGCGTCGCACTACTTTCTATCGTCACAAATCGGTCAGCCGCTGTTGTTCAAATTCGACATCGGCAAGGCCTACGCGCTGTCGAAACACCACTCCTGGGATTGGAGCTTGTCCTATCAAATGCACATACATAGAGCTGATACCCGTAAGCACAACTATAAGAGTCAACCCTTCAGCATCGGAAAATTCTCTTTCGACAATCCCTTTGAGGGTATCAGTGGCATTGCGCAAGATCCCCTCTTAGACCAAACCAATTACTCCAATATTGGTGCTCCACACGGTTTTGCTCAACCCCAACCAGCCACACCTAAGCAAACCCCTTCATGGCAAATACAAATTGCACATTACCGATTGGGCATGTTCGTTGGGCTCTATCAGCGGATCCGTCGAAAGTGGCGGGCGGGGCTGCGACTCGGAGGACTCCTTGCCTACAATAAAATCAAAACCCAAAACGGCTCCACAACTCAGGACAACAGTATTACCTACATGCCTTTACACTATCCCGAAGTACGAACAAATAACCAAATAAAACTCAACCTCAACATCGAATCAGTAGTGGGCCTGCGCATTCATAGAAATATCGAAATCATCGGATCGCTCTTATACGAATACGCACCGCTGTGGTACCAAAAGGACGCTGATCCCAAGAGCGTGTATCCCAAGCTGCTCTATCCCTCTGCATACGAGTATACGCAGACCTCCCTGCAAAAACTACCCCTCCACGATTGGCATTGGAGTATTGGTCTGAGGTACGCTTTTATTTAAACAAGACAGATAAAGGCTGCTTGTATTACCTTTATGCCGTATGAAATAACGGCAAACTCCAATGTCGAGTCGCACCATTCGCACCGTACTGCGCCTTTTAATCTTGGTCGTGCTGCAGGTTTTGGTGTTCCGCCACGTACAGGTGGGCCCTTATGGGCACTTTTTCATCTATCCCCTAGGTCTCTTACTGCTGCCCACAGAGTGGAATGTGTCCATTGTCATGTTGGTGGGCTTTTTGACGGGATTGATCGTTGACTGGTTTTACGGGAGTCTCGGCGTACAAGCGGCGTCGATGGTATTGCTGGCTTTTGTACGACCGTGGATCTTGCGCCTTATTGCTCCTACTACGGGATACCCAACAGCTGTGGTGCCCGTCGCTTCACGAATGGGCCTGCTCTGGTACCTGCGATACGTAGGCCTCGGTCTCTTTGTCTTTATCTTTAGCTACTATTTAATAGAGGCCTTTTCGTTGGTGTATTTTTACAACGTCCTGCTGAAGACAACCGTAAGCTGGTTGTTGTCGTTAGTATTGATATTGCTTCACCAGATGATCTTCAACCCGTCTCATTAATGGCGTATCGGGGTAAGCTAAAGGCGCGAGCGACGCACATTCAGTGGTTATTCCTTCTGGGCTTGGGCATTTTAGTCTTTCGGTTAGCCCAGTTGCAGCTTTGGGATCCGCGCTACAAGATCAAGGCCGAAGCCACGATCATCGATAGGGAAATCATCACGCCCGCGCGCGGATTGCTCTACGATCGCAGTGGCAATATCCTCGTCCACAATAGTCCAACGTACGATATCCTGGTGCGTTACAACGCGCTGGACCCCCGGATGGACACTGCGCGACTCTGTCAAATATTTCACCTCAGTCGCGAAGCATTCGCCCGACGCATCGAAAAAGACTGGCGCGACAAGCGCTATTCCAAATGGATCCCCTTTTACTTTTTAAAGAATGTCCCACCTCAATACGTCCACCGCTTTGTCGAATATCAGTACGCCTATCCCGGCTTTGAGCCCCGCCTCAGCCTCATACGAGCCTATCCCCACCACTCTGCTGCTCATGTCCTCGGATACCTCAATGAAGTGACCAAGGAAGTAGTCCGAGACTCTGGTGGATTGTACCAATACGGCGATTTTATCGGCGTAAGTGGTGTAGAAAAGTATTACGAACCCCTCTTGCGCGGCGAGAAAGGCGTGCGCATCGTATTAAAAGACAACAAAGGCACCAAAGTCAAGGTCTTAGAATACTCCGGAGCGCGGCCACCTAAAGCTGGCGAAGACTTGCACCTGTCCATTGATCTCGAGCTTCAACACTATGCCGAATCGCTCATGCAGGGCAAATCGGGTGCCATCGTCGCCATAGAGCCCTCGAGCGGCGAAATCCTCGCCATGGTCTCAGCACCTTTTTACGATCCCAACATCCTCACGTTAAGCGGAAGGGATCGACTCGAGCTGAAGAAGCTGCAAGAAGACAGTCTCAAACCCTTCTTCAACCGAGCCATCATGGCCAATTACCCTCCCGCCTCTACGATCAAACCCCTCATCGCTCTCATAGCCATGCAAGAAAAGGCCATCAGCCCTTATACTGTGGGCACCTGTCCGGGGTACTACCGCTACAAGGAATTCACTTACGGCTGCCACTTACATCCAAAGCCCCGCAACGTCATGATCGCCCTGCAGCATTCGTGCAACTCTTACTTCTTCATGACCTTTCGACGCGTTCTGGAACGCGATGGGCCGCAGTTCGAACAAGCGCGTCTGGATATATTGGTCGATTACCTCTACGAGGCGGGCTTGGGCCGGCGCTTAGGCATAGATATTCACGGCGAATCCGCGGGTTTTATTCCCTCGCGCGAGTTTTACGATGCCCTGTATCATCCCTATCGATGGAGCTCCACCTACATCATGTCCATCGCCATCGGACAGGGAGAACTCCTCACCACACCGCTCCAACTGGCCAACATCGCTGCCATCATCGCCAATAGGGGTTACTACTACACCCCTCATTTCATTCGCCAAATCGGGGATGGGACAAAGCCCATTCCCCTGCACTATCGAAGAGCACATCGCTTATCTATCGACACAGCGCTCTTTGCTCCCGTGATTGAGGGCATGCGTCGGTCCTTTATCTATGGCACTGCCACAAGCGCCTATTCACCTCATTTGGCCATGGCTGGCAAGACGGGCACGGCACAAAACCCCCACGGCAAAGATCACTCGCTCTTCATCGGCTTCGCCCCCATTGACACGCCCAAAATAGCTGTGGCCGTGGTGGTGGAAAACGCCGGTAGCGGAGGAAAAGTAGCCGCACCCATCGCCAGCCTCATCATGGAAAAATACGTACTCGACACCGTCTACCGCCGCTACCTCGAATACCGCATGCGCAAACTGCGCACTGTCCCCGAAAAAAATCCCTCCCTATGAAAATCTCAGCAATAGTCGCCATCACTGCCAACGGCGTCATCGGAAAAGACAACCGCATGCCGTGGCACCTGCCCGATGACCTTAAATATTTCCGCCAGCGCACAATCGACCACGTCATCATCATGGGACATCGATGCTTCCACAGCGGCCCCTTCCCCTTACCCAACCGAATCAACATCGTACTGACGCGCAATAAAGAGCTATACCTCTCAGGTTGCTACATGGCCCACTCCCTCGAACAAGCCTTCGATATCGCTCGACAGTACGAAGACGAAGAAGCCTTCGTCATCGGCGGTGCCACGGTCTATCAACAAGCTCTACCCTACGTCCAGCGACTCTACATCACCGAGATCCACGCCCCCATCGATGGCGACACCTACTTCCCCGACATTCGACAGGAAGAATGGCAGCTCATAGAGAGCCATTACCATCCCAAAGACGAACGCCACCCCTATGATTTCACCTTTAAAATCTACGAGCGAAGGACTTCACAGGCATGAAACGCGAGTTTCTCATCAACATCGCCATCCTCGCCACAGCCAACCTCCTCATCAAACCACTCTACGTCTTTGGCATCGATCGCACAGTACAAAATCTCCTCGGTCCCGACGTCTATGGCGGTGCTTACGCCGCTCTGCTGAGTTACGCCTACCTTTTCGCTATCCTCAACGACTTCGGCATCCAAAACTTCACCGCCCGCGAAATATCCCATCAGCCCTCGGCTTTCGCCCAATACTTTCCCCATCTGCTATCGCTAAAAGGCATATTGGCCATCCTTTACATGGCCGCTGTCTTGGGTAGCGCATATTTCATTGGGCTGAGCTCCTCTCTCCTCGCCAATTTAGCCCTTTTGGCTTTCAATCTGGTGTTGATTTCTTTCCTGTTTTTCTTTCGTTCCAACATTGCAGCACTTGGCCACTATCGCGTGGACAGCCTGCTATCGGTAGCCGACAAATTTTGGCTCATCACGATCATGGCCCTCCTCATTTGGGGACTGCCTTCATTTGAGCTAAAAGTGCACCATTTCATACTGGCACAAACCCTGTCGATCGTCCTCAGCATAGGTATTGCCCTATATGTCTTGGGATCCCGTCTGCTGGACATCCGCTTTTCTCTCTCTCTTCGCTGGGTGTGGAGGCTGTTGCAAAAGAGTCTGCCCTATGCTGCTGTCCTCTTCTTTGGCACCATCTACACGCGGGTAGACAGCGTGATGCTGAAATTCCTCCTACCCGATGGCGACTATCACGCTGGAGTGTACGCCGCGGCATATCGACTGTGGGAGATGCTCAACATGTTTGCCTTTTTATTTGCCAGCCTGCTCTTGCCGATGTTTGCGCGATTGTACCGCGAGGGAAAATCGCCTTTTCCCCTCTTCCGACTCGGAGCGGGCCTACTGTGGATGATAGGCCTACTGACCGCCTTGGTGTTGTTTCCCTTCCGACACATCATCATGCAGGTACTCTATACGCATTTTACCCCTTATTGGGGCGTAGTATGGGGTTTGCTGTTGTGGTCGTTTCCCGCCTCGGCGCTTTCGTATGTGCAAGGTGCTCTCCTGTTGGCAGCCGGCAAAGTGCGCAAAGCAAGCATGCTCTACGGCATCGCCGCCATTGCCAATATCGCACTAAATGCCGTATACATTCCTACCTTCAAGGCCGAAGGGGCAGCATTGGCCACTTTGATTACCCAGCTGGCCGTCGTCGTCATGGGATTTTACCTCCTCCGCAGAGACGTCTTGCCCCAATTACAGCTCCGCTACCTGTGTCGATTTTGCCTCTTCGCCATAGCGGCACTGCTCACCACCTTGATATTAGAACAGCTCTCCATACACTCGTACATGCTCGTAGCTGTGTGTGCGTTATCCATTGCAGGAGGATTTTCCCTCCTCTGGCTCTACAGTGAGACGAAGAGCCTGAAATGGAAGTACTGGCTTGAAATACTGAAAAAGGACGCATAAATGCAGGCAAAAGCGCACAAAACAGCTCTGGTGACAGGTGGAGCTCGACGATTGGGCAGCGCCATTGCCCTCTGGCTCGCCCAACAAGGGTACAACATTTATCTCCACTACCGCCACTCCGAAGACGAGGCACACATGACAGCCGAACGCATCGAACAACTCGGCAGCAGCTGCCGCCTGCTCCAAGCCGATTTCGAAAAGGCCAACGAACTCATCCAGATGTGGCACCTGATGCGCAAATACGGCCTGCCCGAAATCATCATCCACAACGCATCCCTCTTCGTGCCCTCCCCCGAGACCGACGAAGGCGATCTACGACTGCTCACCCGACATTGGAACGTACACGTCGCCGCTCCGTACCTGCTCACTACCCTCTACGGACGCTACAGCAACAGCGGCCTGGTAATCTTCCTGCTCGACTCCCGCATCCAAACCATCGACACCCAATACTTCGAATACTGGTTGAGCAAACGCAATAGCGCCGACCTGGTGCGCGGATTGGCCAAAAAACTCGCTCCCTCCATTCGCGTCAATGGCATCGCACCCGGCCCCATCTTGCCCCCCGATGGTAAGGACCAACATTACCTCCAACAAAAAGCCAACGAACTCCCTCTCCAACAATACGGCAGCTTCGAAGATATCGCCCATGCCCTCAATTACCTCATTGTTAGTAAATTCGTCACCGGTGAAATACTCTACGTCGATGGAGGAGCACATCTTCGCTAAGGCACCCATCCAATGGGTCAAAATCGCCGTCGATAAGCTCCGATTGCGGTGCTACATCGGCTTCAACGAGTGGGAAAAACACAAACTCCAGGACGTCCTTATCGACTACCGCTTTGCCTTCAACGCCCAACGCGCCCTCCAAAGCGATGATCCTTCGCATACCGACGACTATAAAACGCTCAACAAGGCCATCATCCGACGTATCGACGGCCAATCGTTCCAACTCCTCGAATCCTTAGCAGAAGAAGTATACCGACTCATCAAATCCAATCCCTACCGCGCACACGTGTGGGTGCGCGTCAATAAGCCCCATGCCCTCCGCTTTGCCGACAACGTCGCAGCCATCGTCGACGACCAAATGCGCCCCAACAAGGCCGTCATCGCCCTCGGCTCTAACATCGAACCCGAAAAACACATCCACCAGGCCCTCCACGCACTCTCCCACCTCGGCCTCATCCACCAAAAAGCCGAAATCCTCCGCACCAAACCCCAAAAATACACCGACCAGCCCGATTTCCTCAACACCGCAGTCCTCCTCTACACAAACCACCCCCTCGAAGCACTCCAATACCACCTGCGACACATCGAAGCCAACCTCGGCCGCGTGCGCACCGATAACAAAAACGCCCCACGCACCATCGACCTCGACATCACCACCTTCAACGACCACATCATCGACGAAGAAGGCCTCCGCGAATTCGACTTCCTGCGCCACTTCCTCAAATCCCTCCAACCCCACCTTTCCCACCAAATCGAAAAATATGCCTGATCTTCGCCGTATGAAATGGTGGATGGTCTTCCTGGTCTTACCGCTCTTCCTCCAACCCAACAGCACCCTTCGCGCACAGCAAGACAAACGCACAGCTCCCCCCTGGGAGAAAAAACACGCCGTGGAATTTGCCTACCACTACGCGGTACAACAACCCTATGCCGCACTCGCCCACCGCTACGGAACCTTCCTCTCCAACGGTCTCACGGTGGGATTCCAGCTCGCAGCTTCACCATGGTCCTGGAGCTTCGCGTACGATTATTTTTTCGGCAAAACCGTCAAGGAAGACCCCCTCGCATGGTTGCGCGACGAATACGGCCACATCTACGGTTGGGACGAAAGCGGCGCTACGCCCGCCAACGTCCTGCTCCGCATGCGCGGCGCATGGGCTGGTCCTACCGTAGACTATGCATTGCGCATCCTCCATCAACAATCGCTCCACCATTTCATACAAGCATCTATCGGCATGGGAGTGATGCGCCACCGCATCTACTTCGTCGACGATTCGCGATCGGTGGCTCAACTCTTCGGCAATTACGGCCGCGGCCTGGATCGACTCACTGGTGGCCCCTCCCTTCGATTCGCCCTGCGCTATCGCCTGCTCGATGCCAAAAACCGAAGAAACTTCTCCATCACCCTCTTCTCATACTTCGCTCGTACGCGCAACCTGCGTAGTTTTAACTACGATCAGATGGCATATGACCGCATGTATAGGACCGATATCACCGCTGGAATTTCGGTGAGCTATCACCTTCGATATTATTTTGCAAACCAAAGCAAAGAGCTCATCTTCTATTGATCCGATCACTTTACGACATAGCGATCCGCCTCTGGTTGGTAGTTGAGCCTTTGATGCGGCGAATTATTCCCGCAGTGGCCAAACGGTCGTCAGGGATTCGCGCTCAAAAGGCTCTCCTCGAAGATCGATCCCTGCTCAAACGCTCTGGGAAACCCGTCGTATGGGTACACTGTGCCTCGCTCGGCGAATACGAAGGTGCCCTGCCCGTGCTGGAGACCATCCGACAACACATTCCCAACGCCGCAATCGAGGTGAGCTTCTTCAGCCCTTCGGGCTACGAACGCGTCCAGCCACACAACAACTGGCATCGCACATGGTATCTGCCCTGGGACGACTACCACTCGATGCGCCATTTTATCGATCACATCCATCCCGATATCGTGCTGTGGGCAGAATACGATTGGTGGTGGCACGCCATCGAGCTCATCCACCAAAGACATGTACCGTTGATCCCCTTCAACGTAGTGCTTCGACCAGGCAAGTATCCCTTGAATGCCATCGGAAGAGCCTGGCTCCCCTTGTTAGCAAAAGCCTTTGCAATAGCCGTACGCGACCGCCGCAGCGTACGCGCCGCGATGGAATACGGCTTAGACCGCGCTCAGCTCATCGGTTACACCCGCATCGACCGTGTCCGACAAATTGCCCGTCAAGAGATCGCTTTTCCCACCTTCGTCCACGATTTCATACGCGACCACCGCCTCCTGATAGCGGGCAGCACCTGGCATAAGGACGAACAACTGCTGGCACAACTGGTACAATCCGACGCCTTCCGGCAGTGGAAACTGCTCATCGCACCCCACGATGTGGGATCTTCCCATATGCGCTACCTCGACAGGCTCTTTCCCTCTGCCTGCTATTGGACACGACCCAACAATGCCGCCCAAGCGCGCGTGCTCATCGTCGACACAATTGGCTGGCTCAACAAGCTCTACCGCTTGGCCGACATGGCCTATGTGGGCGGTGGCTTTCGAGGAAAAATTCACAGTGCCCTCGAACCCGCCGCGTACGAAATACCCCTGCTCTGGGGCCCCTCATACGCCAACTCCCCCGAAGCACAGGAATTCCTCCAGTTAGGCGCAGCCCAAGCTATCTCCAACGCCAACGCACTGCTGCAAGCCTTCGAATTCTTCACCCAACGCACAGCACACAACCGTGCACGTGCTGCCCTAAAGGAGTATTTTGAAAAATACAAACACCCCTCTTCTAAACTGCTTCACCTCGTCCAAAGTGCACTCCAGTAAGAACCGCCTACACAGCTGGCTTCGTCAAAAATCCTTCCTGCGCGCAAACCACAACATCAGCTGCCAAGGAATCCACACCCAGAGGAGCAACGCGCCAAAGGCCATCACCATCCCCATAGACGTGCCAAAGACCTTCTTGAATACCGCACCCGTAAAACCCATCAGTGCAGCGATGTCGAGCTTGAGCAAAATCAGTATGCGCGAAAGATCAATCGGATTGACCAACACACCCCCAAGTGCAAACTTCTCCAACGGGTAATCGCGAAAATACAACAGTCCCAGCAGAAATAGCCCATCGTATACCACCGCAAAGGCCAACCACAAAAAAATAGCATAACCAAAACCCTTAATCCGATTGTCGTTGGCAAGCGCCACAACCAGAGCCAAACCTACAAAGATGAACGTCAAAAATCCCCCAATGACCAACAACACCGCAAAATCCCAGATCACACCCGAGTACAACACTCCATACATCGAAAACGGAATGCCCAAACCTAAAATCAAACTCAACGACAAGGACAGCGATACGCCGATGTACTGCCCGCTAAAGAGCGCATTGCGCCGCAAAGGCTGCGCTAAGAGCAGCTGGATAAACTCCCTCGAGTTGTAGTAATACATCACGCCAAAGACCGTACCGATCAGAGGCGTCAATATCGTGATGATATTCATCAAGGTAATGATCGCCTTCGACAAATCGCGATTGATGAACAACAACACCATGCCCAGCAAATAATAAAAGGCAAAGTACACATAGGTCCACCGACTCCGCAACAGATCCCGTATGACGTATCGCACGATTTTATACAGCTGCATAATTGCGCTTTATAATTTCTGCTATGCTCTGCTCGAGCGTATCCGTACCCGTACGCCGTTTTAGCTCCTCAAGGCTTCCATCAAAGTAGAGGCGCCCATCGACGAGAAAGGCGATGTGTTGCGCCATCTCTTCGACAAAACCCATGATATGCGAAGTTACCAAGATGGTCTTGCCCTGTGCCTTCTTCCGCACAATCAATTCCTTTAAATGCATCAAGGCCAGCGGATCCAAACCCGTGGTGGGCTCGTCAAGGATGTAAATCGGCGTGTCAAACATAAAGGTCAACAAAACATTGACCTTTTGACGCATCCCACCCGACAAATGCTGCATCTGCTTGTTCCAAAACTGCTCTACCCCTAAGCGCTGGACAATGTCGTCCATGTAGGGCGCCGGTTGGCGACGTATCTCACGGATCATATCGATGACCTCGCGCACGCGCAAATTGGCAGGAAAATTGGCGATTTGTGACATGTATGAAATGTTGCGCCGATAGGCCCATTGGCCACGCACCGAGCTGCCATCGATCAATACATCCCCCCTGTCTGGCACCACCATACCGAGTATGCTCTTGATCAACGTCGTCTTACCCGAACCATTTGGACCCAAAATAGCCGTAACCCTTGCCTCCGCAATGTCTATGTGCAAGTCGTCAAGGACGCGCAGCTTGCCAAAGGTCTTCGTCAATCCACGTATCTGTATCATCGCACCTCAATATCGTACGCCCGCATAGCAGGCCTGTTATCGATGAGATTGTCCGGCGTAAACACCGGTGAAACTTTCTCCGAAAAGTTGATCAACCCCACAAACAAGCTCCGCAACAAAACCATGGCCTCGGGCACCTGATTGACAATGTACGAAAACAACTTCACGGGCCGATAGGGCACATCCCCATATCCGTCTTTGTCCAGATCATAGCCCGTGTAATCACTCCAGTAATTGCGCACAAAGCGCACCGTCGTCTCCCGCCCGCTAAAAGCCACATCAAAGGTGTTGTGGAGAAAATTGTTCTCACTAAAATCGTTTTGATAACTCGCACCGAGGATGCGCACCGCCCATCCGTTGGCTTGAAAGAGATTGCGCTCGTAGCGTATGCGCGTCGACCCATCGATGTTGATGCCTATGGTGTTGCGCATAAAATGGTTGTCCGTAATCGTGGCATCGTAGATCTCCTTCAATAGCAGACCATAGGAGGCCACACCCCAATTGTCGCGAAACACATTGCGGCGCATGTGAATGTATTTCGAAAACATCACAGCCACCCCCGCACCATTGCGCTCAAAGACGTTGTCGTGATACTCATCGTTGTTGCTAAACATAAAGTGCAATCCGTAGCGCAAATTGTCGTGCGAGTGATTGCGCTCGATGACGCTGCGAGAGACAAATTCGAAATAAATCCCGTCGCGCATGTGATGGATGACATTGTCCTCAATGCGCATCTGCTTGCAATGCCACAGGTGTATGCCGTTGCCCGATTCCGCTTCCGTGCGATATATCCCACTGATCCGATTGCGTCGTATGAGCCCGTTCGACGATTTTTCAACAAGTATGCCGAAAAAGGCCCGGCGAATGCGCAGATCTTCCACCACAAAGGTCGTACAGCGCCGCACCAATACGGCCGCGTATTCCTTGACATAGCTCTGCTCTACGTCGTAAATTTCAAAGCCCCGCAAGGTAATCGAATCCGCCCGCAAGACAAAGCCGTACCCTCGTTGTTGGACATCCACCTTGGGATGCCCCACTCCCTCCACCCAGAGCGGCTTATCGATCTGAATATTGGACTCCCGATACACTCCTGCATACACCAGCACCGTATCCCCCTTGCTTGCCTGAGCAATGGCACTGGCAATGGATTGAATGCGACAGGTATCGCACACCCGTATCGTCCCAGCCATAGCACCGTGGGCAATTCCTACCAATGCTATGTGCCACCACCTCATCAAGGAATCAATGTTGACGGAAATAGTCGAGGATTTCCGACCAGCTATATAGCTGCCCACCGTGGGTTTGTAGCGCCTCTTCGGCCTCTTCCCTCGAAGAAAATGCCGACAGATTTGCCCCCATCGGACTGCGGATGCCCTCACTGATGAGATACACCGCTTCTTCGGCAGGTACCAACACGCCGGGATGCGCATAATCGGCTACTAAAATGATGGCCAGAGCATCCATATTATCCTGCTGCAAAATTTCGCGTATCATACACTCAATGGCGTCAAACTTGTAGTTTTTCCCCTTTTTGGTGACGTATTGCGCGGCATGGGACTTTTCGACAATGGTCATATTGCAAAAGTGACACACGTCCTTGCCGTACTCGATGGGCTTGACCTCGGGCTTACACCCCATGACGAGAATCCAAATCCCGAAAAACAACATGCCTGTAGTAGAGCCGTAAAAACGTCGTAGTACCTTCATCCGATGAGCATTTTACCGATGCCGAAGATAGTAAAAACTCCCGTAGTGCACGGCGGTCAGCTGGTGGGCAATGCATAGAAGCGCCCCCTCCAGGACTCGAACCTGGGACCTACGGATTAACAGTCCGTCGCTCTAACCAGCTGAGCTAAGAGGGCATGCTCTGTGGGTTGAAGGACATCCCCTCCGTGAAAGCACCTGCTTTCTAATGTCCCCATCCCACGTAGAGCGGATGCAAAGTTACGCATTTAATTCAAAAATTGTGCAATCTTTGCGTGGTCTTTGCCTTGATTTTAACGATCCGTGTATGAAATTGTTGACTGTCGGTACCGTTGCTTTCGACACCGTCGAATCCCCCTACGGCAAAGTAGAACGCACCGTAGCGGGCTCGTGTATGTACAGCGCCTGGTCGGCCTCCTTCTTCATCCAATCGGTGGGCATGATCTCCATCATCGGCGACGACTTTCCCGAGGAAGAACTGCACACCCTCGAAAAACGCGGCGTCTCCACCGCCGGCATTCAGCGCATCCGTGGAGCCAAATCCTTCTACTGGCACGGCCGTTACCACCCCGACATGATCCATAGAGATTCCGTCGTCACCGAACTCAATGTACTGGAAAACTTCCGCCCACAACTTCCCGACGATTACACCACGACACCATACATCCTTCTCGGCAATCTCACGCCCACTGTCCAACAACAGGTCATCGACCAGCTGGCCGAACACACCACACGCCTCGTCGTACTCGATACGATGGACTACTGGATCAAACACAGCCTCGAAGAGCTCAAACGCGCCATTGCCTTGGCCGATGTGCTGTCTATCAACGACGAAGAAGCCCGACTGCTGTCGGGAGAGCGATCGCTGGTCGTTGCCGCCGCAAAAATCCTCCAATGGGGCCCCTCCTATCTCATCATCAAAAAGGGCGAGCACGGCGCCTTTTTATTTAGCTCCGACGACATTTTCTTCGTGCCTGCCCTGCCGCTCGCCGTAGTCAAAGATCCCACCGGCGCCGGCGATACCTTTGCAGGCGGTTTTCTCGGCTACCTCGCAGCTACCGACGACACGAGCTTCAACAACATGAAACGCGCCATGGTCTACGGCTCCGCCATGGCGAGCTTCGTCGTAGAAGAATTCGGCCTCCAACGGTTGAAGTCCCTCACGCGCGACGAAATCCAACAACGCGTACTCAAATTTAAAGACCTCGTCTCCTTCAACCTCTAATCGACCGCGCAGCAGATCCTTAATGGCTGCCGTCAAACCAAATTCCTCCACAGGCGTTGAAGTAGTGCAGGGGCATGATGCTTTGCCCAAATACGCGTAAATGCGTAATTTTGCAGTCCTCATGGTAGCGATCACGAGGTGAGGTGGGTGAGTGGCTTAAACCACCGGTTTGCTAAACCGGCGTACCCTTAACGGGGTACCGCGGGTTCGAATCCCGCCCTCACCGCCACTGTCGGGGTGTAGCGCAGTCCGGTTAGCGCACCTGCTTTGGGAGCAGGGGGTCGCAGGTTCGAATCCTGCCACCCCGACTATGAACACCCTTCCCATACCATTAGATTCATCCCTTATCTCCACTTATATTCTACTTGTGCAAATTCCAATCACATCCTCCACCACACCCCACCCAGAGACGTACCCAAAACACTCCAAGATCCATCGTCATCTCCGCTCTCGCTCTACGCTCTGAGGCGTATCTTACCCAATGGATGTATACGCCCCACTACGCATTATGCCCATGCCAGGAGCTATAAAACACTCCCGCAAGTGTACTATTGGAATTATTTCCAATATAAAAATAAAATACTATGGGAAATCGTTACCATACAAAGCCATGGTTTCGCCACTGATAAAGCACTACATCGCGCAGCAGCGCGTCGAGCAGGCCAAAATCCTGCGGCTCGCAGCGTACGACCTTGAGGGGAATCCCCTCCCCAAGAGGTATTTCTACCACCGAATCGATGAGTACGTACACCACTTCCTGCACACCGGGCGCGAGCCTCGTTGGATTATGATCTCTGGTCTTCGTGGGGTGGGCAAGACGACCGTACTCGCACAGCTCTTCTTCGAACATCGCAAAAATTTCAAGGACAGGGTACTCTACCTCTCGATGGATGAAATCGCTGGAAAACTAAACAGCAATCTCTTCGAAGCCTTAGAAGCTTATGAAGACCTACTGGGAGAAAGCTATGCATCCCTGCTGGACAATGTCCTATTACTGATCGACGAGGTGCACTTTGACCCTAAGTGGCAAATCGCTTTAAAATCACTCTACGACAAATCGCGTCGGGTATTGATCATCTGTACAGGATCTTCTGCCCTTGCGATGCACCGCTCCGCCGATACTGCACGCCGATCCTTACTCGAAAAGATCCTCCCCCTAAAGTTTACAGAGTACATTACCCTGAGCGATACCCTGATGGGAAAACCCCGCGCTCGACGTGCACCTCAGATCGAAGAATCCCTCGCACAGGCACTATTTTACAGCAAGAATGCCGATGATGCGTACAGCCTTCTAAAAGCCCTCGAGCCAAGAGTACGCAGCTATTGGGAAGAGGTAGACAGCAGAGCTATTGCCCGCTACATAAAGCTCTACTCTCTCCCCGCAGTCTTGCAATACAGCAACGAAACGGAAATCTACAAGATACTCAACGACATCGTCGACCGAGTGGTGGAAAGAGATTTACCCGCTTTAAAATCGTTTTCTACAGTCATTTTGGCGAAAGTGCCACATTTGTTGTTCCTCCTTGCCACTTCCCATACGAAAAGCATCCACGCGCTTGCAAGAGATGTACGGCACATCGACGAAAAAACACTGATTGCAATCCTCCGCACCCTCGAATCTGCCCAATTGGTTTTCCGCGTGTATCCGTATTCCACCTCTGCCCCCAAACGCGTGCGCAAACCGTCGAAATACCTCTTTCTCGCATCCAGCATGCGCGCAGCAATTATCAACCTCGTCGATTCGCGTGCTGTAGACTTTCAGTACAGGGGAATACTCTTAGAAGACAGCGTTGGCATGTATTTGCACCTGTATTTTTCCGATGCGATTGGTTGCACGATTGGTTACGACACTTCGCGGGGCGGAGCGGATTTTATACTGGACAGCGGAAGTAAAAAAATCGCCATAGAAGTCGGATGGAATAAAAACGATATCGGTCAGGTGCTGCGCTCCATGCAAAAGTACAAAGCCAATTACGGCCTATTGCTCACCAATACCCCCCTCGTAGCACTCCGACAAGAGGTCGTCATAGTGCCATTATCCTATTTTTACCTCCTTTGAATCATGGCCTGAAGGCTCCTTTCTTCTCCATCCACCTGCGCCAATGTATTAAAGCCTTCGAATCACAAGGCCGCATAGAGCCATTTTCTTCCTACCCCACCATCACAACACACTCAGAAACGTACCCAAAGTATACCCAGATCGACCGACATCTCCGCTTTCCCTCTACGCTCTGAGGCGTATCTTACCCAATGGATGTATACGCCCCACTACACATTATACCCATGCCATGCGCTATAAAACACTCCCGCAAGTCTACTATTGGAATTATTTCCATTAGAAAAATAAAATACTATGGGAAAATGTTCCCATACAAAGCCATGGTTTCGCCACTGAAAGCACTACATCGCACAGCAGCGCGTCGAGCAGGCCAAAATCCTGCGGCTCGCAGCGCACGACCTTGAGGGGAATCCCCTCCCCAAGAGATATTTCTACCATCGAATCGACGAGTAGGTACACCACTTCCTGCACACCGGACGCGAGCCTCGACGGAAAGGAATATCCTTTACCTGACTCAGGTATACGGATCGTCGCATGGTAAGGGAAACCCCTTTTCTTTCCTCTCGGCGATGGGTACATAGAGATTTTATCGATAGCCCCAAAAATCGAACGACACCTTAGTATTATACAAAAGCACCTTACACCTACACCGTGGTGTATTCCATTTTATACAACGAGTTTCACGACATGGAAGGAGGAAAAGGGTGTTCTGTACATTTCGATGGGTGTGGGGTTGTGTCGGAGTTTAGTGTTGGGCAAAAAGAAAAGAGGGCCGTTGTGGCCCTCTTTTGCTTCTATAAGCCCACTTATCTACCTGCACTTGTCTCTAATTACGCTGTCCATTTTGGCCGTAGATAATATCAAAGCGGTCGAGCATCATCACTTTATCCCAGGCGGCGATGAAGTCTTTGATAAACTTCTCCTTGGCGTCGTCGCTGGCGTAGAATTCTGCAAGGGCGCGCAATTCGGCGTTGTGGCCAAAGATGAGGTCTACGCGGGTGGCCGTCCACTTGACATCGCCGGTATGGTAGTCTTTGCCGACAAATTCTTCCTCATCGCTATCGACGGCTTCCCAGACGGTAGACATATCGAGGAGGTTGACGAAGAAGTCGTTGGTGAGTTGGTCGCGCTTGTGGGTCAACACGCCTTTTTCGCTGCCGTCCCAGTTTGCCCGCAGTGCACGCATGCCGCCAACCAGCACGGTCATTTCCGGAGCTGTCAGGCGCAACTGTTGGGCTTTGTCGATGAGCAGCTCTTCTGTCGGTACGCGATACTTGCGCTTCAGGTAATTGCGGAATCCGTCGGCTTCGGGTTCGAGGTATTGGAAACTCTCCACATCTGTCAGTTCTTGTGTCGTATCGGTCCTCCCCGGGGTAAAGGGCACTTCGAAGTCATAGCCAGCGTTTCGGATGGCTTGTTCGACGCCTACACAGCCTCCCAGGACGATGAGATCGGCCATGGACACCTTTCGGGGGGATCCGTTGGCATTAAACTCTTTCTGAATACCCTCGTAGACCTTCAATATGCGCTTGAGCTCTGGTGGGTTGTTCACTTCCCAATGGATTTGGGGCTCTAAGCGAATACGCGCTCCGTTGGCACCGCCGCGTCGGTCGGAGTGTCGATAGGTAGAGGCCGATGCCCAGGCTGTGCGCACCATTTCGGAGATGGTCAGGCCCGAGTCGAGGATTTTCTTTTTCAACACGGCGATATCCTCTTCGTTGATGGTGGGATAATCGGCTGGGGGGATGGGATCCTGCCAGAGAAATTCCTCTTTAGGCACTTCAGGGCCGAGATAGGTCGACTTCGGTCCCATGTCGCGATGGATCAGCTTAAACCACGCCTTCGCAAAGGCCTTTTCAAACTCCTCGAAGTTTTCGTAAAATCTTCGCGCTATCTTTTCGTAGATGGGATCTTCGCGGAGGGCCAGGTCGGTCGTCAGCATGGTGGGGGGGTGTTTTTTATTGGGGTCGAACGGATCGGGCACCCATATTTTGGGATCTTTGGCCACCCACTGCCATGCGCCTGCCGGGCTTCGCATGAGCTCCCATTCGTGCTCGAAGAGGATGTAGAGAAAGGTATTGTTCCACTTGTTGGGTTGGGCGGTCCAGATGACTTCCAATCCCGAGGTGATCGTATCGGGTCCTTTGCCGGAGCGATAGTGGTTTTTCCATCCGAGGCCCTGTTCGGTGATATCGGCGGCTTCGGGTTCGGGGCCGAGGTATTTTGCCTCAGCGGCGCCGTGGGTTTTACCCAAGGTATGGCCACCGACGATGAGCGCCACTGTTTCTTCGTCGTTCATGCTCATGCGCTTGAAGATCTCTCGGATGTCTTCGGCGGCGAGTTTTGGATCGGGATTACCATTGGGGCCTTCGGGATTGACGTAGATCAAGCCCATCTGGACGGCAGCCAAGGGGGTTTCGAGCTTGCCCTCTTCGTCGTAGCGCGCCGAATTGCCCAGCCATTCCTTTTCCGCTCCCCAATAAATGCTCTCATCTGGCCCCCACACGTCTTCTCTACCGCCAGCAAAACCAAGGGTCTTAAATCCAGCGACCTCTAAGGCGACGTTGCCGGCGAGGATGATCAGATCAGCCCACGAAATCTTACTGCCGTACTTCTTCTTGATGGGCCACAACAGTCGCCGCGCCTTGTCGAGGTTGACGTTGTCGGGCCAGCTGTTTTGCGGAGGAAAGCGCTGCAAGCCCGAGCGCGTACCACCTCGGCCGTCTGCTGTGCGATAAGTACCCGCGCTGTGCCATGCCATGCGTATGAAAAGACCCGCATAACTGCCGTAATCCGCCGGCCACCAGTCCTGCGACTGCGTGATCAACGCGCGTAAGTCCTCCTTTAAGGCTTCGTAATCCAGGCTCCGAAAAGCCTCGGCGTATTTGAAATCTTCATCCAGCGGACTGGCCATCGGACAGTGCTGATGCAATAAAGCCACGTTGAGGCGATCGGGCCACCAGTCTCGAATCGACGTTCCCTTTTTAAAATTCACTCTCGTTGCCATAGCTGTACATTTTTGTCCCTTCTTTAACCCAAAGGTATACCCGTATGGTATATTTTCCAAATTAATATTTTTTATATTTGCATTGAAAATATCAATAAGGATAGACTGATGACCCTCCAACAACTCGAATACGTCGTTGCCCTCGACACCTACCGACATTACGTCAAGGCCGCTCAAAAGTGTTATGTCACCCAACCCACCCTCACCATACAGGTTAAAAAGCTCGAAGAAGAGCTGGGATTTAAAATCTTTGACAGGAGCAAGCACCCCTTCCGACCCACGCCACTGGGCAAAAAGTTTGTCGAAAAGGCGCGTAAAATCTTGCACATGGTCTCGGAGATGAAGGCCATGATTCAAGAAGAGGTCGAAAGCCTTGAAGGTACCTTTCGCCTTGCCGTCATACCCACTATTGCGCCTTACCTCATTCCCCGATTTTTCGGACCCTTTTCCAAGGCCCATCCCCACACACACATCCACATCGAAGAACTCGAATCGACGCAAATTCTCACTGCCCTTCATCGGGGCGAAATCGACATGGCCATTTTAGCTGGACCCATCAACGAGCCCTTTATTCGCGAAATTCCTCTTTACGACGAGCCCTTTGTATTTTACGGTCATCCCGATCTCCTTTCCGACAAGTCGCGCCTTACGGTAGACGATGTCAAGGGCATAGACAAGGTGTGGGTGCTCAAGAGTGGTCACTGCCTGCGCAATCAAGTGCTGCACATCTGCAACCAAACCGATCCATCCGACCAAACGATCCGCTTTCAGAGTGGATCGATCGAGGCACTCAAGCGGATGGTCGAACACTACGGCGGATTTACTTTAGTGCCTGAAATGGCAGTTCAAACGCACGACACGGGCCGCTATCTTCACTTCGAACACCCCCAACCCGTGCGCGAAGTCTGTCTTGCTACACACATCAACTTCCATCGCATGGCACTTTTGCGCGCTATCCAAACTTCGATCTCCAACTGCGTACCTGCACATTTTAAGCCCAACACCAAATTCGTTAAGGTACCCTGGAGGTAGACGAAGCGATAGTATACATGCACTATTTCATACCTCAAAGGCGAACAGGTTTTCGGTGGGCAAGGGCTAGCATACCCTTGTTGACCACGCCCAACACTTTTCCCTGCAGGGTACGTCCGAACAGGGGCGAATTTCTCGATAGGGATGCATTTGTGGAGTGGTCGAACAGCCATGACTTTGTGGGATTGAAAAGGGTGAGTTCTGCTGTAGTGCCTTCGCGCAGGGATGGTGGGTCGATGCCGAGCACTTCGCGCGGTCGAATGCACATCAGTCGTATGATTTCATCCAGGGTCCAGTGGTTTTGAACGCATTCGTAGAGGAGGGAAAAGCACGTCTGGATGCCTATGGCCCCAAAGGAGGCGGAGGGGAAAGGACTTTGTTTGGCTTCGATTTCCAGGGGGGTGTGATTGCTCGTGACCACATCGATGATACCAGTTGTGACGGCTTCGAGGAGGGTTGCTCGGTCTGTCTCGCTGCGCAGGGGTGGGAGAATTTTCCACATCGCGTCCAATCCCAAGAGTGTTTCGTCGGTATAGATGAGATTCCAAACGGGCACAGCGGCACAGATGGGCAGGTGTTCTTCCTTCGCTCGCGCAATCAGTTCGACGCTCTGTTGGGTAGAAATCCCATAGAGCATGCATTTCCCGCGGGTATACTTGCACAGCTCGATGTCGCGGCTTACGCGTATACTTTCTGCCTGGGCGGGAATACCAGTCAGGCCGAGTCGTACGCTGATCACTCCCTCATGGGTCATGCCGCCGGGGAGGAGATCCAGCCGACAGGGAAAGTCAAAGACGACGGCATTTAAGTCTTTGGCATACTGCAAGGCCAGCATCAAGAGACGATCGTCATCGATGGGTTGCAAGGCATCGGAAAAACCCACGGCTCCTGCGTCGTAGAGCTCGTAAAATTCCGTCAGGCCTTCACCTTGCATGTTTTGACTCAGTGCTGCCAGGGGATAGACCTCCACGGGCGTTGAGGCAAAGGCATTTTTCCAATATTGGATGCCGTTGATGTCGTCGATGACGGGATCGGTATTGCCAAAGGGTGCCACTGCGGTAAAGCCTCCCGCTACGGCTGCGGCGGCAAAACTCTGTATGGTCTCCCGGTGTTCGTAGCCCGGTTCACCTACCTGTGCTCCTATGTCCATCCATCCCGGCGACACACATAGACCACTTTCCTGCACGGTGAAGTCTGCAGTGGTATCGATGTGATTGGCAATCCTTTCAATCTGAGTCCCTGCTATGAGTACATCGCATGTGGTATCGTGATAGGGCGAATTGGGATCTACAATATGTACTTGCCGCAATAAGAGCCGTTTCATCACTACGTTTTAAGCCAACGCAACAGGAGTATTTCTACCAGCAAGGCCAGCAAGGCCAACCACAGAAAGTACTTCCAGAGCGGATATCCTATTTCTGCACGGCGTATCCACTCCGACACTCCTTCTCGTTCGATCTCTTCACGCACTTCGAAGTAGGATTGCATCACTTCCTCGGGAGCCAGTTGCATCTGGGATTCTTTCCGGTCGTAATTAAAGGCCACAAGCCGTAGCGGTTTGCCTTCGTGTAGTACGCGATAAATACCGGCCTGGCTGACGGGATCGGTCAATCCCAAGTGGAGTATGCCGTCTCGGTTGCGCACTTCGAGTATTTGCTCGTAATTTTCGCCGCGCAGGGTAAAGACGGGGTCTTTTTTCTGTACTGGAGTCGTGAGCGGAAACCACTTATCTCTTCCGATGACCATGGCCAGATCCGTCTGTCTCCTGCCGCTCAACAGCGATTTGATCAGCATGGGCACGAAATACTCACCTCTTTTGACCAGATCCCCCTGTGCGGGATCTGCGGGCGCCGCTATGACAAAGAGATTTCCCTGCCCGCGGGGGATGCGCACAAAATAGGGCCCGAGATCGCGATAGCGCATCATTTGCTCGGTGCGTGTGGTGGGGCGCAGGGCGTACCGCCATGTCGTATGAACTTTGATACGCGTCGGACTTTGGACGGCCCGCCGGAAGACATCGCGAAATACTGTAGAATGCAGTTGAATTTCGGATACCTCTCTGTCTTTGGGGTCTTCACGGCGCAGTATCCCTGCGGAAAACGCCTGTAAAAAGCGGTTGTAGCTCTCAATTTGACCCTCTTCATGAGGGATAAACACAACCGCTCCCCCCTGTTCTGCGTAATTGGCCAGAGTGTTGATCAAGCCACTGCTCAGCGATTTAATTTCACTTAAAATGATGAGATGAAAGCTGCCGAGTTGGTCATAGGGTACCGACAAGGGCGTGTATACCTGAACATCGACATTTCCCAGGCTTTGAAAGACAGCTCGTACATAGGGTACAATTTCACTACCTTGGTCGAGGACTAAGACGCGCAGGTATTCGGGCACTTCAAAGGCGATGTACCAGCTATCGTCAAAGCGCACTGGGTAATCGTCTATGCGCACCTCAGCGTGTTGCCATCCCGCTTTGCGGATGGGTACGGAAGCCGTATCGATCACGGAACTGCGGGCTGGTATATCGACCACTCCCACAGGGATAATTTGACCGTCGTAGTCGAGCTCGACGCGTATCTTCTCAGCCGGATTTTCGGCATCGTTGACGATGCGGATCAGTAGTGTATTGGTGCGGCCGCGCCACAACA
>JALWKB010000162.1 GCA_026996805.1 Saprospiraceae bacterium | reverse complement strand
GTCGGTATTTTGAAATCATTGTCCAACACATGCCCAGTGGAGGATGGATAATCGTCGATGATATTCGTTGGAGCGGTGATATGTACCGGTGCTGGGAAGACTTGTGCGCGCACCCACGGACGAAGATGGCCATTGATGTGGGGTATATGGGCATCATAAGCCTTCATAATACGGAGACTCCACATCACAGCTGTCGGGATAGGATCTTTTGGCTTCCCCGTCCGGGGTGGCGCTGGCTTTGGCGCTGACGAAGTGTAAGGTGGCTACCTCTTTTTGCGGTTTTTGCGCTTGTATTCGTAGTCTTTGCGCTCGAGTTCGATTTGGCGCTTGACGTGGCGCCGAAACTGTTCGAAGAGTTTATGAGCAGCCACGACCGGATCGATGTCTTCCTCTGCGTGGAGTACTTTTTTGCTCTTCATGTCGAGCGCTGCGCTGATGCGAAAAACTCGTCCATTGTGGGCTACGATGACCTCAAAGGTTAGAGGTTTGGTATAGCGTTTAAACCACTCTTCAAACTTTTGCTGGAGTTTTTCGGCGAGTTGCTGTATCTCCTGGCGTTGTGCTTCGCCGGGGACTTCTTTAAGGTTTTTGATTTGTAAAGCGACCATTCTTTCTGCTGGGTTAAAGGGTTAGGTGGTTTGAGGTAATTGTTTGTTGAGCTTTTTCAAATCGATCCCCATAGCAAGGTTGAGTATGCCGAGGAAGACAAACGACAGTGCTGTCAAGACCACGATACTCAAGATGCCGAAGAGAGGATCGAGGACGATGAAGAAGCTCAGCAGCATGGTGATGAATCCCATGAGGATGGGCCACCACCAGCCGGGAAAGTTGGCCTTTTTGAGTGTCCAACCAAGGCTGATGGACATCGCTCCTCGAAAAGTAAACCAAAATCCCATGTAAAGGCGCAATACCTCTGCACTGAGCGGAGGAAAGATCAGCATGAGGAGTCCCACGATAAATTCCAATGCCCCTGTAAAGAGGTACCAACCCCAGTGATCGTTGTTTTTGCGGTTGGACAGGGCAAAGGCAATGTGGAGGATTCCGTAGAAGAGAATCATCCATGCAAAAAATAGCGATAGACTCAAGTAAGCTATTGTGGGATTGAGCAGCATGAATACTGCTATTCCCAGCATGGAGAGGCCAATGACCACAGGTATCCACCAGTTTTTCGTCAGCGCATGAAATCCTGCAATCGTTTGTGACTGTAGCATAGTAGTAAGATTTTATTGGTTAAGCAAAATGATGTATTGAAAATGTACCAGAGACTTGTGGTTTATTTTTTGACGTTTTGAATTGCACGTAGCATGTTGTTTCCCTGTACGACAGCTCTTTGGACATAGGACAGTTTGAGCGCCATGAGATCAGCTATTTCATCTTCGTCGAGTCGGCCGAAGAGATGGAGTTCAAAGATTTTACGCACACCTTCCGGCATGGTGTTAAAGATGTGTTCGAAGGCGTGTTTTTGCACAGGAGTGAGGGATTTTTCTTCGGATTGAAGGCGCTGGAGCACAAGGGTTTCGAGATCAGGTGTTAGGAGAAATGTTTTAGGCTTGTATTCGTCGAGGTGGTAGGAAATATCGTCGAGTTCTTCAACCAGGACGTAGTCGTAATCAGCGTCGACGGTAAATTTTTCTTCCAGTGTCTTGAGCTCGTCTTCGAGCAGTTGGTGGATGGGTATTTTTTTCTTTTGTGGCAACTCTTTTTCTTCGTAGCGGTCTAAGATGAGCATGGCAATTTCGAAGGCGGAGATTTTGATGTCCTTGAGGTCGTCGTGGGAGTTGGTGACTTTAGCGAGTTCGGCGATGATTTCGTCGAAGATTTCCTCTGGGGTGAGCATGTTTTTGGGCAGTATGCCCTTGCGTTCGAGGCGATGTAATCGGTAGCGCACGTAACGCATTAAGTCCTCCTTAATGGGTTGGATTTTGTCGAGCAAGTCCTGAACGTTCATGGTTTTGTTTTTTAGTAAGATGCAGGGGAAGGAATTCTCCTTCCCCTGATAAAGTTAGGCAATTATTTTTGTGTGGAAAAGTGTTTTTGCCGGAATTTGCTCAACTGTTCTTTTAATTTTTCCAAGCTCTGTGTAATAGCTTCGGTGGTTTCTTCTCTTTCGATGCTGCGCTTGATATCGTGGATTGCCTGGTAGAGGTCTTTATAGTCTTTGGTGCGCTTGCCGTAGCCGAGGGCTTCGGCGAGTTTGAGCTGGTAATCGGCGTTGTCGAGGAGTTTGAGGATCTCCTCGCGATCGGCAGCTTTGGCTAAGTCAAGCGCGAGTGCTTCGATGACGTATTGTTGTGCCCTCATCACGGGCAAGGGGATGATTTGTTCCGTGATGACCAGGGTGTTGAGCATTTTCTTGAGCAAGTCGGATGCTTCTGCGAGGCGCTTTTCGCGGATGAGTACGGCTGCTTGTTTGAGCCCTTGCGGATAGGTAGCTAAGGGGAGATTGACGGTCGAGATGACAATCTCGCTGGCGAGGTCGTTGAGCAGGGTGCGCGCGACCTGGTAGTATCCCTTATCCATGGCCTTTTCGGCTTCTCTGACGATGTCCTTGATGGAATGGATGTCTGTGATGACTTCGTTGACACGAGAGTGCACATCGATGGGAAGTAGGCTCAGTTCGGGATGTGCAGCGGTGAGGATCTCAATTTTTCCGATGAGCTCAGCGATGATGCGCTCGGCATTTTCTTGATGAATGCTGTCCAACTGAAGGATCAACGCTTGGGTTTGAGCGATCACTTCGATGGCTTCACGGATGAGCTTCGTCCTCTGATGCAACAATACGGTATCGATGTCGGCCTGTATGCGCTTTCGGACCGTGTCTTGAGGGAGCTTCAACGTGTCAGGTACGGCAGCGATTGCACTGTTTTTGTCAAAGCGATTGGCTTGCGTCTCTGCATTGGTGCAGGATACAAATGCTACGCTCAGTAGGGCGAATACAATCCATTTCTTCATGTTTCGAACATTTTTTTGTTTACGATTTCATACAACACGCGATTACTTAACATAATTTGTGCCGACTCGTGGGATGAGCACAAAATGCCAGTTGAATACGGGCGATAAATGACATTATGGCATTTTAATGAGGTCGTGCTCTTGCATTATATGACAGAAAGTCGGCGCTGCTGCGTGTTAGAGGTCTCAGCGGAAGAGGAATTGGACTGTTTTGAGGACGTCGTCGTGTAGGATGCGGTCGTGTTGGAGTGGGGTGACGATC
>JALWKB010000161.1 GCA_026996805.1 Saprospiraceae bacterium | reverse complement strand
AAGGCATCGGGAAGCGCCGTTGTGCAGCCCACTTCGTTTGAAGTGCTCGATGGGGACAAAACGGGATTGACAGCATCCAACACCTTGTTGGAAAACAACCTATTTAATCACTTTCGATGGCTGGCCTTTTACAACGGCAGTGGCATTTGTGTGGCTGATTTCAACAACGACGGTCTTCCCGATGTATACGTGGGCATCAATATGGGGCAAGACCGATTGTTTTTCAATCGAGGCGATTTCCACTTTGAGGATGTTTCCCATTTGCTCCCACCCGACAAGGCGTGGACCACGGGTATCAGTGTAGTCGATATCAACAACGATGGATGGCTCGACATCTATGTGTGTAAAAGTGGGCCCTACCTCAAACCCACGGAGCGAAAAAATCTCCTCCTGATCAATCAAAAGGGAAAGCGCTTCGTCGATAGGGCCGAAGCGTACGGCATTGCTCACGGCGGATGGTCCATACAGGCGGCCTTTTTCGACGCCGACAAGGACGGAGACCTCGACATGTACCTTGCCAACCAGGCCCCCGACCCCCGACTGAAGGGCAAATTACACATCAGTACATCCGATAGCACCCAACTCTATAGCGACGTCTTCTACCTACGAAATGCCGATGGTACCTTCACCAATGCTTCCGAAGCATTCGGAATACAAAATTTCGCCCACGCACTCAACGTCACAGTAGCAGATTTTAACGAAGACGGCTGGCTCGATGTGTTTGTGGCAAACGATTATCTAAAACCCGACTACCTCTATATCAACCATCAAGGGAAGTTCTTTCGTGACGAACTTCAGGAGCGCCTCATGCACATTTCATACTTCTCCATGGGTAGCGACGCTGCCGATATCAACAATGACGGCCACATCGACTTTAGCGTATTGGACATGTCGGCAGCCGACCATTATCGCAATAAGACCAACATGGGAGCAATGAATGTCAAGGCCTTCTGGGACAACGTCGCAAAGGGCAATTTTTATCAATACATGTTCAATACCCTACAGCTCCATCAAGGAAGTGGTTATTTCTCCGACATCGGACATATGGCTAAAATCGCCCAGACGGATTGGAGCTGGAGTGTGCTCATCGAAGACTTCAATATGGACGGCAAGAAAGATATCTACATCACCAACGGCATCAAACGCGATATTCGCAACAACGATTTCCTCCAAAAGCTGCGCCGCCTGAGCACACAAGGAAAAAGCACCTTCAACCCGATGGATTTTGTCCGTGAAATTCCCTCCACACCCCTCTCGAATTACTACTTCGCCAATATCAACGGATACCACTTCGCCGATCACACCCGTGCATCTGGTTGCTATCGGCCGGATTTTAGCCAAGGCGCCGCAAAAGCCGATTTCGATGGCGACCTCGATTATGACCTGGTGCTCAACGTCATGGACAAGCCCACTACGATATTGAAGAACAACAGCCCCCACCACAGCCGTATCCTGGCATATCGGCTACATCCCTCGCTATGGACGGAGTTTATCAATGCCGTCTTTGTAGTCCAAACCGCTGAACACATCTATCGATGGGATTTCATCCCCGTACGAGGGTATTTTTCTTCGTCGTGGAATGACATCCTTCTCTCCATTCCAGAGGGTGAAATCGTGCGCCATGCTTTCGTAGCGACAATTTACGGAGATACATTTCAACTACCCCTACAGTGGAATCAACGCGTGGTATTGCACAAGCGCGAACTCCAAAAATTTCAACCCAGCACGACAACCCCCAGGCCCTATTTCGAATCCGTGGATCTGTTGAGTTATCGTCATCGCGAAAACGCCACCGATGATTATCGCTTGCAAGTCCTCCTTCCTCATAAACTATCCGAGGAAGGTCCCGTCGTACGATATTATCCCGATGGAAATGAGCTCTACATCGGTGGAAGTGCAGGCCATCCTCTTCGACAATACCGTTGGGTAGGCCATCGCTGGGAAGAGGTGAATGCCTCCTTCTGGAGGCAATTTGCTCACGGCGAAAACCGCGATATCGTCTTTTTTGACAAAGACGGCGACGGAGATCTCGACATGTATCTGGTCAACGGCGGCAACGAAATCGACTACCCCAATGACCTGTGGCAAAGGGATCTCCTCTTCGAAAGAAGAGGTAGCAATTGGGTCTTGGATACCTCCTTGCCATCACTTTCCGCCAACAATTCCACCGCCATCCCCATGGATATCGACCGTGACGGCGATCAGGATCTGATTGTCTTCGGTGCCCACCTGCCGGGCGAATATCCCAAACCCTCCCGATCCTACGTATTGCGCAACGAGCCAAAGCGTTGGATATTCGACACCTCTGCTATTGCAGGGTTAAACCAATTGGGAGTCGTAACCGATGCAGTGGTGGTAGATTTTGACCACGACGGCGCTGGCGACATCTTTGTCGTCGGAGATTGGGAATCCCCAAAAGTCATTCGACAGACCAGTGGCAAATGGGAAGTCTATACACCAAAATCTCTCGAAAAGCTGCGCAGTTGGTGGCGTCACTGCAGCATTGGCGATTGGAACGGCGACGGAAGGATCGACATCGTGCTTGGCTCTTTTGGCGAAAACAACAAATTCCACCCCACACCCGACAAGCCCCTCCAAGTGTACACAGAAGATTTCGATGCCAATGGCAAGTGTGATGTCGTCCTTGCCAAATCATACCGTGATAAAATCGTGCCCACACGCGGCCGCGAATGCAGTAGCGAACAGCTCCCCTTCATCGCAGAAAAATTCCCCACCTATCATGCTTTTGCCCTCGCATCGGTAGATGAAATCTTAGGACCAAAGATCAAAAAGGCCTACCATCGCGAAATACACACCCTTTCCCACTACGTCCTCTGGAACACACCCGACGGATGGGAACTACAAAAACTCCCCGTGCCCACCCAGATCGGTCTGCTGAGGGACGTAGCCACCGTAGATATCAACGGCGACGGCGTGGACGACCTCATCGGTATCGGCAATCACTTTGCCGCAGAAGTAGAAACCACGCGCTACGACGCCAATTACGGATGGGTAGTACTCGGCTCCCGAGATAGTCACCTTCGATACATCCCGCCACTGGATGCCGGCATTTTCTTCAAGGGCGACGGAAGAAGCCTCACCGTCTTCAAAAGTCCCGGCGGAGACGTCTATCTCATAGCGCTCTTCAATAGCGACAGCAGCAAGGAATACCGCTTAATCACATCCACACAGGTACAATAAGCGCCATCACAGGTCGAGGGCATACACTTCTCGGGCATTAGCCGACGTTTTTTCGGCAATCTCTTCGAGGGGCACCTCATAGAGTGTGGACAGCTTAGCCGCTATCATGGGAATGCGTGCCGGCTCGTTACGGCGCCCGCGGAGGGGATGCGGACTGAGATACGGCGCATCGGTCTCCAGGACGATGTACTGCAAGGGCACCCGACGTACCACATCGGCCACTGTGGCGTTTTTAAAAGTCACCAGCCCTCCAATGCCGAGTTTGAAGCGCCCTAAGGCGATAATGCGCTGGGCATCCTCGATGCTACCATCAAAGCAGTGAAAGATGCCGCGCAGCTGCGGGTATCGCGAGTGGTACTCCGCCACGATGTCGATACACAGCGACAGACTATTGCGCGCGTGAATATTGATGGGCAGATCGCGTTCGAGTGCCCATTCGATCTGGATGCCAAAGGCTTCAACCTGCTCGCATTCGTAAGTGGTATCCCAATACAGGTCAATGCCTATTTCGCCAATGGCCACGTAGCCCCCCTTTCGCAGGGCACGCTCTGCCTCGGCAAGTTTTTTGCCATAGTCTTTCTTGATCGATGTCGGATGAATGCCCATCATCGCCCTACAGTGCGAAGGATAGGTGTGGCACAACTGTTGGATGGGCTCAATGGTATCGACATCGACATTGGGAATGACCATTATGTCGACGCCTGCCTGAACAGCGCGGTGGACGACAGCTTCGCGGTCGGAATCAAACTGCCTTGCGTTGAGATGGGTATGTGTGTCGATATACATGCGTCGCACCATTTCATACTCAGCAACCAACTACTCCTCCCCAGCAATGTAGCCGTGCTCCTTGAGAAAGTGGTACCAGCGTATGACTTTCCGTATATCGCCGACACTCACTCGGTGAGGGTCGTAGTCGGGCACGATCTCTTCAAAATACGATCGCAGTGTCTCTTCATCGGCATCGACAGCGGGCGGAGGATTGTCTTCATACTGTTCGGTCATGCGGCGAAAGACGGATTTGAGCTCTACCGCATCGCGACTGGTAAAGATCGAAATGGAGTGGAGCGGTACGATATTGTACCTACGCATGGAGATAAAGCGCTTTTTACCGCTAGTGGGATCACGGACGATCACCCCGTCGACGCGCGGCGTGATGATTTCATACAGCCCGGGAAGCTCTGAGACGTATACGATTTTACTGATGTCCAAATTCATGTTGTTTGCAAGAGTTTAGTATTTCAACAACTGCTGTATGGCGGATTCCAGGCGAGCCGATGCCATGTATTGCTTTTCAAGCGGTGCAGCAAAGGGTATAGGAGTATCCAGACTGCCCAAACGCATCGGCGGTGCATCGAGATACTCAAATAAGTGCTGCGCGATATAGGCAGCCAGCTCAGCCCCAAAACCCATAAAGCCACTGTCTTCGTGTAAGACCAATACGCGGCCGGTCTTTTGCACCGTCTGTGCTATGGCCTCCCTGTCGAGCGGCACCAAAGTGCGTAAGTCGAGCACGTCGGCGCTCAATTGGAGTTTTTCGATGGCCCGCAGTGCCCAATGTACGCCCATCCCATAGGTGATGATGGAGAGATCCTCTCCTCGTGCGCGAAAGACGGCCTTGCCAAAGGGCAAGGTGTAGTAGCCCTCGGGTACCTCCTCGCGTACAGAGCGATACAAGCCCTTGTGTTCGAAAAACATGACGGGATTGGGATCTTCAAAGGCCGTGAGCAATAGGCCCTTGGCATCTGCCGGCGTAGCGGGATAGACGATTTTTAATCCGTGCACCTTGGCAAACCACGCCTCATTGGTCTGTGAGTGAAAGGGACCGGCACTCATCCCCCCGCCACAAGGCATGCGGACAACCGTATCTGCCGGCTGTCCCCATCGATAGTAGCTCTTGGCTAAGTTGTTGACTATTTGATTAAACCCCACCGAGACGAAGTCTGAAAACTGCATTTCCACCATCGACTTGTAGCCCTCGATGGCCAAACCCAGAGCCATGCCCAAGATGGCACTTTCGCAAAGAGGCGTGTTGCGCACGCGTTCGGATCCGTATTTTTCCAACAGCCCTTCCGTCACCTTAAACACTCCGCCGTATTCGGCGATATCCTGACCCATGAGCACGAGCTTGTCGTGGCGTTGCATGGCCTGATCAAGTCCATCGCGTATGGCTTCGACGAAGCGCAAAGTGCGTCTGGCACCCTGTGGCTGCACGGGTCGAAAGTCAAAAGGTGCATACACATCGGAGCGCTCGCGTTCGGGGTCTGCTTGAATTTGCGGCAGTGCCAAAGCCTCACTCCACGCGCGCTTGATTTCCTCTCGGTAAGCCTGCCGCCTTTCTCGGATGTGTTCTTCAGTGAGTAGGCCTTCCTCGATGAGATATTGCTCGTAGTTGAGCAGCGGATCGCGCTTGCGCCAGTATTCCATGAGCTCGGCGGGGACGTACTTCGTGCCCGACGCCTCTTCATGACCGCGCATGCGAAAGGTCATGCACTCCAAGAGGAAGGGCTCCGGACGACTGCGCATCTCTTCGGTGATGGCCTTGACCGTCTTGTACACTTCGACGACGTTGTTGCCATCGATGGTTTTGCCCTTCATGCCGTAACCAACGGCCCTATCGGAGAGCTGTACACACTTGTACTGCTGCGACACGGGGGTAGACAGGCCGTAGCCGTTGTTTTCGATGACAAACAGCACGGGCAGCTCCCACACCGCTGCTGTATTGAGCGCCTCGTGAAATTCGCCTTCACTGGTACCTCCTTCCCCCGTAAAAGCCGCAACTGCCATGCCCTTTTGGGACAGCCTGTAGGCCAAGGCCACTCCGTCGGCTACCGAGAGCTGGGCGCCCAAGTGCGAAATCATCCCGATGATGTGGTATTCCTGCGTGCCGAAGTGAAAAGACCGATCTCTACCCTTGGTAAATCCCTCCTCCTTGCCGAGCCACTGAGCAAAGAGGCGCACGAGCGGAACGCCGCGCGTAGTAAACACTCCGAGATTGCGGTGCATGGTAAAGATCTTCTCCTCCGCAAGCATCGCCGAGGCCACCCCAACCGCAATCGCCTCCTGGCCAATGCCGCTAAACCACTTGCTGATATTGCCGCGCCGCAACTCCAACAGCATCTGCTCTTCGATCAGACGCGGCAGGAGCATGCGCTCCCACAACATCAATAGCTCCGCCTCACTCAATCCCGAGCGATCGTATTCGATGATGCGCTGCGTGATTTCTGTCGTGCGCTTCATGGACACATATGCTTCAAGCTGCAAAGATGCACATCATTCAAGTATCTGGCGAAGAATCACCACAGATTTCGGCCGTTGAAAGTGCGGCATATGCATGCTATAGTAATCCATCAGCATTTCATACAGCCACCGGCGCTCCGCTTTTGAAAACTTCCTCCCCCCATCGACCTCCAGCAAGGCGCGAAAGAGCTCCGCCTCCGCCTCGCGGAGATACGCCTCATGTGACGGACGAATATCGACAAATACGCCGTCGCGCAAGTCAAAGTACCGACCCTGACGCTCCAACGACGGTTGAATGCCCAAGTACTTCGTCAAGCGGACTAAAAACTGCAAAGGGTACTCCGGCTCAACGGCCTTCGCAGTGTCCAGGTGGATGAATGTCTTTCGTATAAAATCGTACAGACTCTGGTGGTTATCTCCCTCGGTGAGCACCCTGTTGAGCACATCGACCATAAAGATGCCGATCGCTCGTCGGACGGGCTCAAACGGCAGGTACTTGTACACATAACTGAAGTGTACATCTTTGATGCGGTGCAGCACCGGTCGCTCACTGTAATAACAGGTCATCTGCACCCAATTCATCACTTGGGCGATGGCCCTTCGGGAGCCGGCCCGGGGCGTGCGCACACCGCCAATGATGCCGCGAAACAGACCTACATCGCGCGTATAGAGGTGTACGATCAAGCTGGTCTCTCCGTATTTAATCGTCTTCAACACCAATCCCTCGGTGTGCAGCATTTTACCATCGCATTTCGGGGGGAATATCGTCATCGGCGACCTCAATGCGCCGACGTGTGTGCATGCGCTCCTTCTGGCGATGCCAGATGAGTACAGCCAGAGCCTGGGCCACCGTCTGATCCGCCGGCGGACGTTCGAGGAGGGCGCGCACCACGCCTTCATCGATGTCCATACGGTACAGATGTGAAAAAAGCAGGGCGCAATTGGTGTCGAGCAACTCCTGTACGCGCTGCTCTATCATGGCGAGAATCTCACTTTCGTCGTGGGCCCCATCCAAATCAGCTACAAAGGCCTTGAGCGCACTGTTGCGCGGTAGGGGATGCTTAGAAGGTGGCTTTTTCATCATGGATGAAATTGAGGATGTCGTCGATGATGGCGCGGTCGTTGGACAGGCGTGGCACCTTGGCCTGCGCGCCGAGCTTGCCGCGGTACTTCAACCAACGCTGGAAAGTGCCACGCGGTGCTGCTGTCAGGCTCAATCGCTTTAGGGCCATGTCGCCTTCGCGCTTAGCATTGTAGTCGGAATTGACGCGCCGCAGATTGTCGTCGAGCTTTTGGGCGAAATCCTCCACATCCGACGGCGGAATTTTGAATTCGACGATCCACTCGTGGCCGCCCGGTTGGCCCTCACGGAAATAAATCGGTCCAGCAGTGTATTCGGCCACTACGGCTCCGGTCTCCTCGCATGTCGCCGCAAGGGCTTTTTCAGCATTCTCCACCATCAATTCCTCGCCAAACACATTGATAAACTGCTGGGTGCGCCCTACGACTTCAATGCGCGGCGGACGGGTAGACAAAAACTTCACCACATCGCCAAGCCAGTACCTCCACAATCCCGCCGCCGTACTCATGATTACGGCGTAGTTCTTGCCCTCTTCAACCTCTTCAAGGGTCAGCGTGGGTGGATCAGCTTCGTCGACGTGCTCTTGCGGGACAAATTCGTAGTATATGCCGTGATCAACCATCAACGCCATGCCCCGATGCGGAAACTGATCCTGGACAGCAATGAATCCCTCCGAGGCATTGTACACCTCCTGATAGACAAAATCCCCCTCGGGAATCCATCGCCGAAATTGCTCCCGATACGGCTCAAAACGCACTCCCCCGTGGATATATGCCCTAAAATTGGGCCATACGTCCCGCAAATATTGCTTGCCACTCAGCGCAAGCACACGACGGATGAGCACGACATTCCACGTGGGCACCCCACTGATGGTCACGACATTTTGACGCATCGACAGATGCGCTGTGCGCTCGATCTTTTCCTCAAAGTCTTCGATAAAGGCCGTGCGAAAGTCAGGAGTAAAAAACCACCGAGCCACCCGCGGCATGTGGTACGTCATTATGGCCGATATGTCGCCTATGCGAACAGACGGATTGGGCTCGTACGGATAAAACGTGCCGGGTATGGCGAGATTTTTACCACTAAAGGCATTGACCTCAGGGTGATAGTACAGTAAAGTGGACAGAGCTAAGCGCGAGCCCATCAGGTGATTGCCCCAGAGGTATTCCCTGCTCACCGGGATGTACTTGCTCTGATCCGATGTCGTACCGGCCGATTTGGCAAAGAGCACTATCCGATCAGGCCATAGGACACCTTGCTCGCCATCCATCGTGCGCTTGATATAGGGCTTGAAATCGTCATACCGAAAGATGGGCACCCGTGCAGCATACTCCTGTGGAGAGATTTTGCCGTGGATATGAAATTGTGCACCCAACTCCGTGTGTTCAAACTTGCGCATCAAATATCCAAAGACGCGCTGTTGGGCAATGTACGGCCTGTCTAAGGAGCGGCTAAATCCCTTTCGATACCTGCGCAGTATCGATCTCGCTATGTATTGTGCCACCGACAGCATCAACGCCTCCCTGATTGTCTCAACAAGCAAACATACTAAATCTGTAACGATGCAGGCGCACAATCATTTCTTTGGGTGTGCAAAGCTACTTTCGCAAAACAACGACATGGGGCCTCCACGTAGCTGTATCACCCGAATAGCCACGGCTGACATCGATCAGCTCCAGACTATCGGGCACAAAGCGCAAGAGCACGTAATTGCCTTTGGTGCGGTAAAAGGCCGACCAAGACGGCATCCAGAAGCTATCCTTCATCTGCTCATCATCTACAATCTCCATCCGGCCATAGAGGCTTACGTATGCGGGTAGCTGACGCGCAAAAAAGTGCAAGGTGCCAATGGGATAAAATCGTATTTCATCCAGCTTACGCGTGCGGCGATGGGTACCCATCCACACAACCATCGCACTGTCAGGACGGAAGGGCTCCATCACCCTTGCCTTGGGCACTCCCCCACGAAGGGTGATCAGCGTCCCATAATACGCACTGTCGATAATCGCCCGCGCAGCAGCCAAGAGCTGCTTTTCATGCTCAGTAAAATCTTCGCGATAGGTGCGCTGCGACGGCTCCGGTGGCGCACAGCCTATGAGCACCGCTCCCACATGAAGGGCGATCCACCATTTTATACCCAATACCCTCTTCCGTACTTTACTTCGCATCGACAAGACGTTTTTACGGAGTGCGCAGCCAACGCCAGAGCTCTTTGATACTCGCTTTCTTGCCGTACATAAGTATAGCAACGCGATAGATACGCGCCGAAACCCATGTAAAAAAGACAATACCCAAAACGGTCGACACCATCGAAAGAAGCACTTGCCACAGGGGCGGATCAAAGACGATGCGACCCGGCATGATCACCGGCGCCGAGAGGGGAAAAATCGAGCTCCACACGGCCAAACTGCCGTGCGGCTCGCGCACCACCGCCATGGCTAAGTACAGCGATAAAATCACAGGAAGCCCAATGATAAAGCTGAAAGCATTGTTTTCCTGATGCTCCTGACCCACCGCAGAACCCAAAGCCGCAAACAAAGTGCCGTAAAGGAAATATCCCCCCAAAAAGTAAAACAGAAACACCGGCAAGATCAGCCACCAGTTGAGCCCCATGAGCTCCTGTATGATCAATTGAATCGTCTCATTGTCCATCGCTGCCCCACCTTGGTGGACCTCCGGCGCAGCAAACGTCGATGCCCCCTCGGTACTAAACTCCATACCAAAATACGGCAATACCATCATCAATCCAAACAACATAATAGGTATCGTCACAATCCAAATAAGTAACTGCGTCAATCCCACAGCACCTACGCCGACAATCTTACCCAACATCAATTGGAAGGGCTTGACCGTCGAAATCAATATCTCTACAATGCGGTTGATCTTCTCCTCCGATACACTCATCATGATCATACTGCCGTACATAAAGATGACGATGAAGATGATATAGCCAAGGGCCATGCTCAACAGCGAAGCAATGGTCGTGGCTACGCTGGATTTGTCCTTCTTGCCCTCCGTCACCGGCTCGGGATCGACTTCTACCTCCGTACGGAGCAAGTTGACGATTTGACGGTTGAGGCCGAGTGCTTGTATCTTGTACTCCTTTATCCAATTTTTTATTCGAACTTCCAAATCGATGGACAAAGTCAAATCCGGATCCTTGTCCGCAAACAAGTAGGCCGTGTACTTCTTAATCCGGGGTGTGTCGAGCTTTGGCAGGTACAACACCGCATCGATGATGCCGCGCTGCACTTTGCGCTTGAGCGTATCCAGAGGCTCCGCCGTCGGCTGCATGGTAAACTTTTCCGTCTCAACGGTACTGTCTACCACCCCCAACTCATCGACAACAAGCAGCTGCCAATGATCCCCCCCAACATAAGATGCACTCCAAAGGGCAAATACGATTAAGACGAGAAAGACCAGCGGAGCCGCTATGGTCGACAAGATAAACCCCTTCGAACGTACGCGTGTAATGTACTCCCTCCAAATGATGAGCAGGATCTTCTTCATGCCGTAGCAGCTTTTTGCGTGACCGTTTCGATAAAGATTTCATTCAAGCTCGGTAAGATTTCCTCAAATCGGCGGATGGGAATCCGATGTTCCACAATGGTTGAGAGGATCGAATACACATCGTCCCCCTCCACTTTGACGACGACTTCATGTGGCTTTTCCTCCACCACATGGAGCTTTTCGACGACCTCCGACGGCAAAAACACCTCGCCGTGTACGATGCGGTACAAGTGCTTTTTATACCGGTTTTTCACCTCCAACACGCCGCCTTCGAGAATTTTTTTGCCCTCATGGATGAGCACTATGCGCTCGCAGATCTCTTCAACCTGCTCCATGCGGTGAGTGGAAAATACAATGGTGACCCCGCGCTCCTTCAAGCGCATGATCTCCTCCTTAATGCGGTTGGTATTGACGGGATCCAGCCCAGAAAAGGGTTCATCTAAGATGAGTAACTCCGGCTCGGTCACGACAGTAGCAATAAACTGCACCTTTTGTTGCATGCCCTTCGACAGCTCTTCCACCTTGCGATTCCACCATCCATCGGCCTCTAAGCGCTTCATCCAGTAGCGCAAATTGCGACGCGCCTCTACGCGACTCAGCCCCTTCAACCTCGCCAAATACATCAAATGCTCCCCCACACGCATCTTCCGATATAACCCTCGCTCCTCGGGCAAATACCCGATCTTGTGATACCTCATCCCGACAATTGGACGACCGTGCAGCCGTATATCCCCCGCATCGGGCATAAAAATGCCCGTAATGATTCGTATCAAGGTCGTTTTACCCGCACCATTCGGGCCCAACAAGCCAAATATGGTGCCCTGCGGCACCGTAAAACTCACCGCATCAAGTGCCTTGTGCCCGCGAAAAGTCTTCGTAATCCGATCGACTTCCAGCATGTACCCGCGATTTTATCCTCAAAGGAACACCATTTTTGCCACTTGTCGAAGGGATTTTCGACCACATTCCACTATCACACGACCATTAAACTCCTACAAAAGATTAGAGGTATTAAAAATTGTATCCAACCATTACCGCACAATACGCCTTTTTGCACTATCTTGCTCGTGTATTCGTGAAAATTTTTTTCTCCCGCCATGTCTATATTCCATATCTCTGTAAGCAAATTGTCCCGCATGGCCTTTGCTATGGCACTGGCCCTGGCAGGTTCTACCGCGTGGTGCCAAGATACTCTGCGCTTCAACAAGCGCATGACGAGCTTCGGCCCCCAGCCTGCCGTCGAAATCCCTCTTCCCCATGCCCCGAAAGACCTCATCGTCGACGTGTGGAAGACCTATCTACGCCCCTATGGCAAGGTGCGTTACAACAAAAAAGCCGGCGAATACTATCTCGAAGACGCCGAAATTCCTCCCATCCACCCTTCGAGCAAGATCGATCTCTATTTCATTGCCGAAGATAGTGCTGCGATCGCCTTCGCCTATGCCGACAAAGATTTCATCGACCAACAATCGCCCCATGCCTCCCGCTTCGTGCAATTTCTACAGAGCTTCCAACGAGAGGTAGAGCTCGAACGCCTCAAACGCACCATCCAAGCGGCCGAAAAAGAACTCAAGTCCCTACAGCGCAAACTGCGGAAACTCGAAAGGCGCGAGCGCAAGCTCCACCGCACCATCCAACAGGCCGAACAAACCCTGCGCGAAGCCAAAGAAGAACTGCCCATCAACAAAAAACACCAACGCCAAACCCTTCAAGCCATCCAAGCCCAACAGCAGTCAATTAAAATCTTACTCCAACAACTTGATTCTGTGAAACAAAAAGCCCCGTAGCACGCAGCCATTTCATCCGCAATTCCTACTTTTGCCCATCGTAGAGATATCGATTTAATCCACCTGCATGCGCAGACTACGGACCCATATCTTTCGCGCCATCATTGGGATTGCTTTCGTAAGCACTGCCTCCCTACTGAGCCATTGCACTTTTGACCAGGTTGAGGCAGTGCCTCTCGACTGCGATCACCCTTACACCTTCGAGAGCAACGACAGTTTTAAAGTACGCCCCATCTTTGAGTTGACCTGCTCCTATCAGGGCTGTCATGAGCGCAACGCTTCCATCGGCGATTTTACCCAGTACCGCACGCTCAAACCCTTTATCCGCAACGGCAAGAT
>JALWKB010000160.1 GCA_026996805.1 Saprospiraceae bacterium | reverse complement strand
GACGATCCCAACATCACCCATGTCGAAGGTAGTGTCGACCCCGTCCGCGATGTCGAAATCATCGACTTCGAACTCCTCATGAAAGACATCGAGACCGTCAGCAGACGCATCGAAAAACTCCGCAAATCCGCTAAGAGCGGTGACAAAACCGAAAAACAAAAACTCCAAATCGCCCAACAACTCCTCGATCATCTCAACCGAGGTCATAAAGCGCGCAGCTTTCAACGCACCTCAGAACTCGCCGTTGATCTCCTGAAGGAAATGTCCCTCCTCACCGACAAAAAGGTGCTCTACGTCTGCAACGTCGACGAAACCTCCGTCACCACAGGCAATGCCTACACCCGCGCCCTCCAAGCGTATATACAATCCCAAGACGCCGAAATGGTCATCTTAGCAGGTGAGATCGAAGCCGAACTCGCCGCCCTCGACGATCCCGACGACAAACGCGCCTTCCTCAAAGAAATGGGACTATCCGAACCCGGCGTATACCAGCTCATCCGCAAGGCCTATCGCCTGCTCGACCTGTTGACCTTCTTCACCGCAGGCGAAAAAGAAGTGCGCGCATGGACCGTCCCACGTGGCGCCACTGCCTACGACGCCGCCGGCGTCATCCACTCCGACTTCCAACGCGGCTTTATCCGCGCCGAAGTCATTTCCTACAGCGATTTTATATCTTACGGATCCGAAAATGCCGTGCGTCAAGCCGGCAAACTGCGCTCCGAAGGCCGTGATTACGTCGTCCAAGACGGCGACATCATCCACTTTTTGTTTAATGTATAAAATCGTAAAACCACTCCATCATGATTTACGTCGATTCGGAAATCAACCCCTTGCGCAAAGTCATCATCCACCGGCCCGAACAGGGCATCGAGCGCATCTCACCTCAAGATAGCGAAAAACTCCTCTTCGACGATATCGTCTACCTCCCGCAAATGCAGCGCGAACACGAAGTCTTCGCCAATGTCATGCGGCAATTTACCGCTGACGGCGGCGTCATCGAAGTCGAACAACTCCTCGTCGAAACCTTCGACGCTACCGATGAGGGCAAAGAGGAAATCCTTCAGCTCATCCTCCAGTTTGAAGAACTCCCCACCTCATGGATCGAAAAACTGCGGCCACTCTCCCATCAAGAACTCGTGCGCACACTCCTCAGCGGATACCTCGCCACCGAAGATCGCTACCTCTTTAGCCCCATACCCAACTTCGTCTTTACGCGCGACATCGCCGTCGTCGTCAAAGACCACGTCTTTATCACTAAAGCCAGCCGGGCCGTGCGCCAGCGCGAAAATCTCCTGACACGTTTCTTCTTCCGCTATCACCCGTCGTTTCAAGACATGATCCGCGCAGACCACATGGTCAACTTCAATAACATCGAAAAGTATCCGCCCTCCCGCACCGGCCAGCCCGTCGCCCTCGAAGGGGGTGATATCATGGTCTTGTACGAAGACTACCTCATCGTCGGCATCAGCGAACGCACCAACCTGCACGGCTTCGAAACCCTCAAGCGAGAAGTCTTTGACCGCCAGCTCGTCGAATACGTCGTCAAAGTAGCCATCCCTCCTCAGCGCAGCTACATGCACTTCGACACTACCCTCACCCAAATCGACGAAAAGCGCTTCGTCGGCTTCAAGCCCATCGTCATCGAAGGCCTTGGCTCCAACATCGTCGTCTACGGCAAAAAAGGCACGCAGCGCAATTACGGCTCCTTCAAGGATTTTCTCCACGGCGAAATCGATCCGCAGATCGAAATCCTGCCCGTCGGGCGCGGCATCTCGCCCTTCCAGGAACGCGAACAATGGACCGACGCCGCCAACGTCTTCGCCATGGCTCCTGGCGTCATCCTCGCCTACGACCGCAATCCGCACACCCTCCAACTCTTCGAAGAAAACGGATTCCAGCTCTTAGGCGCCGAGCAATTTCTCGAACGCACCAACTCCGGCCAACTCGACCCCTCCACACTTCGCAATACCGTCATCAGTTTGCCCTCTAGCGAACTTTCCCGCGCTCGCGGCGGCCCGCACTGCATGACATTGCCCCTCTGGCGATCCTCCAAGACCAATCAATGCTCATGAACCATTTCATACCCCTCATAATAACCCTCCTAATCGCCCTTCCCCTCAGCGCCCAAACGCACAGCTATCCCACATCCTTTGCTCCACCCTGCCGCTGGAGCAACGACCTGCCCAAGATCCAACGCGCCCTTGCCTTCGACACGCTGCTGAAATACCGCCCCGCCGAACTCCAACCGTGGTTGCCCGCCACACCGCTGCTCACCATCACCGCGCGCCTCTACCAGCAATCGTCAAAGACATATCTGCAGCTGCGCTTCGCTTTTGCAGTGCCCCAAGCACAGACCTACTACGGCCGAATCATGACCAATTACCTCGTCCGCATCATCCTCCTCAATGGTGAGAAAATCTACCTGCCCGTCGTGAGAAACTATCCCCCCTCTACGCTAAGCGCTACAACGCATTACCAGATTGACCTACAGCTCAATGAACATGCACTTTCCGCCCTGCGTCTACACGGCATTGACAAAATCGGACTGTTTTGGGAGACGGGATACGAAGAGTACGACGTGCGCTATGTCGACGTCTTGCGCAATCAGGCCCGCTGCCTACAACTGACCTCTAAAAAGACCTCTAAAAAGTAATTGCACCACCCCAAGTGGTCGAGGCAATGCGAAAGAGGCCAACCCTTTCATACCTCAAGAGGGAAAGAAGCGATCGGGATGGAGGTGTATTTCGCGTATCTTTTGGTCGATGATGCCCTTGGCACTTGCCCGCAACAGCTGCGCATCTTCGCTTTCGAGGGGCTCGCCGATCCACATCGCACAGGGATTGCGCCATTTGCCACACTGTAAGACAAACTGCTTCCACAGGGGACGCACGTCCCAGTAATTGGCATGGCGGTCGCGGTATTCGATCACCATCGGACAGACCTTGCCCCCTGCACGTGCTGCCTCTTCGAAAGCCCCTTTCTTGAATGCGCGCGTCAACTCCCCCGTATACGTCGTCCCCTCGGGAAAGAGTAAGATACTTCCACCCTTCCGCAAGTACTCGTAAATCGAATGGCGCACCTCCTTGAGCGAGGCCACCACGCGACGACGCAAATATAGAATGCCCGCAAATTCCATACCCTTGCCGATGACAGGATAGTCACGCACCTCCGCCTTGCTCACAGGTATCGCATCTAAGTAAATCAACGCCAACATCGGATCCGACCAGCTGCGGTGATTACACACAAACAGCGCACCCTCCAAACTGTTGGCACGCTCTACCGACATGCCACTCCGACGCACCCGAAAGCCCAAAATCCACATCCCAAAGCGCAAACACAACCTCCGCATCCGTATCCGCTGACGCATCGACAGGGGACGCAACTGATGCCATAAGTACGTCGGATAAAAGATTGCAGCAATCCACCCATAAAATAGTAGCAACCGCAATACTGCTAAAGGAAAGCCATAAAGCCAAAACCACTCCACTTTCTTCCATCGCATGTGCAAAAAATCTGAGCACAAATTTGGTCAATATTCCAGAATGTGGGATCTTTGTATACAGTAAAAAGCCTTCACATCGTTGAAATTTTAAACCAATCGTCCTATGAAAAAGCGCATGTGGAAGCGGATAGCAATGATGGCCGTAGCAGTAGTACTTCTGTCTGCATGTAACCGCGGTGTGGGTTGTCCTAGTGATTTCTCGACACACATCGATGGCCTGCGCGCCCTATTGCCCTTCTGAGGTCGACTCTCGAAACACACAAGTGTAAACCCACATCCAGTATGCCAGGCGCGATGCCCCTCGCGTAGTAGTTATGTCATGCGCTGTTGCCCCAAGATGCTCCATCAGCCAAAGACATCCCCCATAAATACGTATTGCGTCTACAATTTCATACAGAGCCCTCAAAACGGCCTCGTAACACGTCTCATCCGATTGGCCATATCCCCTTGGGTCGGCAGACATGAGAAATTTTTTATATAAAATATTTCTACATATATGAAAAACTACGTTATTTTGCCCCCGATAACTCAGGGTCTTAGACGAACCAACTAACCAAAATAACCAAGTTATGAAGAGACTAATGACAGCGTTTGTCGCATTGGCTTGCAGCACGGGGCTCCTCTGGGGCCAAGCTACCCTTAAGGGTAAAGTAGTAAGCGCTTCCACAGACGAACCTCTGATCGGTGCTTCGGTTCTGTTGGCCGGCACGAACAAGGGTACAGTGACCGATGTAGACGGCATGTTTAGCCTAAAAGACGTTCCGAGTGGTGCTCAAACCCTTGAAATCTCCTACCTCGGATACCAGACGCGGACCATCCAAGTCGATATACCGTCGAGTGGAATGGTCGACCTCGGCACCATCGAGCTGGAAGAAGGCGGCGTAGGCCTTAAAGAAGTCGTCGTAACCGGTGTGATGGACATCGTCCGGGATCGACGTACTCCCGTAGCCGTTTCGACCATCACCGCTCAGGAAATCCAGCTGAAGAGCGTGGGCAACGTCGAGTTTCCCGAAGTGATGAAAAACACGCCATCGGTATATGTGTCCCACCAGACGGGCTTTGGTGATTCACGCATGTACCTGCGCGGTTTTGATCAGGTCAACACGGCCTTCCTCCTCAACGGCCAACCCATCAACGGCATGGAAGACGGTAAGATGTACTGGTCCAACTGGGCAGGAATGTCCGATATCGCCACGCTCGTACAAGTACAACGCGGCCTCGGAAGCTCCAAACTCGCCATCTCGTCCGTAGGTGGTACGGTCAACATCGTCACCAAGACCATCGAAAACAAAAAAGGCGGCTTCGTCCGTTTTATGCTCGGCAACGACAACTACATCAAGGGAACCGTGGCCTACAACACAGGTCTCATCAACAACAAATGGGCCGTATCTTTCCTCTTAGACCACTGGCAAGGCGACCGCAAATGGCCCGATGGCACCTGGGGAAGCGGACAAAACTACTTCTTCAGCGTCGGCTACAAACCCGCCGCCAATCACTCCGTCAACTTCCTCATCACCGGAGCTCCCCAGTACCACGGCCAGCGATGGTCCCAAAAGGAATCCACCATCCGCGAAAATCCGCGCTTCAACCAACACTGGGGCTATGATTACGTCGATGGCGACTCCATACTCATGACCGAGCGCCTCAATTTCTACCACAAACCCATCATCAACTTGAGCTGGGATTGGACCATCGACGAAATCTCCAAGCTCTCTTCCGTACTCTATGCATCCTTCGGCCGCGGTGGCGGTACAGGTCCCTACGGAAGAAAGCGCGTACGTACCGCCGATGGACAAGTCGACTTCGCCGCCATCCGCAAAAACAACGAACAGGATAGCGACGGCATAGGTACATTTCGTGAAAACTACGCACTGCGCGCCTCCATGAACAACCATCAGTGGTACGGCAATGTCACCAACTACGAGCGCCAGCTCAACGACAACATCAGCTTGAGCCTCGGCTGGGACTTCCGTTGGTACACCGGCGACCACTTCCGCCAGCTGGTCAACCTATTCGGCTTGCAAGGCTGGAATGACTCCTACCGCCATTACAGCCGACCCTCCGACTACGTCGTAAATGCTACCTTTGATCCCAATCCCTGGACCACCGTCTTCAAATACGCCAAACCCGAAGAACGCATCGCCTACGACTACTCCGAAACCATCAATTACCAAGGCGTCTTCGGTCAGGTCGAGTACGTCCAGGGACCATTCACCACCTTCGTCCAAGGCGCACTGTCCAATCAATCCTATCAGCGCCAAGGCCGATGGACCTCCAACGAAAAGTCCGAAAAAGTCAACCGCCCCGGCTTCAACATCAAAACCGGCGCCTCGTACACCGTGATGGACAACCACACCGTGTTCTTCAACACGGGATATTACTCGCGCCAGCCGTTTTCGGACAATATCTACAAAGATGTGCGCTATTCGAACGAGCACTTGCCCAGCGTCGAAAACGAAGAAATCCTCGGTTTCGAAGCAGGCTATAAATTCCGCATGGGCTCGTTCCTCCGCGCCAACCTCAACTTCTACTCCACCCGATGGGGCAACCGCACCTACATCCGCATCTTCACCAACGACAACGGTACGCCCGACGACGAATCCGATGACTTTACCCAGCGCAACGTCGAAACAGGTATCGGCCAACACCACAAAGGCGTCGAATTCGACATCGCTCTCAAAACCGACATGCTGACGTGGAGAGCCTATACCTCCATCGGCGATTGGCGCTATCTCAAAATCCGCAAAGTGACCGCCTACAACGACGACACCGGTGAAGTCATCGCCGAAGACGAAGGCGCCGACCTGACCAACGTCCACGTACCCAATGCACCACAACAACAATTCGGTAGCTCCATCCGCATCGAGCCCATCAAAAACCTCATGTTCGACCTCGACTTCAACTACTACGCTAAAATCTACCGCAGAGACGGCGCATCCAGCCGAGATATCATCATCCGTGAAGACATCGGTGTACTCGATCCCTACTACATGATCGACGCCGGATTGGGGTACAAAATGCAGCTCGGCCAATATCCCATCACCTTCCGACTCAACGTCTACAACGTCGAAAACAAGCAGACCGTCATCGTCCAAACCGATCCCTACGGCGTCATCAACCACAACGGATTGACCTGGAATGCCTTCGTACGAGTAGACTTCTAAGAGTTAGCGGGAGCTATTTCCTGTTTTTTTGAGTTAAGACAACATAACAGTGGTGCCCGCACCTGCAATGCAGGTGTGGGCATTTTTTTTGGGGCTTACCGAGTTGGGGTATTAAATCGTTGGCTGGCAAAAGATTTCCGCGATCATGCAACGCGCACTGCCGCCACCTACGGCCTCAATCGCGCCAATATCGACGGGTAGGAGCTGTCGACCACCGCGCTCAAATACCTCTCGCTGTACGGGCTTCAAATGTCGCAGCGCTGTCTGAGACAATACCAAATAGTGCGTTCCATCGGTCGATCGCAACTCAATGACATTGCCCACGAAGTGCTCGAGCTGGTCAAAATCGATATCGACGACCTCCCGGCCCGTCTGTTCAATACGGGTGAGGATGCGCTCGCGCTCTTGACGATCAACAATGCACTGACTACACACCACGACGAAGTCCGACCCTATGGCCATCAACACATTGGTGTGGTAAATCGGTCGTCCCTGCCGGTCCTGCGACCGAAAGAGCTGCACCTCATAATCCATGATTTCGGCAAAGTGCCGCAATACATCGGGATGCGTGCGTCGACTAATTGCTGCAAAGGCGATCTTGTTGGTACGATCCAAGACCATGCTCCCCGTGCCCTCGAGGTATTTTCCAGCCCGCTCAAAGTGCTCTAAGTGGATCGTGCGCCGAATGTCGTAGCGCTCCTTTAGCCGTTGAAGGATATCCGCTCGGCGCTCCCGACGACGGATGGGCGACATCATCGGATACAATACGACCGTACCGTCGGCATGAAAGCTCACCCAATTGTTCGGAAAAACGGCATCGGGCGAGCCGGCTCCATCGACATCTTCAAACACTTCGACATGAATACCGCGCTCCCTCAATGCCTGCACCATTCGATCAAATTCAGCCGCTGCGCGCTCGTGTATCGCCGCCGATTCATCCGCAGCAGTGTGAATAAAAGCATTGTCTTCAAGCGTATCGGCATTGATGCCAAAGCGCGCCGGCTTGACCATGAGTATATGAGACGTCGGTAAAACAATGTGCTTTGCCTCCATCAGAGGTGGTTTTCCGCCCGCGAAGATAGACCAATATGCACAGACTGCGATAACACACACCCCATCATTGCCACAAATGTATCCAGCCACGGCGCTACGTACGATACAAAGGGCTAATTTTGCAGCAAATTGGATGGAGCATGCAGGACCCTTCTCTCGTAGTACTGGCCGCCGGCATGGGCTCGCGCTATAAGGGACTCAAACAAATGGACGACATCGGCCCCAACGGCGAAACCCTCATCGATTACGCCCTCTACGACGCGCTACAGGCCGGGTTTAAGAAAATCGTCTTCATCATCCGCGAGGATTTTCACACTGCCTTTCAGGAGCACTTCGACGGCAAACTGCCCAAACACATCGTCACCCATTACGTCGACCAACGTCTCGACGACCTCCCCGAAGGCTTCGCCCCACCACCCGAACGCCAAAAGCCGTGGGGTACCGCCCATGCGGTGTGGAGCGTACGCCAAGTAGTACGCGAGCCCTTCGCCGTCATCAATGCCGACGATTATTACGGCAGGGAGGCCTTCGTGTTGATGTACGACTATCTGACACACCTGCCCACCGACCAATACCGCTACGGCACAGTGGTCTATCCCCTCCAACACACCCTCTCGCCCCACGGCACGGTCAACAGAGGAATCTGCCAGATCAATGACCAAGACCAGTTGCTCAGCGTGACCGAGTGCAAAAACATCGAGCGTCAGCCCGATGGGACCATACGCGGCATCGTCGACGGCAAGCACATCATCGAAATTGAGGAAGACACGTATACCTCAATGAACTTCTGGGGGTTGAGCCCTTCGATCTTTCCTCCCTTGAAGGATTACCTGGTGGACTTCCTCCGCCAACACGGCAACGACGCCAATGCCGAAATCTATATCCCCGACGTGATCATGCGCCTCATACGCGAAAGAGAGGCCGTCGTCGACGTTTTGCGCTCCCCCCAGGCAGAATGGTTTGGCGTGACCTACCGCGAAGACAAGCCACACGTGCTCCAACGCATACGTGCCCTCATCGAGTCGGGCGTCTATCCCGAAAAGCTATGGCCTTAACCTATAGAGCCTCCACATTGGGCATACCTTTGTGTATGGGATGACGGAGTGCTGAAGGTATCACACCACTGAAAAGAGCCTGTAACTGCAGGCAAGCATCGACCATTTCATACAGAGGATAATAGCACTGAGATGTATAAAATCGTTGAAAGGGCGCTATTGGCACACCAGGTTACCAGCTCATATCCTCTTCTTCTTCCTCTTCGCTGGGTTCTGTCGCTTGCTCATCCGACTCGCTCACCTCATCGGAGGCTGCCTCTTCCTCAGTAGTGGCCGGTTCGTCGGCGGGGGAGTCATCAAGGTCAAGGTCTAAGGGCTTGGTGTAATCGGTCACGTCGAAGGGCCCTTCTTCGATTGCTTTGAGGCGTCGCAGTCGTCGCTCCTCTTCGATTCTGTCGAAGCGCTCAAAGTCGTAGTCGGGCATTAGATCATCTTTGAGCTTTTCGTAGGCCCTTTGAAGTCCTTTGATAAAACGGGAGATATCCTCCTTGTAGATATTGATGCGATGGCGTCGCCCACTGCGCGCTAAGCGCTGTGAGGACTCATTGATGCTCACGTAATACTCTCCCGTTTGGGATTCTACGATATCTATGAAATAGGTCCGCCTCGGTCCCGCATGCACGCGCACAGTAAATACCACTTTCCTCTGTCTTCGCTCAGTCATATCTTCCTCATTCAATTTGTCTTCGCTCGCCATATTACAGCAAAGATACAGTTTTTGATGAAATCTTTGAAGTCGAAGGGTAAAAATGCTAAAATAGTACATTCAAGTCTGCAGAACTCCCGTAGAAAACTGTTCGATGGGGCGGTGGTTGGCCATTTCAATAGCCATGGAGATGTACTGACGTGTGAGGCGTGGGTCGATGATTTCGTCGACCCACAGTCGGGCTGCGGCGTAATAGGGGGAGGTTTGTTTTTCGTAGCGCTGGGCGATTTCTTCGAAGATTTGCTGTTGTTGTCGTTCGTCGGGCTGGATGCCCTGTTTTTTGAGGTTTTGAATTTGGATTTGGGTGAGCACTTTTGCGGCTTGTTCTCCGCCCATGACGGCAATGCGGGCGGTGGGCCAGGCCATCATAAGTCGTGGATCATAGGCGCGACCACACATGGCGTAGTTGCCCGCACCGTACGAGCTACCCACCACGATGCTGATCTTCGGCACGGTAGAGTTGGCCACGGCATTGACGAGTTTGGCGCCGTCCTTGATGATACCGCCGTGTTCGGAATCCTTGCCCACCATAAAGCCCGTCACGTCGTGGAAGAAGACCAACGGTATGCGCTTTTGGTTGCACAATAGGACGAAGCGCGCTGCCTTATCGGCCGAATCGGAATAGATCACACCGCCCACTTGGAGCTTGCCCTTAGCCGTCTTGACCACGCGTCGATCGTTGGCCACAATCCCCACTGCCCAGCCATCGATGCGCGCAAAGGCACAGAGGATGGTCTTGCCGTAATCTTCCTTGTAAGGAATCCACTCCGAGTCGTCGACAATGCACTCCAACACCTCTTCCATCGAATAGGGCACGATGCGACTGACCGGAAAGCGGCGCAAGATTTCATCCGCCCCCACACGCGGGGGCCTGGGCTCAATGCGATCGATGCCCGCCCGGGTGGGATGTCCTAGCTGAGAGACGAGTTTTTTGATCAGGTCGAGCGCCTCCGTATCGCTCTTCACGCGGTAGTCTACGATGCCTGAGATGGCCGTCTGGGTGTATGCGCCGCCGAGCGTCTCTTTGTCGACGACTTCGCCGATGGCGGCGCGCACGAGATGCGGACCAGCGAGAAAGATCGAGCCCGTGCCTTCGACGATGAGGGATTCGTCGGACATGATGGGGAGATACGCGCCTCCGGCTACACAGCTGCCCATGATGGCAGCAATCTGAGGAATGCCCTTAGCCGACATCACGGCGTTGTTGCGAAAGATGCGTCCGAAGTGCTCCTTGTCGGGAAAAACTTCATCTTGTAAGGGTAGAAAGACCCCGGCACTGTCGACGAGATAGATGATGGGAATGTGGTTTTCCATGGCGATTTCCTGGGCGCGCAGGTTTTTTTTGGCCGTAATGGGAAACCACGCTCCCGCCTTGACCGTCGCATCATTGGCCACGACGATCACCAGCCTGCCGGCGATGTAGCCGAGTTTGACGACGACACCGCCCGCTGGACATCCACCGTATTCCTCATACATTTCATACCCAGCAAATGTCCCCAATTCAAATTGCGGAGCATCCGCATCCAAAAGGTAATCAATGCGCTCCCGAGCCGTCATCTTTCCCTCTTCGTGGAGCTTCGCAATGCGTTTGGGCCCTCCACCTCGTTCGATTTGCTCTGCGAGGCGATTGCGCTGAGAGATGAGCAAACGCATTTCATCTTCGTTGCGATCGGGATTCCATCCTCCCTGGTGTCTACTGCTCATGCCCATGTGATTTTCCCGCACCTTTGGCCAAAGATACCCATTTAGGTCGATCCCATCGACAGACCACACTCGACATAGCCGCCACTTGGTATTTGACTACGGGGGTGGGAAGTACTATTTTATACAGCACCTAAAAATTCTGAGGTGTCCGTTGCTGGCTTTTCATCCACTTTTCCTCGCGTTCGACAAACTCATCGACGGCGAGGACGGCGCGCTCGATCAAATCGTAATTGACCGAGTAGTATTTAAACTTGCCCTCTTTTCTGCAATGCAAAAGGCCGACCTTTCGCATGATGGCAAGGTGCTGAGAGGTGATGGATTGTTCGAGATCGAGTGTTCGATATATTTTTTGAACGTGTGTTTGTCCCTCCTTGTGAATGAATTCGAGAATTTGGATCCGCAACCGATGTGCCAACGCCCGCATCAATGCCTCCGCATATTCGAGCTTTTCCAGCCTCTGTGCAACCGTAGTCTTCGTGCTCATACAGTTTTCTTATTTTGAGAACCCGTTCTAAAACCAAGACCTCGGTTGCAAAGATACGCGCACTTCCAGAGTGCGACCAAATGATGTATTCGATATTTTTATAATGTGTAGAGGAAAAAGGGGTAAAATTTCGCAGTCGCCCGGTCGTTTATCATCGAATAATTTAAATTCGTTAACAAATAATTGCACATTCCAAGGCTCATTCTTCTTCGTCTCCGCCGGCCAATTTGGCTACTAAATCGGCAATTTGTTCGATGCGCTCTCGGTTGAGGGAATAGTAGATGTACTTGCCGTCGCGCTTGGTATTGACGACCTTGACCCGTCGAATGATGGCGAGATGCTGGGATGCGACGGACTGCTCCAGACGCAATTTGATGTAGATGTCGGTCACGGTGAGAGGTCCTTCGCTTTCGAGGAGCTCGATGATGCGTCGTCGCAGCTTATGATTGAGTGCGCGCAATACCAGGGCAGCCTTGCGCAGTTTTTGATAGTCCAATGGCAATGTCTGTCCCCCCCTTTTCAAAAATACGGTCTCGTTCTTTTTTCTTTTCATATGCCAGTCATTTGAATTCCCGAAGTACATCCCTTGTTAATCCAAAAGCATACCAGATTGGGGTTTCGGGGAGGACTGCGGCAAAATTTTTTTCACTTAGGCCTTTTCTTAATACGTAATTTGTTGATTTGCACCCTATTAAAGGATAAACTTTTTTGGGCGGGTAATGTTCGGCGGCTTCAAATAGCGCGGCTCAAATCGGAGTAAATCCTCAAAATGCGCGGCCTGAAATCGTTCATATGCCCTGGCCAACATGTGGCGCGCCGACACTGCGATATCGGGAAAGACAAAAGCGGTGTTTGTGCCCAGAGTATTTCGAAATTTTTCCGCTCCCGTACCGACGACCGCGACGGTTTTTTCTCCTTCGGTCAACGCGCGATAGCTGTCCGCATGGAGCTGTTCGGCACAAAACGGTCGCAGTATCCTACCTTCGCGGTCGACGACGCAGCTGTATACTTCCATACGGCGCGCATCCAGCAAAGACAGGTAGTAATCGGCCTCCACCACAGCACGGGCTGCATCGGCCAACGCGAGCAGGGTGCTGACTTCGATTAAGGGGATTTGGGCCACATGGCAGAGCCCCTTGGCCGTGGCTACACCGACACGCAGGCCTGTATAACTGCCCGGCCCCCCAGCAACACACACTGCCCCGAGTTGGGCTACGGATAGGTGTTGGCGTTCGAGTACCTCCTCAATCATCCGGGGGAGATACTTCGCGTGTGCCCTCCCCTCATGCATATCGCTGTATGCAAGGAGCTGAGCTCCACGCCCCAGCGCCACACTGCACACATCCGTGGCCGTATCGATACAAAGTATGAGTGGAGGACTCATCGTTTAGCACCTGGCAGAATATCCGAAGCCAATTGTCGACGCAGCAAGGCCTTGTTTCGCACGAGGTGGATGGCGGTGTCGATCCAGGGGTCGAATTGGAGGTTGTAGCGCTTTTCGCCTGT
>JALWKB010000159.1 GCA_026996805.1 Saprospiraceae bacterium | reverse complement strand
ATTCCCTTCTCTGGGCTATCATCATGCATAAAATCCCCGCCGCTCTGGTCTTAGGCGCACTCTTGCGCGGTAGTGCCATGACCCTCACCGCCTTTGCCGTCGCTTTGAGCATCTTTGCGCTGAGCACGCCACTGGGAGCTCTACTCTCCCAACGCTTCCCACACCACTGGCAGCTCTACCTCTTCGCCATCGTCACAGGGCTGCTCCTCCAAATCTCTACGACCATTCTGTATGAAATCGATCAAGAAGACCATCACCACCCCGATAGCATTGTCACCCTTTTCATCTTTGCAGGTATCGCTCTCGGGCTGCTCTTTCACCATTTTTAGTATTTGTATAAAATTTTTGAACTGCATGAAATCGTTCACCACTATGCCCCCAGCACTTATAGCCCTACCCTAACCAACATCCCTTCTCTCTGCAATGGCCACTTTTGGCAAAAACCGCAACTCTTCAAACACTCTACAACTATCGATTGTTACAACTATTACCACATGACCTCAGCACATCGGCCATGACACTCGATAGTATCCATCTACGACAGAGCCTTCCAGAGGAGATACTACATATATCCCTGCTGCCGACCACATCCGACGATTGGTATTCTACTACCCACGAAACCCAAATCGTACACGATGGGCACCATGCCACCAATTGCAGCCAGCTACACATCCAATCGTTCGGCGACCATACTTTCAATAATGGGCGTCTATTTCCCATGGCTCAACAAAACGCCCCGTACAATGCGCCTATGTTATACTATCCCTTGACGAAAGATCAAGACACGAGCGAGATGCTTTCTCGACGGAGGCCCCGCGTATTTCGATGCTCTAACCAACACCACGGCACAATCGATGTCCACACCAAACCCCTCGGCCAATGAAGACGCGAAAGCGCATGCTCATCATACGCTTCAGCTCCATTGGCGACGTGATACTGACCACGCCCGTCATTCGATGCGCCTACAAAGCGGGATACACCGTCGACTTCGTCGTCAAGCCGTGCTATTCGGAGCTACTCCTCGACAATCCGTACATCAACCATCTGTGGTACTACACCCCTTCGCGACAGATGGACCTGTTGGTCAATTTCTATCGCCAATACGATGCCATCGTCGATCTGCAAAACAACTTCCGCAGTCGTCGGCTCACCTATCGCCTACAAGCTCCTGTCCGTCGTCTGCGCAAGCACAACCTGCGCAAATGGATTCTGACCAATTTTAAAATCAACCTCATGCCCAACGGTGATCATATCGTCAAGCGCTACCTCGAAACCGCTCGCCCCTTCGGCGTCGTAGACGACGGACTCGGCCTCGACATCTTCCTCGACAGCGAAAAGAACTTCTGGCAGAAAATGCGGCACCAACTCCCCAAACAGTACATCACCTTGGCCATCGGCTCTGCCCACCGCACCAAGTCCATTCCCGTCGAGCTCGGTAGCGCCATCCTCTCTAAGCTCCAACTGCCTGCCGTCATCGTAGGCGGCGTCAAAGACTGGAAAGACGCCCAGCAGATGATCGAAACCAGCGGCAAAAGGGATGTGCTCAACATGTGTGGCAAGTGCAGCATTCGCCAATCCGCCGTACTCATCTCCCAATCCAAACTACTCATCACCCCCGATACGGGCATGATGCATATCGCCACCGCGCTCAAAAAACCCGTACTCGTCATCTGGGGCAGCACCGTGCCCGCCTTAGGCATGGGCCCCTATTACGGCAACACCCCCGTCCCCCACGCCCATTTCGAAGTGCACGGACTGTCCTGCCGCCCTTGCTCCAAGCTCGGCTACCCCCGATGCCCCAACGGCAGCTTCCAGTGCATGCTCGGCCACGATCCCACCGCCATCACCCAACGTGCCCACCAAATCGCTCAATCCCTCGCCTGACCCCCCCACTTAGCTATTCCAACCTCCCCATCCGGACTTTGGCGCACCATTTCATACTAACCAACCGACAACTGCCCCATCCATCTCGAAGTGCTGCACTCCATTGACTGTGGTATGAAATCGTTGGCGCCCATACCTCTAATGGTCCCCGTTCCGAGCGGACAGCTGCTTGCGCTTTTTGTCACCCTTGGCATCTAAGAGTCGGGCAATGCCCTTCGACCAATACGGAAAGCAATTGGCAAAATGTGCAAGCAAGGCACGCCACCACGGCAAGAGCACCTCCCGACGCCGAGGCCCCCGCAAAAGGCGAAAAACCACGCGCTCAACATCTTCAACGCTCAACAACACTCCAGAAAAGAGCAAATTGCTCGCCGCCTTGTGACGCACCCCCTCAATCAACGGTGTGCGCACCGCATCCGGAGAGACATTGTACACCCGTATGCCCAAGCGCTCCAATTCCGTAGCCACCGCTAAGGTAAACCCACGCAGTCCGTACTTGGATGCCGTATAGATGCTCATGCCTGGTATGGGAGCCACCCCCGCCAACGACGAAATGTTGATGACCACTGGTGAAGGGCTCTTCCGCAACAGAGCTAAGGCATAATGCATCCCATAGATGGGACCCTTGAGATTGACATCGATCTGCATGTCGACCACATCCAAATCCACTATTTCATGAAAGTAATCCGTATCCAACACACCAGCATTGTTGATCAACACGTCCAACCGCCCCCAACGCTCGTCTATCAGCTTCATACACCGCTGCCAATCCTGCCGCCGCGTCACATCCAAGGCCTCGACGATCACGCGCGCATGATTCCAATCCGTGGCATAGTGCAAGCGCTCCATCATGCGATCCGTACACACGACACAGTATCCGCGCCGATAAAAACACTCCGCTAAGTGCCGGCCAATGCCACTACCACACCCCGTAATACATACGACCGTATCCCTACCACTCATGAGCGCAGCGATTTGAGCAGAGCCCGGCGATACCGATAGAGATCCACCTCGATGAGATGACGCCGCGAGCTGATGTATTTCCTCCGACGCGCCTCCACCTCCCTGCGCACCTGCTCCTCCACATCCGAAGGCAAAGAGTACGCCCCCGTGAGCTTGCGCGCAATCAACTTGGCCTGCAACTCCGACAAAATCCAGAGATTGCCGTCGGGCTGAATGAGCCCCACAAAAAACAAGTCCTCATATTGCGGATGAAAGATCAATCGGTACAAGTAAATGCCATCTTCCTTGTAAAACGTAGATACCATCTGTCGATCAAAAAACGGAAAAGAAAGGACATACCCCGTAGCCATCACCACCACATCGTACTCCGCACTGCTGCCATCGACAAA